>JAHECL010000207.1 GCA_024641745.1 Gemmatimonadota bacterium | reverse complement strand
CCGGTGTGCAGGAGACGCAGCTCGCCTCCGCGTACGCCGCGATCGACAAGCGGGAACGGATGGAGGCGGCCGCGCTGGGGGCGATGCTGCGCGGCCCCGACGGGGCGCGGATGTCCGCCGAGGTGGCGACCCGGGTGCTTCAGGTCGCCGGGCTTCGGGGGTTCGAGGCCGTGGCCGGCGCCCTCGCCGGCGTCCCCGGCGGCGAGGAGGCGCTGCGCCCCCTCGCGCAGACCCTGGACGCGCTCGCCGCGATGGGCCTGTCCGAGTTCGTCGAGGTGGACCTCACGATTGTCCGGGGGCTGGCGTACTACACCGGGACCGTCTTCGAGCTGTTCGACGCCGGCCGGAGCCACCGCGCGATCGCCGGCGGCGGCCGATACGACGAGTTGCTGGAGCGGCTGGGCGGGGTGGACCTCCCCGCGGTCGGCTTCGCGATGGGCGATGTGGTCATCGGCGAGGTCCTGAAGGAGCGGGGGCTGCTGCCGGCGCCGTCGCCCGCCATCGAGGTCTTCATCGCCGGCGTGACCGACGACGATCTCCCCCACGTGCTCGCGCTCGCACACGAGTGCAGGAACGCGGGCCTGCGCACGGAGTACGCCCTCGGCGCCCAGGCGGTGGGCAGGCAGCTCAAGCTGGCCGACGCGCGGAAGGCACGGATCGCGGTGCTCATCGGGCCCGACGACCGGACCCGGAACGAAGTGCAGATCAAGGACCTGGCCGGGAAGCAGCAGCGGTCGGTGTCCCGCCACGACGCGGTAGCGGCACTCCTGACCTACCGCTCCTGATTCCGGGACCGCCCGGCGGCCCTACCCAGCGAGGCAGCATGGCAGACGACAAGGCGCTCACGACTCGAGCCGCGGACTTCTCCGCCTGGTACAACGAGGTCATCGCGCGCGCGCAGCTGGCGGATTACAGCCCGGTGCGCGGGTGCATGGTGATCCGCCCGAACGGCTATGCCATCTGGGAACAGATGCAGCAGGCGCTGGACCGGATGTTCAAGGACACCGGACACCAGAACGCCTACTTCCCGCTCTTCATCCCGCAGAGTTTCCTGGCCCGCGAGGCGGAGCATGTCGAGGGCTTCGCCCCCGAGACCGCCGTGGTGACCATCGGCGGCGGCAAGGTGCTCGAGGAGCCGCTGGTCGTGCGGCCGACCTCCGAGACGATCATCTACGCGATGTACGCGAAGTGGATCCAGAGCTGGCGCGACCTGCCGCTCCTCATCAACCAGTGGGCCAACGTGGTCCGGTGGGAGATGCGCACCCGCCTGTTCCTCCGGACCACGGAGTTCCTCTGGCAGGAGGGGCACACCGCCCACGCCACCGAGGAGGAGGCCGAGGCGGAGACCCTCATGATCCTCGGGATCTACCGCCGGTTCGCGGAGGAGTGGATGGCGATGCCCGTCCTGACGGGCCGGAAGAGCGACGGGGAGAAGTTCGCGGGGGCGCTCCGCACCTACGCCATCGAGGCGCTGATGCAGGACAACAAGGCGCTGCAGGCGGGCACCAGCCACAACCTGGGCCAGAACTTCGCCAAGGCCTTCGACGTCACGTTCCAGACCGCCGACGGCGGGCTGGGGCACGTGTGGAACACCTCGTGGGGCGTGTCGACCCGCCTGGTCGGGGGGCTCATCATGACCCACAGCGACGACGTCGGACTGGTCTGTCCGCCGCGCCTGGCGCAGTACCAGGTCGTGATCGTGCCGATCTACCGGAAGGACGAGGAGCGGGTGGCGGTCATCGAGGCCGCCGAGCGGCTCCAGCAGACCCTCCGGGCGGCGAACATCCGCGTGCACCTCGATGCACGCGACGGCCTGAAGCCGGGCGCCAAGTACTATGAATGGGAATCGAAGGGGGCTCCCTTCCGGCTCGAACTCGGCCCGCGGGACCTCGCGGCGGAGCAGGTGATGCTCGCCCGACGTACCGGCGGGAAGGAGCCGATCCCGATGGCGGGCATCGGCGACCGGATCCACGTCGAGATCGACGCGATGCAGCAGGCGCTGCTGGGGGCCGCCGTGGCGCGCCGCGAAGCGGGGACCATCCGCGGGGCCACCCGCGAGCAGCTCGTCGAGGCGATGAACGGAGCGGGCGGATTCGTGTATGGAGGCTGGTGCGGGGACGCGACCTGCGAGAATGACATCAAGGACCAGACCAAGGCCACCATCCGCGTCCTGCCGGACGAGGAGTTCCGTTCCGATCCCGCGCCGACCCGGTGCATCTGGTGCAACCGCGACGCCGTGACGGAGGCGGTGTGGGCGAAGGCGTACTAGTGCAGACGGGACCGACGGGCAGGCGGGCAGACGGGCAGGACGCGTTGCTGGCGGACGCAGGAATCGTTCGGAGCCCGGACGGCTTGATGATGGCGGGGGTGCCGCTCGCGCGCATTGCGTCCGAGGTGGGCACCCCCGTCTTCGTCTACAATGCCGAGGCAATCCGGCAGCGGTACCGGGCGCTGGAATCGGCGTTCGCGGGGATTCCCCACCGGATCTGCTACGCCGTGAAGGCGAACAGCAACCTGGCCGTGTTGCGGCTGCTGCATGATCTCGGCGCCGGCGCAGACCTGGTCTCCGCGGGCGAAATGCGCCGGGCCCTCAAGGCAGGCTTCGGCGCGCAGAGCCTCGTCTTCAGCGGGGTGGGAAAGACCGCGGCAGAGCTCGAGGAGACGGTGGCCGCCGGCGTGGGCCAGGTAAACGTCGAGTCGGTGGAGGAATTGAAGCTGCTCGGTGCCGTGGCCGCCCGCGTCGACCATGTGACCGCGGTCGGGATCCGGGTGAACCCCGACGTGACCACCGACACCCATCCCTACATCTCCACCAGCCACGGCGGCATCAAGTTCGGGGTGCCGCACGACCAGGTGCGGGTGGCCGCCGAGTACATCCGTGATCATCCCTACCTCCGGCTCACCGCGATCGCGATGCATCTCGGCAGCCAGTTGCTCGATCCCGCGCC
>JAHECL010000206.1 GCA_024641745.1 Gemmatimonadota bacterium | reverse complement strand
CGGTCAAGGTCTGCTCCTACCTGAACATCTGCCCGACCAGCTCGATCCTGGCCGGCGTGATCTACGCCGCCGACCAGGGCGCGGACGTGATGAACCTCAGCCTGGGTGGGTCGTTCGCGAAGGCGGGCAACGGCAGGTTCGTCGGGCTGGTGAACCGGGTATTCAACTACGCCCGCTCCAGGGGCACCACGGTCGTTGTCTCGGCCGGCAACGACGCCATCGACCTCGACCACGACGGGAACGGCTACAAGTCGTACTGCTCGACGCCGGCGACGATCTGCGTCTCCGCCACCGGCCCGACCTACCGCGCGAGCGTCAACGGGCCGTTCGTGAATGTGAACGCGCCGGCCTACTTCACCAACTACGGCCGCTCCGCCATCAACGTGGCGGCGCCCGGCGGCAACACCGGCACCAACTCCAACTTCGTGTACGCCGCCTGCTCGCAGACCAGCCTCTACGTCCCGGTCTGCCAGACGGGCATCTACATCATCGGGGCCCAGGGTACCAGCATGGCTGCGCCGCACGTGTCGGGCGCCGCCGCGCTCCTCGCCGCCGCCGGGGTGAGCAATCCGGGTCAGGTCCGCTCGATCCTGCAGAACACCGCGACCGACCTGGGCCAGCCCGGGACCGATCCCTTCTACGGCAAGGGCTTCCTGAACGTGGCGGGCGCGGTCGGCATCACCCAGTAATGCCGCGCACCTGATCCCGCGGGCTTCGAGGCCGGCCCGTCGCTCACCCGAGCGGCGGGCCGGTCTGCGTTGCGGGCCCGCCATTGCGCCACCATTCGCTCCGTGGGAACTTGAAGGCAGATGCATTCCTCCATCGCCTTTCTGACCGACCTGGCCCTCGTGCTGGGCGTGGCCGCGCTGACCAGCGTGCTGTCGCAGCGCCTGCGCCTGCCGCCGGTCTTCGGCTACCTGGTGGCCGGCGTCATCATCGGCCCCAGCGACCTCTTTCCGCTCGTGGCCGATGTCGGCACGGTCCAGACGCTTTCGGAACTGGGCGTCATCCTGCTGATGTTTTCGCTGGGGTTGGGCTTCACCATCAAGAAGATCGCGAGGCTGGCCTCCACCGCCGGCCTCATCGCGGCGGTCGAAATCGGGCTGTGTATCTCGCTCGGGTACCTGGTCGGCCAGGCGCTCGGCTGGACGCGACTCGAGAGCCTGTTTGCCGGGGCCATCGTCGCCATCTCGAGCACGATGATCATCGCGAAGGTCTTCGAAGACCAGGCGATCAAGGGTCCGCTGGCCGACATCGTGTACGGGGTGCTCGTCATGGAGGACCTGGTCGCGATTCTCTTCCTGGCGATCCTCAGCGCGGTCATCGGGGGAACCGGCACGGCGGTGGAATCGGTGGCGGGGACCCTGCCTCGGCTTGCGCTGTTCCTGGCGGCGGTGACCTTCGTCGGACTCTACGCCGTGCCCCGGGCCTTTCGCTGGATCGTGCGGCTCCGGCGGGATGAGACGACCCTCGTGGCGAGCGTCGGACTCTGCTTCTCGCTGGCCCTCGTCGCCCACCTGGCCGGGTTCTCGGTGGCACTCGGCGCCTTTCTCGCCGGTTCGTTCGTGGCCGAGGGCGGCGTCTCCCGGCAGGTCGAGCCGCTGATCCGGCCGGTCCGCGACATGTTCGCCGCAGTCTTCTTCGTGGCCGTGGGGATGTCCATCGATCCGGGCGCCGTGTTCGAGTACTGGCCCGCGGTGCTGGCGCTGACCGCCGCGGTGCTCATCGGGAAGACCATCGGCGTGACCTCGGGGGCCTTCCTCGCCGGCCTCGGCACGCGCACCTCGATTCGTGCCGGGCTCTCCATGGGCCAGATCGGCGAGTTCTCCTTCATCATCGCCGGCCTGGGCGTGGCAAGCGGCGCTACCGGATCGTTCCTCGCGCCGGTGGCGGTCTTCGTCTCCGTCCTGACGGCCCTCCTGACGCCGGTCCTCGTGGCACGGTCCACCGCGGCGGCCAATTACGCCGACCGCCGCATGCCCCACGCGCTGCAGACCTACGCGACGCTCTACGGGTCGTGGATGGAGTCGGTACGGGGCAAGGCGCTGCCCGACACCGAGGCGGGCCGCGTACGCCGGCTCGTCCGGTTCATCGTCCTCGATGCGGTGCTCCTCGCCATCATCCTGGTCGGGGCGTCCCTCACGCTCGACAGCGCGACGGCGTGGCTCGCGGAGCTCTCCGGCATCGCGGCCCCCATCGTCCACGGCATCGCCATCGCGCTGGCGCTCGCCGCCCTCTTCCCGTTCGTGTACGGCATCGTGCGGTCCGCCCGATCGCTGGGCGACGCCATCTCCCTCCGGGCGGTGCCGGCCGCGCCGCCGGGGCGCGCCGACCTGGGCGCGGCACCGAGGCGCATGGTGAGTCTCTCCGTCCAGATCGGGGTGGTCCTCATCGTCGGGATCCCGGCGGTGGCGGTGACGTTGCCGGTGCTCCCGGTGTACGGCGGACCGGTGCTCCTCGGCACCCTGCTGCTCCTCCTCGGCATCTCCTTCTGGCGCTCGGCTCGCGATCTGGAGGGTCACATCCGTGCCGGCGCCGGCATGATCGTGGAGGCCTTGGCCGTCACCGGAGATCACCCCGCCGCACCGGGCGGGGTCATGCACGAAGTACGGCAGCTGCTGCCCGGGATCGGAGAACTGACCCAAGTGGTGCTTGGACCGCGCGACGCTGCAGCCGGGCGGACCCTGACGGATATCAATCTTCGCGGGCTGACGGGGGCGTCGGTGGTGGCGATCTGCCGGGGTGAGGAACGAATCGTGGTACCCGATGGGCACGAACGGCTGGAGTCGGGCGATATCCTGGCACTCACCGGATCGCAGGATGCGATCCACGCCGCCCGCTCGGTGATTCACGGCGCCTGATCGGTGGCCCTCCAGAGATACCACGATGCGATGGTTCTGAACGGACGCCACTTCTCGCCATGACGCTCGATCCGTTCGGGCTTGGGCAGTTGCCGGGTGC
>JAHECL010000205.1 GCA_024641745.1 Gemmatimonadota bacterium | reverse complement strand
CAACCTACTTCCCGCGCGATCCGAAGGCGCCTGCCCGCCCCGACAGCACCACCCATGACATCGATCTCGCCATCTGGGAGCGATTCATGACGGTCGCCGAGGGCATCGTCCAGGAAGTGTGGGCGTTCGACGGCACAGTGCCCGGTCCGGTCATCCGCGTCCAGGTGGGTGACACGGTCCGCATCCACCTCAGGAGCCGCCCGCCCACCCTCCCGGGCCTGGCGGCGCTCATGCATCCGGCAGTGAACGTCCATCCGCATGCCGTGGACTTCCACGCGTCAATGGACGCCTCGAGCGAGGTGATCGCGATCCAGCCGGGCGAGGAGAAGCTCTACGAGTTCAAGGCCGAGTACGCGGGCGTCTGGATGTACCACGGCGCCGCAGAACCGGCCCTCCAGGAGATCGCGAACGGCATGTTCGGCATGGTGATCGTCGAACCCGAGGGCGGCCTCGATGCCGTCGACCAGGAGTTCTTCTTCGTCCAGGGCGAGTGGTACCTGGGCGGCCAGTACCCCCCGAGACCGCCGACCCCATCGCTGACCAAGGCAGCCGCGGCGCTCCCGGCTCCCGACTTCGTGGTGTTCAACGGCATCGCCGACCAGTACCGGGATCACCCGATCCAGATCGAGACCGGCAAGCGCGCACGCGCCTTCATCCTCGATGCCGGTCCGAACCTCGACAGCTCGTTCCACATCGTGGGCACGATCTTCGACCGGGTCATCAAGGAGGGAGTCGAGCTCAAGGTGGGCAACGCCGGCAACTGGGCCAGCCAGGCCGTCGACCTGTCGCCCGCCCAGGGAGCCATCGTCGAGTTCACGATGGCCGAGGACGGCCTCTACCCGATCGTGACGCATGCCTTCAACTTCGTCGGACGCGGAGCGCTCGGCCTGTTCCAGGCGGGCGACGGCGACCCGCTGAACTAGCCTCTACCGTCCCTGGCCGGCGGTCGCCTTCCCCGGGCGGCCGCCGGATTCTCCGCGTCCGAAACCCGGTACGGGGCACGCGGGCGGCGCTCACGTGATCCCGGCGGCTGCCAGCCCCTCGACCTCCGCCGGTGCGTAGCCCAGCTCTGCCAGGATCTCACCCGTGTGCTCGCCCAGGAGCGGCGGCGCCGTGCGGATCGCGGCCGGCGTGGCCGAGAGGTGGAACGGGATCCCCACCTGGCGCACCGGGCCCAGGACCGGGTGCTCGACATCCGCGGTCATGCCGCGTGCGCGCGCCTGCGGCGCTGCGAAGGCGGCCGGAATGTCGTTGATGGCGCCGGCGGGGATCTCCGCCTCGTCCAGGGCCGCCAGCCACTCCCCGGTGGACCGGACGAGGAACCGGTCCGCCAGGATGGGCCGGAGGACGTCGCGATCGTCCACGCGGCCGCCGTTGGTGGCGAAGCGCGGGTCCCTGCTGAGCTCCTGCAGCCCGAGCGCCTCGCACAGGCGCGGCCACTGGCGCTCACTGCCGACGCCCACCGCGATCTCCCCGTCGGCGGTGAGATACGTCTCGTACGGAACGAGGTTCGGGTGGGCATTGCCGAGACGGCCGGGCGCCTGCCCCGAGACGAACGCGTTCTGGGCCTGGTTCACGAGAATGGCGAGGGTGGATTCGAGCAGCGAGACATCGATGCGCTGACCGAGAGCCGTTCCATCACCGGTGCGACCGCGGCCGACGAGGCTCGCCAGCAGCGACACCGCGCCGAACAGCCCCGTCACGACGTCGCTGATCGCGACGCCCACCTTCGTCGGGCGCCCACCGTCCGCGTCCGTCGCTCCCGTGATCGACATCAGCCCGCCGACCGCCTGCACGATGAAGTCGTACCCCGGCTTCCCGGCGTCAGGGCCGTCCGTGCCAAAGCCGGAGATGGCGAGATGGACGAGGTGCGGATTGAGAGCCGTCAGCGTCTCGTCGCCGAATCCCAGCCGCTCCAGACCACCGACGCGGAAGTTCTCCACGAGGGCGTCCGAACCGCGCAGGAGGCGGCGCAGGACCTCGCGTCCGGGCTCCTGCTTGAGGTCCAGGCGGATGGATCTCTTGTTGCGGTTGACCGCCAGAAAGTAGGCGGCGGTCCGGGTCCCGGCCGCCTCGTCGCCAACCCACGGCGGTCCCCAGCCGCGTGTCGCGTCACCATCGGGCGGCTCCACCTTGACCACGTCCGCACCCAGGTCCGCGAGGAGCATCGTGCAGTACGGCCCCGCAAGGACCGTGGAGCAGTCGGCGACGCGGATGCCGGCGAGCGGGCCGGGCGCGGGCGTCTGGGTCATGGTCCGATGGTAGCGGTCAAGACCCCGTCCGATGACCAGCTCAGGCCTGGGGCGCGGGCTCCGGGATCGTGATGTCCACCACCTGGGCTCCCGTGGCCGCCACCAGGTCCGCCGGCGCCAGGTGCACGTTCACACCCCGCGCGCCGCCGCCGATGGCCACGACATCCAGCCCCTCGATCGACGCGTCCGCGATCACCGGCCAGGCGCGCCGCGCTCCGAACGGCGTGATCGCCCCACGCACGTACCCGGTCTCGGCCTTCGCCTCCTCCTCGGTCGGGAGCGTGAGGCGGTTGGTGCCCAGGAGCGCCCGGAGCTTGGGCCAGTTGAAGCGGCGCCCACCCGGGACGAGGACGAACACGAAGTCGTCAGCGGCGCGACGGACCAGGATGGAGCGCAGGAGCGATCCGAGCGCGATGCCCTGGAGTCCGGCGCTCTCCTCGGCGCTGCGCGCGATCTCGGTGCGGACGACGCGGAACGGGATCCCTGCAGTCTCCAGGGCGGCGATGGCAGGGGTCGGCGGGGTGGAGGGCAGATCGGTCGTCGGCTCGGGCTCGTGCGTCATCGGCGCAGGGTACGCCCCTTCCGGGGCCCGGGTCGTGACGCACCAAGGCACAGGCCTCACAGCCCCAGCGTGAACAGGATCCCGTCCCAGTTCTCGCGCAGGTCGTAGGTCGCGACGGCGATCAGCACGATGCCGGACACGATCTCGATCATTCGATGCCGGTCCA
>JAHECL010000204.1 GCA_024641745.1 Gemmatimonadota bacterium | reverse complement strand
TGCGACAGGTGCAGGCGGTCCAGGGCGCGCAGGTCCTTCTCCAGCCATGCGAAATCCTTGTGCAGCGCCAGCTCCACCAGGCGGCGGAATCCGGCGCAACCCGCAGCCTGTGCCGCCACGGCCGTCCGGTGGAGGCGCAGGTTCACGGAACCGTCCTCCACGGCGAGACCGGGCCACGCACTCTCGGGCCCCGCCGCGCCCTCGCCGGCGGCGATCCGCTCCGGGAGATCCCCCAACGTCCATGCGGTCAGGCCAAATCGTTCCCACTGCAGCGCCAGCCGCTTCCAGACCGGTGAATCGCCGGCGGGCTGGGCGCGCACGGTGCGCAGGCGCACCCGGAGATCTGCGGCGTCGCGGCCCGACGACAGCACCCGTCCGTCCCCGCCCACGACCTCGAAGCGGGGTCGCAGGTGGGCCGGAACGGATTCCGGGCGCCACGCCTCCGGAGGCACCCTCAGGCCGAGGTGCCGGTGAATCCAGCGGCCCATCTCGTCCCCGAGCGTGCCCGCGGACGGCTGCAGCCCGCCGACCATCGCGTCGATCTTGGGCGGAAACGGCTGGAGCTCGCGACGGAGGGACTTGGGGAGCGAGGCAAGCAGTTCGGACACCAGTTCGGCGCGCAGTCCCGGCACGGCCCATTCCAGGACGGAGGACGGTGCGGCCGCAAGCAGCTCCGGCGGCAGGCGCAGGGTGATGCCGTCCCACTCCTCCCCCGGCGCATACGCGTAGGTGATCGGCACCGTGTGCCCGGCGATCAGGACCGCCTCGGGAAAGGCGTCGGCGTCGAAGCTCAGCTCCCGGCCACCGCTGAGGTCCGCCGTGCCGGCGCAGAGGAATCCCGGTGCGGCCGCCGCCCGCAGCGCCTGGTTGAGTTCCGCCACGGAGGACACCCCGGGCAGATGCCGGGTGTAGAACTGGAACAGCGCCTCGTCCGGATCACCCAGGTCCGGGCGCCGAACGCGGGTCTGCCAGCTTTCCACCTTCTCCCGGACCTTCCGGTTCTCCGCGAGGAACCGATATTGCGCCGGCAGCCCGGCGAGCCGGTCCAGGGTGGGTCCGTCGTCGTCGGATTCGTCCCCGTGTTCTGCGTCGTGCCGGCCGGCGCGCACCGGCGGAAGCAGATCCTCCTCCACCAGGGCGCTGCGGACGAAGATCGCGTTGGCGGCAGCGGCATCAATGTTGCCATAGGCGGCCCGGCGGCGGTGCACCTCCAACCCGTGGAGGGTGGCGATCTCGTCCACCAGCACGCGCCCGGCGGCGGCGCTCCAGTGGGGGTTCTGGTGGGTGATGCAGCAGAGGTGCGGGGCCAGTTGCACGATCCACTCGGGATCGATGCCCGCCAGCGTCCGGGCGAACCGCTGAGAGGTCTCGACGATCTCGCCGGCGACCAGCCATTGCGGCTGTTGCGATCGACGGGCGGCGGAGTCCGGCTCCTTCGTTTCCTTCGGCTCCTCCCGGCCCCGGCCCTTTTGCTTGCGGGCGCCGGCGCCGGCATCGCCGCGTTCGAACACGACCGAGCCGGGAAAGACCTGCACCTCCCGGTTGCCGGCCGCCTGGTACACGTTGCGCTCGGTGCGGGTCGCGACGTGACCCAGCAGCCCGGTCAGGATGGAGCGGTGGATTGCGGCGTAGTCCGCATTGCTCTCGTTCAGGTTCACCGTGCCCAGTTCCTCGAGCGCACCATGCAGTTGGGCGTGGAGGTCCTGCCATTCGCGCAACCGGAGGTAGGACAGGAAGTGCGTCTGGCAGAATCGGCGGCGCTGTCCCTGGGTGCGGAGGGATTCCCACTCGCCGTGGACGGCATTCCAGAGGTTGAGCAGCGTGACGAAATCCGACCGCGGATCGGTGAATCGCCGGTGGGCCGCATCGGCGGCGGCGCGCTTCTCCAGCGGACGCTCCCGGGGGTCCTGGATGCTCAGGCCGGCCGCGATGATCAGCAGTTCGCGCGTGGCATGCTCCTGCTGCGACTGCAGCAGCATCCGCCCCAGGGTCGGATCGATCGGGAGGCGGGCGAGGTTGTGCCCGAGCGCCGTGAGGTCCCGGGCGTCATCCAGGGCCCCAAGCTCCTGCAGCAGTTGATACCCGGACTCGATCGCCGCGGGCGTCGGCGGATTGACGAACGGAAAGCGTTCCATCTCCCCGAGGCGGGAGGCCTTCATGCGCAGGATGACCTCGGCGAGGTTGGCCCGCTGGATCTCCGGCTGCGTGAACGGGGGGCGCGATTGGAAATCCTCCTCGGAGTACAACCGGATGCAGGTGCCGTTCTGGACGCGGCCGGCCCGGCCCTTGCGCTGGTTGGCACTGCTCTGGGACACCGGCTCCACCGGCAGTCGGCGGGTCCGGGTCCGCGGATTGTACCGGCTGATGCGGGCGAGACCGGTGTCCACCACGAAGCGGATGCCGGGCAGGGTCAGGGAGGTCTCGGCGATGTTGGTGGCGATGATGATCTTCCGCCGGTCGGACGTGGCGAACACGCGCTGCTGGTCACCGGCGCTGAGGCGCCCGAAGAGCGGGATGACCTCAACCTCCCTCCCGCAGCGGCCTTCCAGCAGTTCCGCGGTCTCGCGGATGTCGCGTTCGCCGGGCATGAAGACGAGCACGTCCCCGCTGCCGGTGTCGTAGAGGATCCGCTCCACCGCCTGCACCGCGGCCTCCACAAAGGTCATCTCACCGCGTTCCTCCGAGGCGGCGTCGATCGGCGCATACTCCACGTCCACCGGGAACATCCGGCCCGACACCTCGATGACCGGGGCGTTGTCGAAGTGGCGCGAGAATGCCCCGGTGTCGATGGTGGCCGAGGTGATGATGAGCTTGAGGTCGGGGCGCTCCGACAGCAGGCCCTTCAGGTGGCCGAGCAGGAAGTCGATGTTGAGGCTCCGCTCGTGGGCCTCGTCGATGATGAGGGTGTCGTATTCGTAGAGGCGGGGGTCGCCCTGCGTTTCGGCCAGCAGCATGCCGTCCGTCATGATCTTGATGTAGGCG
>JAHECL010000203.1 GCA_024641745.1 Gemmatimonadota bacterium | reverse complement strand
TTCACTTCCACCAGCTTGACCGCCAGCAGGCCCATCGAGAGCAGCAGGAGCCCGACCACGCCGCCGTAGAAGGCGAGGCGGCGCTTCGGCAGGTCCATCAGCGGGGTCATGACGCCGGTGTAGAACCTCGCGAACCCCGACAGTTCCTCCGGCTCGTGCGCCCGGTCGGGCATGTGGGGCCCGGGGGCGACGTGCCCCTTGAGCAGGCGCAGCGCGAGGTACGGGGTGATGATGAACGCCACCGCCAGCGAGGCGAGCATCGCCGCCGAGGCGCCCACGGGAATCGGCCGCATGTAAGGGCCCATCAGCCCCGACACGAAGGCCATCGGCAGGATGGCCGCGATGACGGTGAAGGTGGCGAGAATGGTGGGATTCCCGACCTCATCCACCCCCTCCACCGCCGCCACCTCGGCGGAGCGGTCGCCCATCTGGAGGTGGCGGTAGATGTTCTCCACCACCACGATCGCGTCGTCCACCAGGATGCCGATGGAGAAGATCAGCGCGAAGAGCGTGATCCGGTTGAGGGAGTAGCCCAGCGCGTAGTAGACGAAGAGCGTCAGCGCGAGGGTGACGGGGACCGCCACCAGCACCACCAGCGCCTCGCGCCAGCCGAGGAAGAGGCCGATCAGCACCGTGACCGAGAGAGTGGCGATGAGCAGGTGCAGCATCAGCTCGTTCGACTTCTCGCTGGCGGTCTCGCCGTAGTTGCGGGTGACGTCCACCAGCACGTCGGCGGGAAGGAGCCGGCTCCGGGCCTCGTCCACCCGCGCCAGCGCGGCGTGCGCGATGTCGGTGGCGTTGACGCCGGGCCGCTTGGCGACGGCGATGGTCACCGCCTGCGCCCCGCCCTCCCCGCGCGCCGCATGGGTCACGTAGTCGGTCGCCTCGCCGGGCGCCTCGACGATGCTGGCCACGTTCCGGAGGTAGACCGGGCCGCCGCGGTTGGCCACGACGACGTCGCCGGCGTCCCGCGCGGTGCGGATCGGCGCGCCGACCGACACCAGGAAGACCTCGTTGGCGCTGGCGAACTCGCCGGCGGGGAGCCGCACGTTGGCGGCGCGCAGCGCCTGCATCACCTCGCCGGGGGTCACGCCGCTCCCGGCCAGCCGTGCCGGGTCGAGCGTCACGCGCAGCTGGGTCGGCGCGCCGCCGATGAGGTCGATGCGCGCCAGGTCGGGGATGGTGGCCAGTTCGTCGGCCAGGTGCGTCGCCATGGCGCGCAGCTCGTCCGACCCGTACCCGCCGCCGTGCAGGGTGAGCGCCAGGATCGGCACGTCGTCGATGCCATGGGGCTTGATCATCGGCGGCATGGCGCCGGGGGGCGCCTGGTCGGCCGCCGAGTTCATCTTGTTGAAGACACGGCTGGTGGCGAGGTCCTGGTCGGTCCCCACCTTGAACCGGACGGTGACCAGGGTCATGCTCTCCGCCGCCATGGCGTAGACGTACTCCACGCCCGGCACCTCCCACATCAGCTTCTCGATGGGACGGGTGAGGAGGTTTTCCACCTCCTCCGGCGTGGCGCCGGGGATCACCCCGATCACGTCGATCATCGGGACGGAGATCTGCGGCTCCTCCTCGCGCGGCGTGGCGAGGATGGCCAGCGTCCCCACCGCGAGCGAGGCGATGGTGACCAGCGGGGTCAGTTTCGAGCGCAGGAACGCCTGCGCCATCCGGCCGGCGATGCCCATGATCAGCGCTCCCCGCCGGCCACCACCACGGTGTCGCCCGCCGCCAGGCCGGACAGCACCTCGACCACGCCGTCGGTGGTCCGGCCGAGCTTGACCCAGCGGAGCGACGGCTGGCCCTGGGCCACCGTGCGCACACCGGTCAGGTCGCCCTGCCGGACCACCGCACCGACCGGCACGACAATGGCCCGGCGGGTGCCGCGCGGGAGCGCGAGCGTGGCGGCACTGCCGCTGAGCAGGGCGCCCTTCGGGTTCGGCACCAGGGCGTTGACGGTGTAGAGGTTGGGACCGGACGGCACCACCCCCTCGACCGTGCCGCGCACCGGGACATCACCCACCGTACCGTTCACGGCCGTGCCGGCGCGCAGCCCCTGCACCGCGTCGGGCGCCGCGCTGACCGAGACCCGGAGCGCGCCGGCGTCTTCCACCGTCACGATCGGCGCGCCGGGCGCCGCGAACGACCCCGGATCGACGAAGCGGTGCGTGACCACGCCGGCGAACGGCGCGCGGATCTCCGCGTAGGACGCGGTGGCGGCGAGTTCGGCCGCCATCGCGCTGGCGGTGGCGACCGCCGCCTCCGCCCGCACCAGCCCCGTCTCGGCCTGGTCGAGCTGCGCCCTGGTGGCGGCGCTGTCGGCATACAGGGCCCGAATCCGGCCGACCTGCACCACCGCGTCGTCGTAGACCGCGGTCGCCGCGGCGAGGCCCGCCTCCACCTGGGTGAGCTTGGCGTCGAGATCCCGCGCGTCGAGCCGCACGAGGAGCTGGCCGGAGGCCACGCGGTCCCCCTCGTGCACCAGCACCGTCGTCACCGACGCCATCAGCTTGGTGCTGAGGGTGGCGGCGCGCACCGGTTCCGCCACGCCGGAGGCGTCGAAGGCATCCACGATGACGGTGTCAATTACGGCCACGGGTGTGCCGTCGAGCGGAAGTCGCTCGGCCGGGGTCGGCGTCTCGTCGCCACCGCAGGCACCGAGTGCGAGCATCGCCAGCAGGGTGCCGGCCACGGGGATCAGCTTCCGCATGTCAGTTCTCCAGGACAGTAAGGGCCATCAGGTCGGCGCCGGTCGCCTGCCGGGCGGCCGCGTCGGCGATGATGGCCTGGTAACGGGCGTCGGCCAGGCCGAGCCGGGTCTGGGTCTCGAGCGCAGCGGCGCCGAGGAGTTCGGCGACGGTGGCGAGGCCACCGGCGTACTTCTTGGCGACGATGCGGTGCGCCTCGCTGCCCTGCTCCACCGAGAGTTCGGCGATGCCGAGCCGGGCGAGCGCCACCGCGCGCTGGGTGCGAGTGGCGCTC
>JAHECL010000079.1 GCA_024641745.1 Gemmatimonadota bacterium | reverse complement strand
GACCAGTCCATCTTGGCGCGGTCGTCGAGGTTGGCCAGCAGCCGCTCGGCGTACTCGGTGATCCGGAAGTACCACTGCTGCAGCGCCCGCTGCTCGACCCGCGTCTCGGGATGGCGTTCGCAGAAGCCGTTGATGACCTGCTCGTTGGCCAGCACCGTCTTGCACTCGGGGCACCAGTTGACCGCGCCGTGCTTCCGGTAGGCCTTGCCCGACTTGTACAGCTGGAGGAAGAGCCACTGGGTCCACTTGTAGTACGCCGGATCGGTCGTGGACAGCGCATGCTTCCACGAGAACATCCCGCCGATGCGGGTCAGCTGCCGGGTGAAGTTGGCGATGTTGCGCGGGATCAGCTCGGCGGGGTGGATGCCCTGCTTGATGGCGTAGTTCTCGGAGTGGATGCCGAAGGCGTCGAAGCCGATCGGCTCGAAGACCTCGTGTCCCTGGAGTCGCTTGAAGCGGCCGTACGCATCGCTGCCGGTGAACGCAAACATGTTCCCCACATGCAAGCCCTCGGCGGAGGGATAGGGGAACATCATGAGGTTGTAGAACGGCCTGCTCGCGCCGTCGAGGTCGGGTTCGTTGGTCTGCTGCTCCGCCCACCGGGCCTGCCACTTGGCTTCAACCGCCTGGGGGTCGTACCGGAAGGACTGCGAATCGGTCACCATGGCCGAAATCTACCCGCCGCCCGGGGGCGGGCCAAGCGCCCACGCTCCGCCTTGCTGGCGGCGGCACGCAAGCCTAAGTTTTCATGCATTCCCCACTTACATCGCCAGCGGAGCCCAATGGCCGGCGTCAGGAAAGACCTCACCCGATCGCTCTACCTGTACGGCACCGCCGTGCTGGTGCTGTTCGGCGCCCTGATGGCCGGGATCATGACCGGCAACGAGTCCCGCCACCTCCGCCGCAACCTCGACGAGCGGCTGGTGAACCTGGCCGACCGGTCGGCGGCATTGCTCGGGCAGGCGCTCGAGTATCAGCCCGGCGCGCTGGCGCGCCTCGCGGTGCCCGGCGCCGAAGGCGCCGGGGCCGCCGCGGCGCTCGGCCCGCTGCTCTCCACGGCGCGGACCGAGGCCGAGCTGATCACCCTCGACATCCTCGGCGGCAACGGAGCGATCCTCTGGAGCACGCAGGGCCCGGCACCCGTCGGTTCCCAGCTCGACGGACTGGACGCGGCGGCGGGGCGGTCCGGGCTCCAGATGGTCGACCTCGAACTGGGCGGCATGTCCTCGCGCGGGGCGATCCTGGCGGTGCCCGGTTCGAACTGGCGGGTCGTGGCGATCGCGCCGGCGGCGGGGCGCGTCGGGCTGACAGGCAGCCTGGTGCTCTTCAGCATCCTGATCTTCACCCTGGGCGGCATCGTCACCCTCTGGCTGCTGGCCCGCTGGCTCGACCGGCGTATCCTCAACCCGCTGCTGGTTGCCGAGGATGTCGCCACCCAGGTGGCCCAGGGGAACCTGAGCGCCTCCGTCTCGGAGTCCGGTGCCGCCGGTGCGGAAGGCAACCGGCTGCTGCGCGCCATCGCCGCGATGGTCAAGGCGCTCCAGACCCTCGTCGGGGCGATCCGCGGCGCCTCCAGCGAAGCGGCGGCGATGGCCCAGGAAATCTCCGCGGCCACCGAGGAGATGTCCGCCTCCACCCAGGAAGTCGCGAGCACCACCGCCGACCTGACCGAGCGCGCCGGCCGGCAGGCCGGCCTGGTGCGGCTGGCCGCCGGCGATGCCGCGAAGATCCTCGGCATCGCCGAGACGCTGGCCTCGGGTGCCACGCAGGCGGCCCAGCGCAATGCGGCACTGGCGCGCCTGGCACGCTCGCACCGGGAGCAACTCGACCTGAGCACCACCGAACTCGCCAGGCTCACCGAGGAGGTGGAACTCGGCGCCGAGGAAGCGGAACTGCTCGCCAGTTCCTCGGAGGAGATCGAGAAGTTCATCACGCAGACGAAGGCGATCGCCAAGCAGACGCACATGCTGGCCCTCAACGCCGCCATCGAGGCGGCGCGCGCCGGGGGCGAGGGACGGGGATTCAGCGTGGTGGCGGAGGAGGTGCGGAAGCTGGCGGGCCAGGCAGCGCAGGCGGCGACCAGCACCAGCGAGACGGTGCAGAGCGTGCTCTCGCGGGTGCAGACGGCGCGGGAGCGGCTGCTGCGGCTGGCCCAGGGTGGCATCGTGGCGCGTGACGCCGCCCGGGCCGCCGCGGAGGGACTCAAGACGGTGGCGGACGACGCCGACGCCAACGACCAGTGGACCCAGGCGATCAGCGCCTCGGCGGACGATGTGCGGATCCTGATCGACGGGATTGCCGGGCGGATGAAGGAGGTCTCCGCCGGCACCGAAGAGTACGCCGCGGCGGCCCAGCAGATCGCGGCGGCGGCCGAGGAGCTCAACGCCTCCACCGAGGAGATCGCGTCCTCCGCCGGGCACCTCGCCGAGGCGGCGGAACGGCTGACCAGTGCCGTCGGCGGATTCCGGGTCAGCTAGGGCAGGGCGTCGGCGACCTCCGACAGCGCCGCCAGCAGGCCCGCAAAATGGCCGGGCGCCAGGTCCCCCATATGGCCGATGCGGATCATCGCGTCGGCCATTTCGTCGAGTCCCGCCCCGATGGTCCATCCCCGCCGGCCGAGCTCCGCAGCCACCTTCCGTCCCGTCGTCCCTTCCGGCACACGCACCGCCGACACCGTCCAGGCCCGGCGGCCCTCCGGAGCGAAGAAGCTCCAGGCCGGATGCGCCGCCACCCACGCCTCCATCATCGTGAGCATCGCCCGGTGCCGTCGCCACCGCGCCTCGATGCCCCCCTCGGCGTCGATGCGCTTCAGCTGGGCCTCGAGCGCCAGGTAGAGGGGGAGCGCGGGCGTCTGGGTCGGCTGATGGGCCTTGATCGCCTCGTCGTGCAGGACCAGGTCGAAGTACCACCCCGGCGTTTCCTGCGCGCGGGCTCGGGCCATCATCGCGGGGGAGGCCACGGCCATCGAGATGCCGGGCGGCATCGCCAGGGCCTTCTGCGAACCGGTGAAGACGAAGTCGAGTCCCCAGGCGTCGGTCTCGACCGGCGAGCCGGCCACCGAGGTCACGGCGTCCACCAGCAGCACCACATCCTTCCGTGCCCGGACCACCTGCCCCAGTTCTTCAAGGGGCACCAGCGTGCCGGTCGACGTCTCGCAGTGCACCACCGCCACGGCGTCCACCGCGTGCTCGTCGAGCGCGCGCTCCAGTTCATCCGCTTCAATCGAACGGCCCAGCGGCACCGGCAGCCGCACGACCTCCTTGCCCACCCGCTTCGCGATCCGCACGAAGCGGTCGCCGAAGAAGCCGCCGTCCACCACCAGCACCCGCTCGCGCACCCCGCCGGCCAGCGCCGCCTCCATGAACCCGGTGGCCGAACTGGTGCACATGAGCACCGGATGCGTGGTACGGAAGAGCCGCTTGAGCGGTTCCTCGATCCGCTGGAGCATCGCCACCATCTCCGGCCCGCGGTGCGCGAACATCGGGTGCACCATCGCCTCCAGCACCTCGGGCCGCACGTCGGTCGGCCCCGGCAGGAAGAACTTCCCGAATTCGTACCCCTTCGGCATCGGCGACATCAGTTCTCCTCCGCCCCGCCGGCCAGCACCTCGTCGCTCGTCACCATCCGCACCCCCCGCCCTGCCCAGCCGGCCAGCAGCGCCTCGTTCTCCTCCGGATGAATGGCCCGCACCGCGTCGGTCACGAGCCAGAGCTCGGTATCGGGCCGCTCCCGCAGGAGCCCCTCCACCGCGTACTTGTCACACACATCGAGCGCCACCCCGTAGAGCACCACCCGCTCCGGATCGAGCGCGTCGAGCACCGGACCGATATTCGCGTTGGTGAACACGTCGAACCAGTGCTTGTGCAGCAGCACGTCCCCCTTGTGCTTCCGCACCCGCTCCTCGACTCCGGCGGGGTCCTGCGCCTCAGGCTCGATGACCAGCGGGCCCTTCAGCGCCGTTTCCGGGATCTTCCGCTGCCCCGGGGTGCCCCGCATGCAGTGCGGGGGGAAGGTGGTGACGAAGTCCGGCGTGTCGCTGAGCTCGCGGTGTCCCGGCAGGTGGTCGTCGGCGCTGGCGAGGATCCGGATCCCGTGGTCGTGGGCATACCGGGTCAACGCCTGCAGGACCGGAATGATCTCCTCGCTGCCGGGCACGTACAGCCGTCCGTCGGCGCGCATGAAGTCGTGCTGGGTGTCCACGTCCCAGAAGAGCAGCCGGGTCACAGCACGCGCTCCAGCCGGGGATTCGGCGAGTAGGCCCGGCCCACCTTGGCGCACGGCTGCCCGTCGAGCAGCACCACGTCGGCGGTGAAGTCGAACCGGCCCTGGAAGAGCGACGACCCGACGCCGTAGGCGTCCACCGGGACGTCCTGCCGGTGGAAGTCGCGGATCTTGTCCACCGTGAAGCCGCCGGACACCACGATCTTGACCTCCGTGAAACCCTCCGCGTCGAGCCCCCGCCGCACGTTGCGGACGAGCTGCGGATTGACGCCGGTCGGCGGGAACCGCCCCATCTGCGGCAGCACCGACGTGTCCACCAGCTTCTCGCTGGTGTCGAGTCGCACGCCGTAGAGCTTGTCGCCCAGCGCCCGGGCCACGTCGAGGGAGGTGCGGACGCAGTCGTTCTCGAAGTCCACCAGCGTCACCACCTGCACCCCCCTGGGCGCATGCTCGAGGAACTTGAGCGTCGCCTTGACGGTGTCGCCGCCGTAGGCGGCGATCAGCGCGTGCGGCACCGTGCCGATGCCCTCGCTCCCCCACCAGGAGGCCTGCGCGTCGGTGGAGACCCCGATGGCCCCGGCGATGTGGGCGGCGTAGCCGTCGCCGGTCTGCACCAGCCAGTGGTCGTGCCGGGCCGGGAAGAACATCACCTGCTGGGGCGCCGCCGCCTCGACCACCCGCCGGGTGTTGGTCCCCACCCGGGTTCGCCGGGAGAGCACGCCGAGGTAGAGGGTCTCCAGGTGGGCGAAGGCGTCGTAGGGGCCGTGGATGAGCAGCACCGTCTCCCACGGCTCGACTTCGTCGCCCTCGTAGAGCGCGTGCACCTCGAGTTGCGGCCATTCGATGGCGCAGAGCTTCAGGATGGCGATCGCCTCGTCCACCCCGCCCAGGAACGCCGGCTGCTTGCCGAAGACCTGCATCGTCACCCGGGGACGGTAGCCGTCGGCGAGCAGGATTTCACGCGCCCGGACGAAGTACTTATCCGAGTAGTACCCCGCGCGCATCTTCTCTACGGGGAGGTTGAAGATGTGCGGGTCGAGCCGGGGGCGGCGGGCCATTGGGACGGGGCTCTCTCTCGGTGGGGGGAGGCGAACGAGGAAGTTAGGAGGCGCCGGGGAGGGGGGCAAGTTGACAGCGGCCCCGGCGGCGTCTAACTCTAACCGTCAGGCCCCCTTGCACGCCTTTCAGGAGACCCCGTGACCGACACCCTGTCCCGCCGGACCTTCATCGGTGCCGGCGCCGCCGCGCTCGCCGGCAGCGTCCTGCCCGGGCAGGCCGGCGCGCTCGAATCACCGGCCATCGTCCTCCGCGGCGCGGCCCGGCCGACCGCGATCAGCTCCGCCAACAGCCTTGCCCCCGTGAGCCGCGCCCTCGAACTGGTGCTGCAGGGGAGTGACACCCTCGACGCAGCCGTCGAGGGGGTCAAGATCCAGGAACTCGACCCGAAGGACAATTCGGTCGGCTACGGCGGCCTCCCCAACGAGGACGGCGTGGTCCAGCTCGACGCCTCCTGCGTGCACGGCCCGACCCGCCGGGCCGGCGCCGTGGGCTCGCTCGAGGGGATCAAGACGCCCAGCGAGGTGGCCAAGCTGGTGCTCAAGTACACCAACCACATCATGCTGGTGGGTGAGGGCGCCAAGAAGTTCGCGCTCTCCTACGGTTTCCAGGACGAAGACCTGCTGACACCGGAATCCCGGCAGCTCTGGCTCACCTGGCGGGCCAATCGCGGCGGGAGCGACGACTGGCTTGACGTGCCCGACAAGACGCCGATGGTGGTGCGCCCCACCGGCACCATCAACCTCAACGTGGTCAACGCCGCCGGCGACCTCAGCTCCGTCACGACCACGAGCGGCCTGGCGTGGAAGATCAACGGGCGGGTGGGGGATTCGCCGATCGTCGGCGCCGGGCAGTACACCGACAACGACGTCGGGTCGGCGGGCTCCACCGGCCGAGGCGAATCGAACATCATGGTCTGTGGCGGGTTCCTGACGGTGGAGCACATGCGGCGCGGGATGTCGCCGACCGACGCCTGCCTCGAGACCCTTCGCCGGGTGATGGCGATGACCCCCCCGCGCCTGCTGCGCGAGGACGGCCGGCCGGCGTTCAGCCTCCAGTTCTATGCCCTGAACAAGAAGGGCGAGTACGGGGCGGCCTCGTTCTTCCGGGCCCGGTATGCGGTGCACGACGGCAGCGGCGCCTCGTTCAAGGACTGCGCCGTCCTGTACCCCCCGAAGTAATCCGGCATGCGCCGACGCCTGCCGCTGCTGCTGATGCTCCTGCTCGCCGCCACCCCCCTGGCGGCGCAGAATCGCTGGCTGAGCAACTACTACCCGTACCTTGCCTCCTCGCCCAACACCTTCCCCCTGCTCGGCGCCCGGTTCGACTACCGGCGCGACGCCGAGTGGGACGACCCCTGGCTCTCCGACGGATCGCTGGCGGCCACGGTGGCGCTCGGCTTCAACGGGAGCCAGATGGCGACCCTGGTGTTCCGGGCTCCGGGGCTCCGGGAGGACTGGCGGCTCTTCGCTGAGGGCTTCGGCGTGAAGGACGCCCGCATGGGGTACTTCGGCATCGGCAACGACACCCCGTACGACGCCTCCATCCAGGACGGGAACAGCAACTACTATCGGGTACGGCGCGCCCGGCTCGGCGGCCGTGCGGAGGTGACGCGGCGCGTCGCCGGGCATGTCGCGGTGGCACTCGGGGCCGGGGTGGTCGGCACCGAGTTCACCGCGCTCCCCGCCCCGACGCTCTTCGGCACCGAGGTCGGCAGCGGGCTGGACCAGACCGACTACACCGGCAGCATACGACTCCTCTTCGACAGCCGCGACCGCGAGTACAACCCGAGCACCGGCGCCCTGCTCCAGGTGGGCGGCCTCATCGGCAACGCCTACAGCCGGTTCCACGGTGATTTTCGCGGCTTCGCCCATCCCTTCTTCAGCACCGTCGTCGCGGGACGACTGACCGCCGTGACCACCTCGGGCAGCCCGCCGCTCAGTTCGGCGTACGAACTGCAGCTGTGGGAGGAATCGCGGTTCCAGTACGGCGGGCAGGAAACAAACCGGGGGCTGGCGGCGGGGCGGTTCCTCGACGCCGACCAGCTCTCGGTGTCGCTGGAAGTCCGGCAGACGATCATCGACGTCGGGGACTTCGGCGCGGTCGGTGTCATCGGCTTCCTCGACGCGGGGCGGGTCTTCCCGGAAGGGGCGTTCTCCCTGAGCACCAGCGGCATGGCGGTGGGCGGAGGCGGCGGCCTCCTCTTCCGGGTGCTCAAGGCGGGGATCATGACGCTCAACTTCGCGGGGGGCCCCGACGGGTACGTCTTCTCCGCCACCACCGGGTGGAGTTTCTAGCGGTCGATTACCTTCCTGCCCATGTCCGAGAAGCCCGCAGGCAAGCCGAAGGTCAATTACCGCGCCGCCTGGGCGGAAGCCCGCGACGTGGTGTGGGACTACCGCTGGCGCCTCGCGCTCGGGCTGTGCCTCATGCTCGCCAGCCGGCTTGCCGGCCTGGTCCTTCCCGCCTCCTCCAAGTTCCTGATCGACAATGTCATCGGCAAGCAGCAGGCGCACCTGCTGCCGCTCATCGCGCTGGCGGTCGGCGCGGCCACGCTGGTGCAGGCGGTGACCGGCTTCGCGCTGTCGCAGGTGCTCGGCGTGGCGGCGCAGCGGGCCATCACCGACATGCGGAAGCGGGTCCAGGCCCACGTGGCCAGGCTCCCCGTCAGCTACTTCGATTCCACCAAGACCGGCGTCCTCATCTCGCGGATCATGTCCGATGCCGAGGGGATCCGGAACCTCGTCGGGACCGGCCTGGTCCAGCTGGTCGGCGGCTTCGTGACCGCCGGGATCGCGGTGGGCGTGCTCTTCTGGCTCAACTGGAAGCTCACGGCCGTCACGCTCACGGTGCTGATCCTGTTCGGCGGCGGGATGGCGATCTTCTTCAAGCGGCTCCGGCCCCTCTTCCGTGAGCGGGGGAAGATCAACGCCGAGGTGACCGGCCGCCTCGCGGAGACGCTGGGCGGAATCCGGATCGTGAAGGCGTACAGCGCGGAGCGGCGCGAGCGGTATGTGTTCGCCACCGGCGCGCACCGGCTGTTCCGCAATGTGGCCCGGTCGATGACCGCCATCTCCGGCACCGGCGCCTTCGCCACGGCCATCGTCGGCGGAATCGGCGTCCTGATGATCCTCGTGGGCGGCGGGGACGTGCTGGCCGGCCGGATGACCATCGGCGACCTCATCATGTACGTCTTCTTCACCGGCCTGATGGCGGCGCCGATGGTCCAGATTGCCGCCATCGGCACGCAGATCACCGAGGCGTTTGCCGGGCTCGACCGGATCCGGGAAATCCGGACGCTCGCCACCGAGGACCAGGAGGACGCCGCCCGCCAGCCCCTGGGGGAGATCCGGGGCGACGTGACCTTCGAGGACGTCTGGTTCGAGTACACGCCGGACGTGCCGGTCATCAAGGGCATCAGCTTCGCGGCGCCGGCGGGCACCACGACCGCGCTGGTCGGCGCGTCGGGCGGCGGAAAGAGCACCCTGATCTCGATGGTCATGGCCTTCAACCGGCCGAAATCAGGGCGGGTGCTGATCGACGGCCGGGACCTCGACACGATCCGCCTCTACGAATTCCGCCGCGCGATCGGCGTGGTCCTGCAGGAGAATTTCCTCTTTGACGGCACCGTCGGCGAGAACATCGCCTTCGCACGGCCGCACGCCTCGCGCGCGGATATCGAGGCGGCCGCGAAGGTCGCGCACGCCGACGAGTTCATTCGCGGGTTCGACCAGGGCTATGACTCGGTGGTGGGCGAGCGGGGCATCAAGCTCTCAGGAGGGCAGCGCCAGCGGATCGCCATCGCGCGGGCCATCCTGGCCAACCCGCGCGTGCTGATCCTCGACGAGGCGACCAGCTCGCTGGACAGCGAGAGCGAGGCCCAGATCCAGGACGGCCTGCGCGCCCTCCGACAGGGGCGCACCACCTTCGTGATCGCGCACCGCCTCTCGACCATCGTGACGGCGGACCAGATCCTGGTGCTCGAAGGCGGGGCGATTGTCGAGCGGGGGACACACCGCGAACTGCTGGCGCTCAACGGCCGCTACCGGCAGCTCTACGACCGGCAATACAAGGTGGAAACGGACCGCTTCATCAATCCGGGTGAGGACTTCACTCCGGCGCTGGAGCAGGAGACGCCGTCGCAGCGGGTGTCGCAGTCCCTCTAGTCACCGCCAGCACTTCCCGCAGCGTCGACTCCCCACGATCACGCGCATACCATCGGCGGACCTGGGGATAGAGCTCGGCTTTCGGCGCCGTCTCGCGATTGGCCATGACCCATGCCTGCAGTTCCCCGGGCCGCGGCCCCCAGTGCCCCAGCTCCCGATACATCCCGTCCAGCGCGATCACGATCGGAATCGACCGGGAGCCGTTCGTGAGATACCGATCCATGACCTCCGGGTGCGCATCACGCCGCAGCAGCCGCAGCTCCACCCCCGGCAGCTGCTCGACCACCTTGGCCAGGATCGGGATGGTGTTAGAGGCGTCGCCGCACCAGTCTTCCGCCAGGACCAGGAGGTGGCGCGGCGTGTCGGTGTAGTCGGCGTCCCTGATCCAGTCCGGGACCACCGCAATCCGGTGGATCCCTTCCCACAGCCCGCGATGCCTGGTGCTCTGCGCCACGAAGGCGTGGAAGGGGAGCGCCTCGTTCCAGAGCTGTGCAAAGTCCAGCATCGTCGGTCCCTCCATCATGCGGCCCCGATCCGGCATCATTGTGAGAGAGCCGCCCCCGGGACATCCCCGACGGCGGCTCCGTGAAGCGTCAATGGAAGAACACCACGACGGGCGCTAGAGTTCCCGGATCATCACGCCACGCTTCGCGAGGTCGTCCACGTAGGGCTGGAACGGCATCGCTTCGTCGGGCGTCAGGACACCCTTCGCCGTCACCCGGCCGTCGGCCTGCATCAGCCCGGTGATGGCGAGGGAGTACCCGGTGGTGCGCATCATGGCGCTGATGTTCCGCCCGGTGTCCTTGTGGTCCACCATCTGCCAGACGATCCTGGCCGGCTTGCCGTCCTTGACCCCGCTGGCCTCGACCCGGAGCGCGACGAGATCCTCCGCCTCCGGCTTCTTGAGGACCGGGGTCGCGGCGGCGATGAAGACGTCCCGCGGCCGCACCTGCACGCCCTTGACGTCGATGGGCTCGTTGCCGAGGAGACCCAGCTCGCGGATCGGCTTCATGATGGCGACGTGACCGGGGTAGCGGAGGGTCTTGTACTCCAGGACATCGACCTTGCCCTCGTAGGTGAACGGCATGGTGCTGATCCCGCCGGCGGTGTGGAACGCCTCGAGCGTGCCGACCGGCTCCGGGAAGACGACCGGCTCGAGCTCGCTGAGCGCGTCCACCGGCGTCCGCTTTCCGCCACGGAGCACCCAGGAGGTGGTCGTGTAGTAGTCGAGCGCGCCCTCGAGCGAATAGACGATCTGGTAGTTGAGCGGCGGCTCCGGATGCCGCGGCAGCCCGCCCACGAAGATCTTGACCTGTTCCGCCTTGTCGAGCCGGCGGATCCCCTCGGCGGCCAGGATGTTGACCATGCCGGGCGCCAGGCCGCAGTCGGGAATGACCGACAGCCCCTTGGCCGCCGCGGCCGCGTGCAGCTTCTTCTGCTCGAAGACGATCTCGGTGTTGCCGCCGAGATCGGAGAAGTGGCAGCCAGCCTCGACGGCGCAGGCGGCCATCGGCCCGTTGAAATAGTAGGGAATGGCGCTCATCACCGAGACGTGGCCCCGCATCAGCTCGGTGGCGGCGGCGAGGTCCTTCACGTCGAGCTTCACCGCCGTGAAGCGGTCGGATCCCTGGTAGGGGGCGAGGAACGGGGCGATCCGTTCCGGGTGGAGGTCGGCGATCGTCACCTGGGTGACGGCCGGGTTCTGGAGGAGATCGTAGGCGGTGGCGCAGCCCTGCAGGCCGGCGCCGAGAACCAGCATCTTCATACCGGAGTCCTTG
>JAHECL010000202.1 GCA_024641745.1 Gemmatimonadota bacterium | reverse complement strand
GTGTGGACCTTGCGACGATGCTGGCGGCGTACACGATCAACGCGGCCTACGTCAACTTCCTCGACAAGGAGACCGGATCGCTGGAGGTGGGCAAGGCGGCCGACATCGTCGTGCTGGAGAAGGACCTCTTCGACGTCCCACCCCACCAGATCGGCAAGGTCAAGGTTCTCCTCACCCTCCTCGAAGGCAAAGAGACCTGGCGAGATCCGCAGTTCCCAAAGACCCGGTAACCCGATACGGGGCGAAAGCGCCACGGCGCCCGCAGTGCGCCTCCGGGTCGCCACGGGTTTCGCGGCGACCCGGAGAGGGGCCTATGCCTCCGCGGGGACCGCGCCGCGCCGGACCAGCTCGCGGACGATCGCGGCCTGTTCGGCGCAGAGGGTCGGATGTTCCGGATCGACGCCGACATCCTCGCGGACGAACCAGCTGCGCGCGCACTTCTGGCCCGGCGCCCGCTCGACCCGCACCGAGACCGTCTCCGCCGGGGTGAGGGTCACCCGCGCCGCGATGAGCGCCTCGCGCAGCAGATCGGTGTGTTCGGCCGCGATCGGAGCGGCGACCTGCGCCCAGGCCTCCGCGCTCTTGGTCAGGGTCCCGGCGCCGCGCAGGGGCTCCATCGCCGCGTTGAAGGCGTCGCGCACCGCCAGCACGGTTTCGAAGAGCGCGTCGGTCTCGGCCGACTCCCGCGCCGGGTCGGGCTGTGGGAAGGACGCGAGCTGCGGGCTCGGGGCGAGCGCGCGCGCGCCGGGCAGGTGCTCCCAAACCTCCTCGCAGGTGTGCGAGAGGATCGGGGCGAGCATCCGGCACAGCGTCGAGGCGATTTCGGCGAGGACGGTCTGCGACGAGCGGCGGCGGGGCGCCTCGGGCAGCTCGGTGTAGAGCCGGTCCTTGAGGACATCCAGGTAGAACGACGACAGCTCGACGTTGCAGAAGTTCAGGATGGCCTGGGTGGCGCGGTAGAAGGCGTACTCGTCGTAGGCCGCGCGCACCTCACGCACCAGCTTCTGGAGCCTCGAGAGCGCCCAGCGGTCCAGCGGATCCAGCGCCGCGTCGGGCACCGCGTCGGTCGCCGGGTCGAAGTCGGCCAGGTTGCCGAGCAGGAAGCGCAGGGTGTTGCGCAGCTTTCGGTAGGCGTCGGCGAGCTGCTTGAGGATGCCGTCGCCCAGCTTCGTGTCCTCGGTGTACTCGATGCTGCCCACCCACAGGCGCAGGACATCGGCCCCGTACCGCTCGATGACCCCGAGCGGATCGACGACGTTGCCTTTGGACTTGCTCATCTTGTAGCCCAACTCGTCGACCGTGAACCCGTTGGTGACCACCTCGCGGTAAGGCGGCTGCCCCTTGAGGGCGGTGGCGATCAGGAGCGACGAGTTGAACCATCCGCGGTGCTGGTCGGATCCTTCGAGGTAGAGGTCGGCGGGCCAGCGGTGGTGGGGCCACCGGTCGGTGTCCAGGACCGCCAGGCTGGTGGAGCCGGAGTCGAACCAGACGTCGAGGACGTCCTTCTCCTTCTCGAAGCGGGCCGCGGGGACCCCGTTCCAGACGTAGCCGTCGGGCAGGATCTGCTCGGGGGGGGTCTGGTACCAGGCCTCGATTCCGTGGGCGCGGATGAGGGCGACCACGGCATTGAAGGCGGTCTCGTCGAAGACCGGTTCGCCGTCGGCGTAGAACAGGGCGATGGGCACTCCCCAGTGGCGCTGGCGGGAGACGGTCCAGTCGGGGCGTCCGGCCACCGCGGCGGCGATGCGGTTCTGCGCCTGGGGCGGGAACCAGCCGACCTCTTTGACACCGGCGAGCGCCTTCTCCCGCAGGCCGTCGTGGTCGACCGAGACGAACCACTGGACCGTCGCGCGGAAGAGAAGCGGCCGGTAGGGCGCGCGGGGCGAGTGGGGGTAGGAGTGGGCGTAGTCGGCCTGTCCGAGCAGCGCGCTCTCCTCGGCGAGGCGTTCGGGAACCCGGACGTTGGCCTCGTTGGTGGTGAGCCCCTCGAAGGGACCGGCTTCGGCGGTGTAGCGTCCGCGGGAGTCCACGGGCGAGAGGATGGGTAGGCCGTACTTCATCCCGGTGAGGTAGTCGTCGGCGCCGTGCCCGGGGGCGGTGTGGACGATCCCGGTGCCGGCGTCGGTGGTGACGTACCCGGCGCAGACGGCGAGGGAGTCCCGGTCCATTTCGGGCAGCGGGTGGCGGAAGCGCAGCCCTTCGAGGCGGCTGCCGCGCACCGTGCCGAGGGTCTCGACCGCGCCGAAGCCGCACGACTGCGCGGTGGCGTCGAGCAGGTCGCCCAGCAGAAGGACCGTGCCGGCGTTCTCGGTGCGCGCGACCACGTAGTCGAAGTCGGGGTGGAAGGCGAGGGCGAGGTTGGCGGGAATGGTCCACGGGGTGGTGGTCCAGATCACCGCGCGGACACCGGGCCAGTCGGCCAGAACGCCGTCCGGATCGGCGGCGAGGGGGAAGGCGACATAGATGGCGGGCGAGACGTGGTCCCGGTATTCGGCCTCGGTGTTGGCGAGCGCGGTCTCGTTGGCGGGGTCCCAGAGGACGGGCTTGAGTCCCCGGTAGACGTAGCCCTCGAAGGCGGGGGCCATGGTCAGGTAGGGGTTGTCCCAGTCGCCTCGGACACCGAGGCGGCGGAACTGGCCCTTCTGGATGTCCACCCACTCGGCGGCGTAGGTGCGGCACCGGGCGCGCAGGGTGTCGGGGGTCCAGGCTTCCTTCTTCTCGCGGAACTCGCGCACCACCTGAACCTCGATGGGCAGGCCGTGGTTGTCCCAGCCCGGCACATAGGGTGCGCGGAAGCCGCACATGCTGCGGTGCTTGACCACGATGTCCTTGAGGATCTTGTTGAGCGCGTGCCCGAGGTGGAGGTTCCCATTGGAGTACGGGGGGCCGTCGTGCAGGAGGAAGAGGCCCGCGGTGGGCTCCTTTTCGAGGCTGAGCCGGTAGAGGTCGATGGCTTCCCAGCGGGTCTGGATCTGGGGCTCCCGGGAGGGCAGGTCGGCTTTCATCGGAAAACCGGTCGACGGCAGGTTCAGGGT
>JAHECL010000201.1 GCA_024641745.1 Gemmatimonadota bacterium | reverse complement strand
TCGTACACATGCCGGATCGCCGGGTGATCGAGCTGGGCCAGCGCCTCCGCCTCGCGGAGGAACCATCCCCGGAAGGCGCTGTCGGGATAGAGATTGACGCGGAGGCTGACGCGACGCTTGAGAATGAGGTCGCGCGCGGCGAAGAGGACCCGCTCCCGGGAGACGGCCACCATCTCCTCGAGCTGGTAGCGGTGCCCGAGCGCCGCGCGCGTCCGCTCTTCGTACAGCCCGGGGTCGGTGAGTGCCGTCGTGGGGTGCCGGGTCATTCAGTGCATCGCGCGTCGCCGCTCGACGCGCACCGGATGGGCTCCCGGTTCCGCGCTGCACCAGGTGCGGGAGTGACCGGGCGAGCGGTCGACGAAATACAGTGTGCACGGTTCGGCCCGGCAGCCATGGACCCGGACGTCGGGGTTGGCCAGCGTCTGGGCTGCACTCCCGGCGATGGCTTCGAGCGCGGTCGGCGCACGATGGGGAACGAACGAGGCCTGCCAGGCACCACCCACGCGGGTGAGCTGGTGATGTCCCGCATTCCTGGCGAGGATGCGGTTGATCTCATGGATGGCGGAGGAGGGAGGCTGACGGTCTTCATCGAGGGCGGCGGCGACGGCAAGGAGCCGCTCCCGGAAGGCGAGCACCTCTTCCCAGGGCACGTCGGCGGCATCGGTGGCGAGCTTTTCGGCCTTGATCCACCGGTGGTACGCCGCGGAATCCGCCAGCCCGTCCGGGGCGTCGGGGCGACGGCCACGCGCGGTGTTGATGAAGTCGATCCAGAGTGCGTCGCCAAGCAGGATGAATTCGGGATCAGACATGCTGGCCTTCCGCGAAGCTAGAACTCGCCCGCCACTTCGGCGCGGTTGCCGCCGGCGCGTTTCGCCTTGTACATCGACGCATCGGCCGCCGCCATGAGGCTGCCCACGGTCGATCCGTGGTGCGGGGCGGCCGCGAGCCCGATGCTCATGGTCACCGGATGCCCGAGACCAAGCGGTGACAGTCGCGCGAGGCTCGCCTGGATCCGACCTACCAGGACCATGGCCTCGCGTGGCGAGGTCATCGGGAGGATCAACAGGAACTCGTCACCCCCGAGGCGTCCGATCACGTCCGGCTGCCGGCACTGCTCCTTGAGGAGGCGGCCGACCCCCCGCAGGAGCTCGTCGCCGGCCGCGTGCCCGCCGGAGTCGTTGACCAGCTTGAAGCGGTCGAGGTCGAGGAGGAGGATCGTCGTGTCGAGGGCGTGGCGGGAGGAACGTGCCAGCTCGGCAGCCAGGCGCTCCTCGAGCGCACGACGGTTCAGGAGCGCGGTCAGCTCATCGGTGTTGGCCGCCGTCTGCAGCTGCTCGACGAGATGGGCGTTCTTCAGGGCGATCGCCGCCGCAAACGACAGCGTCCCGGCCAGGTCGAGGGCGGCGGGTCCATACTGCCGGTCGTTCATGCGGGGACCGAGCAGGAGCACCGCCAGCCGCTCGGTCCCGGCGTCGAGCGGGACGACCAGCTCGGTCGTGGGCGGGGCGAGGGCTGCCACCGCAATGTCCTGCCCGCCCGTGGCGCCGACGCCGGTCGGCAGGACGGTGTCGAGCAGCGACCGTGCGATCGGGCCGGGATGCACGCGGTCATCGAGCGACCGGAAGATGCGGGGTTCGTAGGCGTCGCCCGACGGGCGCATCAGGCAGGCCCACCAGGTGAAGAAGACCTCGGCCATGAAGTCGAGCACCAGCTGCTCGGTCTCCGCCGAGGAATGGACGGAGCTGAGCAGCCGGGCCACCTGCCGGAGCGCCCGGAGCTGGAAGGTGGCGTCGTCGAGCGCCGCCTGCCGCTCCATGAGGATGCCACGCAGCTCCACGACGACCGAGAGCCCATGTGCGAGCGGCAGGGCGGCCTCCCGGAGTGCCTCAGCGACGTCCGGCCCCGACCGGATGACCACCTGGGTCTCGCCACTGCGGATCCGCGCCACCTCCAGCGAGTTCGAGGTGACCTCCGCCGGACCGACGCGCGGAAGCGCGCCCTGCGGCGTGGTGATCTCGAACCAGATGGCGGTGGAATTAAACCGGAGGACGAGGGCATCCCGGCAGCGCTCGAAGAGCTCGGCATCATTCCGCGAGAGCCGACAGGCGGCCGCGAAGGCGCTCGGGAGGGTTCCAAGCGTCGAGGCAGCGACAGGTTGATCCATGGTCAAATATACCGGGAGACCGCCCGGGTCGCCATCGTCCGCGGGGCGCGCCGTTTTACTGGTCGAGCTGGAGGAGGACCGCGAGCTCGCGGGTCATCGCCAGCAGTTCGTCGAGCATCCCGCGGTTCCGCCACTCGCGCCTGGATTCGAGATGATCGGTGATGGCGCCGAACCACCAGAGCGTGTCCGCGGGGGAGGCATCGGGGTCGGCGTGCAGGTACTCCACGCCGAGGCGGCGCACGGTGCGGATCGCGGCGGCGCAGCTGTGCAGCTCGTCGGCGGCGCAGATGTCGAGTCCCCTCGGCTCGGCGTCGGCGATCCGGATCAGGTATTCCCGCTTGCACGCCCGCCACGACCGGAGCCGGCCCAGCGCATCGTGACGGGGCTCGAGCACCTCACAGGCGGTCGAGAGGACCACCGGGCCGAATTTCTCCAGGACCTTGGCCTCCATCTCCTTCCTCGATCCCGGCGCCGTCTCCTCCAGCACACGGTGGAGGATGCCGGCGATGATGGTCAGGTCCTCGCAGCCGTAGCGGGCGAGGATAATCGCGATGTTCGCCGGGTGCGCCAGGTAGTCCATGGTGCGTTCGGGTCCCTCCACCGTCCCGTAGTACTTGGCGGCGAAGGCGAGGGCGTGGTTGATCCGGTCGGAGTATCCGTGCATGGAACCCGTGGGTGGAGGTCAGGGCAGCCCGAGGAGTTTGTGGGTCTGGAGGCTCAGGCGCCAGTCCGGATGACGCAGGCAGTAGGCGGCGGCCGCGGCGGTGTTCTCCCGCAGGCGGGGACCGTCCATCGGCTGCAGGAACCGGTGGCGGAACGGCAGGTCCCGGAAGTCCTCTGGAGGGGCGCCGGCCTGGGGGTACACCAGCTTCAGTTCGTCGCCAGCGCACAGCT
>JAHECL010000200.1 GCA_024641745.1 Gemmatimonadota bacterium | reverse complement strand
TAGACGTTCGGGCGGCCGAGGTCGCCGTCCCACTTGGGGATTTCATACTCGAGGATCTGGTGATCCCGGAAGGTGTTCCAGGTCAGGTCCGAGAGCACGCGGTGGTCCTGGTGCCGGTCCTCGCGGAAATGCGTGAAGACCAGGTCCGGCTCCACCTCGCCGCGGAGGGTCTCGAACGATTCCTTGATGCGCGCCCACTCCGAAGGAAAGAAGCCGTCGCGGTAGGGGTGCAGCACGACCCGGCTCTCCACCGCGTCGCGCAGGAACCGGCGCGCGCCCCGCTTCGCCTCGGCTTCACGCGTGCCGGTGGCGCTGAAGACGACCCAATCCACTGCGGCCTTCCGGGAGGCCAACAGGTGGAGGAGGGTGCCGCCGCAGCCGATCTCGATGTCGTCGGCGTGTGCGCCGAGGCAGAGGATGCGGAGCGGCCGGCGGGAGGGCAGGGTGAGCCCGAGCGGGTTCACGGAGTCCCCGACTTCCACAGCTGCCAGGGGGCGGTCTCGCGCACGTGCAGATCTTCGAGCGCCTGGCGCTCCTTGAAGGTGTCCATGCAGCCCCAGAAGCCGTCGTGGACGTAGGCCATCAGCCGCCGCTGTTCGATCAGGCGCTGGAAGGGACCTTCCACCAGTTCCTCCCCCGGCCGGAGGTGCTGGAAGATCTCCTGACGGAAGACGAAGTACCCGCCGTTGATGCGGATGCCGGTGTTTGAAATCGGGTCGATGGAGGTGACCATGCCGTCGGGATCCTGCGTGACGACGTGGAAGCTGCTCCCGGGACGCACCGAGACGAAGGCCCCGACGGCGTCGTCGTGCTGCCTGAACGAGGTGATCATTGCCGGAAGCGACAGATCGGTCACCCCGTCGGCATAGTTGGCCAGGAACATCTCCTCCCCCGCCAGGTGCTTCTCCACCGCCTTCAGCCGCTGCCCGATGTTGGCCTCCACCCCGGTCTCGACAAACGAAATCCGCCAGTCCTGGATATCGGTTGCGAGGAGGTCCACCCGGTTGCCTTCGGTGAGCACGAAGTCATTTGAAATCGTCTCGTCGTAGCGGCGGAAATAATCCTTGATGGCGTCGCCGCGGTATCCGAGGCAGAGAATGAAGTCCTTGTGCCCGAAATGCGCATAGTACCGCATCACATGCCAGATGATCGGTCGGTAGCCGACGGAGAGCATCGGCTTCGGGAGGTGCTGGCCGTCGCCCCGCATCCGGAGTCCCTGGCCTCCACAAAAGAGCACGACCTTCATGGCGCACCGGTCCGGGCTGGAGAAAGGTGGGTTGGCCACTTCGCTGCCTGTTCATCCCACAGCCGATCCGAGAGTCGGCCTGCGGGCCGTTCGACGTCGGCGAACCTCACGAGGTCATCCTTCCGAACCGCGCGGAGCAACCGACTGCCCTCCGAGAGGCCCATCGGCAGGGCATCCTCGGCCCGCGCGGCGCCGGCGTTGTCGATCAGGCCGTAGGTGCAGAACCCGCCCACGCCGTCGAGGATCTCGCCCGCGGCAAGGTCACGCTTGGCGATGGTCACCACTTCACACACCGGGCCGTCCAGCGGTGCCACCGTCCCATCGCCGGCGATCACGGCCCGGCCTATGGTCGAAATCACCTGGATGTGGGGCAGGTGATACGGGGTATGGAAGGCATAAAACGGGCCCGCGCCGAGCTTGTAGTATGCCAGCTGGGCCTGCTTCGCCGGATTGGGCTCATGCACGATGACAAACGCCCCGGTGTGCGGCGCCGCCCCCAGCGCGTAGTCGATCAGGCCGCCGCTGAGCATTTCCTCGGCGGGCAGGGCCGTCGTCATCTCGTTGACATGGCCGCAGCGCGGCCCGTGCATCCCCCGCCGCCCGACCCGGAACCCGGTCGCGTTGGCGAGCACCGCCGCCTCCATGGAGAGCTTGGTCGCGTCCGCGAATGACGTGACCTTGGTGGCGCTCTGCCCGTACTGCTCGGCGAAGGCGCGCTGGGTGTCCGGCGTCCGGTAGTGATCCACCATTCCCTTGATGTTGCCGGCCGCCACCGGCCGCAGGCCCGTCGCGCGGAGGTACCGGAGGAGCGTCATGGCCACCCCCGGTTCGTCGCCGTCGCTGTAGGTGTACACCACGCCGGCGGCGTCGGCCCTCGCCTTGAACAGCGGGCCGAGCAGCGAGTCGAGCTCGGCGTTGAGCAGGGTGACATGCTTGCCCCCCGCGATCGCGCGCGCCACCACACCCGCCGCGTAGTCGATCGTGCCGGTGGTCTCGAGCACCAGGTCGATCAGCCCCGCCTCGCAGACGACGGCGGGGTCATCGGTGACGGCGGGCCGTCCCTGCCGGATCGCCTCGTCCAGCGCCGCCGCGGTCGTCACCGTTCCTGGAGCGTCGCTCCCACCTTCGACAAAGGCACGGACCGCCTGGTCGAGCGTCCGGTTGCAGACGGCGGCGAGTCGAACGCCCGGCGCGGGCGTCAGCAACTGGAGTGCGACGCTCCGCCCGGTCACGCCGGCGCCGACCAGCGCCACCTGGATGGGACGACCCTCGGCCGCCCGCGCTTCCAGCAGGGCATCAACGGCGGGCATGCATCCCCCTCATCGCGGCGAAAGGAGTGGCCATGTGCGGTCTCGCTCCGAAATCAGGTCGACCGTCCTCGGCCAGTCGATGCCGAGCGCCGGGTCGTCGTATCGCACCCCGCCCGCCAGCGTCGGCGCGTACCGGGCCGAGGTGAGGTAGTGCAGTTCCGTGTCCGGGGCCAGCGTCAGGTACCCGTGTGCGCATCCCGGCGGCACGAACAGCCCCGCGCCCGACTCGGCGCTGATCGCCACGGCATCCCAGCGAAGGTAGGTCGGCGACTCCGGCCGCAGGTCCGCCACCACATCCCACGCCGATCCCCGGACGCACCGGACGTACTTCGCCTCCGCCTCCGGGGCCGACTGATAATGAAGCCCCCGCAGCGTGCCAGCCAGCGGACTGAATCCGGTGTGGGCCTGCACCGGCGCAAAGGCTATCCCGTGCGCCCGGAACTCGTCCTCGCACCACCAGCGGGCGAAGAAACCGCGCTCATCCGATGTCGGCTCCAGCTCTACCCGGAGCGCGC
>JAHECL010000199.1 GCA_024641745.1 Gemmatimonadota bacterium | reverse complement strand
CTGGCGGACGCTGACGCAGGTGGTGCTGCCCCACCTGCGGCCCGCCATCGCCGGCGCGGCGCTGCTCACCTTCATGACCTCCCTCGCCTCCTTCAGCGCGCCGTACATCTTCGGCGGCGGCTACCGGGTGATGACGACCCAGATCGTGTTTACCCGGCTGAACGGCGACGACCGGCTGGCCATGGTGGAGACGGCGGCGCTGATGCTGCTCGCGCTGGGCGCGATGGCGCTCTTCCGTCGCGCCGACCCGGGGGGCTCGCTCGCCGGGGTGGGGAAGGGCACCGCCCCCTCGCTGGCCCGGGCGGGAAGCGCGCGGGCGCGAGCCGTCATCGCCGCCTCGGCGTGGGTGCTCGCGATCCTCCTCCTGCTGCCGCACCTGACCCTCCTGCTGGTGTCGTTCGTGCCGGTGGGCACCTGGACCACCGAAGCGTTCCCGCCGGCGCTCTCGCCGACGAACTATGCCGCGCTGTTCGCGGAGCCCGAGCGGTTCCGTCCCCTGCTGAACAGCCTCTGGATGGCCACGGCGGCGACGGCGGCTGCCGTCGGCATCGCGCTGGCGGCGGGGTCGCTGGTGGTGCGGCGTGGCGTCCGCACCGGCCGGCTCATCGAGGGACTGCTCGGGCTTCCCTGGGCGGTCCCGGGCACCGTCTTCGCCATCGCGCTGGCGGCGCTGTTCAGCGTCAATTCACCCCTCACTTTGCGGACGGTCCTCGTGGGCACCGCCTGGATCCTGCCGCTCGCCTATCTGGTGCGAAACCTGCCGGTGGCGGGCCGGGCGATCCTGGCGGGGTTTCGACAGCTCGATCCCGCACTGGAGGAGGCGGCCGCCTCGCTCGGTGCCGGCCGGGGGCGCACCCTCCGACGGATCGTGCTGCCCGGGCTGGCACCCGCGCTGGCTGCCGGCGCCACCCTCGCGTTCGTGACGTCGCTTGGCGACTTCGTGACCTCGATCATGCTGTACACCTACGACACACGGCCGATCTCGCTGGAAATCCTCGGAAGCCTGCGGCAGGGTGATGTCGGCGTGGCCGCCGCGTATGGCGTCCTGCTCATGATCGCCAGCGCCGCCGTCTTCGCGCTCGGCGCCCGCGGGGAAGCCCGCCCGTGACGCCGCCGACGCCCCCCCTCGCTCCCACCGACCTCAGGAAGCTGATCGTCCTGATCGCCGCCAGCGCCGTGGACATGATCGGCTTCGCGATCGTGCTGCCGCTGCTCCCCTTCTACGCGGAGGCGCTGGACGCCACGCCGGCCACGATCGGCTGGATCATCGCCTCGTTTTCGATCGCCCAGCTGATTTCGGCGCCGCTCTGGGGCCGGGTCTCGGATCGCTACGGCCGGCGGCCGGCGCTCCTGATCGGGCTGTCGGCCTCCGCGGTGGCCTACGTGGCGTTCGGCCTGGCCAACACCGTCACCCTGCTCTTTCTCTCGCGGATCATCCAGGGGGCCGGGGGCGGCACCACCGGCGTGGCGCAGGCGTATGTGGCGGATTCCATTCCAGCCGCCGACCGCGCCAGGGCCCTTGGCTGGCTGTCGGCGGCGACCTCGCTCGGCGTGATGATCGGCCCGGTGGTGGGCTCGCTCGCGGCCCACTGGGGGCGGGCGGCGCCCGGATTCGTCGCGGCCGCCCTGTGCGTGGCCAACGTCATCTTCGCCTGGCGATACCTGCCGGAGAGCCGGCGATTCGGTGAGGGCCCGCCGGCGGCGCGGAAACCGATCTGGCATGCGGCGTGGCAGGTGTTCCGGCGTCCCGGCACGCCGGTGGCGCGCCTGGTCTGGATCTACGCCGTCGGCATGCTGGCCTTCACCTGCCTCACCTCGGTGCTGCCCCTCTTCCTGGGCGCCGAGTACGGAGTGACGGAAAAGACGATCGGGTACTTCTTCCTGTACGTCGGGGCGCTGTCGCTCGTCATGCGGTCGGTGTTCCTCGGGCCGATCATCAAGCGCATCGGTGAACTGGGGGCGATGCGGACCGGCGGTGCCTGCCTCGTGGTGGGACTGCTGCTCTACCCTGCCGTGTCCACCCTGTGGGGACTGGCGCTGATCATCCCCTTCGTTCCCATCGGGACGGCATTATTGTTCCCGTCCACGACCGCGCTGATGTCGCGCGCCGCGGACAAGTCCGAACTGGGCACGGTGATGGGTTCCGCCCAGACGTTTGCCGGCCTCGCGCGGGTGATCGCACCGATCCTGGCCACCCGCGCCTTCCAGGACTACGGGCACAACTGGCCGTTCTACATGGCGGCGGCGACGGTCGCCCTGGCGAGCGTGCTCGCCTTCCGGCTCGGCCCCGTCAGTGACCCCCAACCAGCAGGCACCTGATGTCCGATCCCACCCTCACCCTTCCCGTCCTGCCCGAGTCCCCGGCGGCGTTCGCGGACGCCCGCTGGGAGGACATTCTCCCGTGGTATGAGGCGCTTGCCGCCGTGCCGCTCGAGGAGGAATCGGTCGGCCCATGGCTCGAGGCCTGGTCCCGGCTGGAGGAGCTGATCACCGAGGCGGCGGCGCAGGCGATGATCGCCTACACCGCCGACACCCGGGATCCGGCGCTCGAGGCGGCGCACCTCCGGTTTTCGGCGGAAATCTTCCCCCCGCTCGAGGAACAGGGGGTGCGGCTCGCCCGCCGGCTGCTCGAGACCGGGTTCGAACGCCCCGATCTCGAGGTGGTGCTCAAGCGGTTCCGCGCACAGATCGAGATCTTCCGCGAGGAGAACCTCCCGCTCTTCACCGAACTGGAAGCGCTGTCGGCCCGGTACCAGCGGCTGACCGGCGGCATCACCGTCGATTGGGACGGCGAGACGAAGACGGTGCCACAGCTGAGCCCGTACCTGAAGGATCCGGAGCGCGCGGTGCGCGAGCGGGCCTTTCTCGCGATGGGCGCACCCTACGTGACGATGCGGGACGAACTGGCCGCGCTGTTCACGGAGATGTACGACCGGCGCCAGCGCGTGGCGCGGAACGCGGGCTTCGCCGATTTCCAGGCCTACAGCTTCGCGGCCAAGTGCCGATTCGACTACACGCCGGATGACGTCACCCGGTTCCACGAGGCGGTGGAGGCCGAGGTGGTGCCCGCCGTCAGCCGCATCCTCGATCGGC
>JAHECL010000078.1 GCA_024641745.1 Gemmatimonadota bacterium | reverse complement strand
CATGGGTAATTCCCTTTCCGGCGAACGGCGCCGCCATCGCCTCCACGACCTCCTTGAGCAGACTGCCGGTCCGGAAGACCTCGACGCTGTCGTAGAAGGTGGTCCCCAGCTTCGGATAGTCTGGCACCGGCCGAAGGTGCTCCTTGATCCTAGTTTCAAGAGATTGGGACATCTCCTCGAACTCCTCTCACCGCTGTTATATAACTACTTGATTTCAAAGTGTTTATAGTGCTTCATCTCATCCGAAATCTCGGCCAGCTCGACATTGGTTACAATGGCGCTGGATGGGCCGACCTCCAGGCAGGCCTGGAGCGCATCGATGGCATCCTCCCTGCCCTCCACCTCACCCTCGACCGCCCCGTCCGGCCGATTCCGGATCCAGCCGGTGAGTTCGAGCGGGACCGCCTCGGCCTTCACGAACCAGCGGAACCCTACCCCCTGCACCCTCCCCGTGACCACGAATCGGACCCGTTTCACGTCGTTCCCCTCCGCCTCCGCTGCCAGGCCGCGTAGCCCACCACCAGCAAGATAAGGACGGGCAACATATAGAGGAACGCCCGGGTGCTGTAGGCCTTGACCATCCCCTCCACGAGCACCGCCTCGTGCCGGCCGACCAGCCAGCCGATGTACACCAGCACCGAGCACCAGATGCCGGCCCCGAGCGCGGTAAAGGCCACGAAGCGCCCGAGCGGCACCCGCGCCATCCCCGCGGGAATCGAGATCAGCTGGCGCACCACCGGTACCAGCCGCCCGATGAAGGTGCTGATCTCCCCGTGACGGGCGAAGAAGCCTTCCGCGCGGTCCAGGTGCCCGGCGCTGACCAGGAAGTACTTCCCGTACCGCCGCAGGAAGGGCTCGCCGATCACGATGGCGAACCAGTAGTTGAAGAGCGCCCGGACGACGCTCCCGATCGTCCCGGCGAGCACGGCCAGATAGGGATTCATCCGCCCCTGCGCGGCGAGGTAACCTGCCGGGGGCATCACCACCTCGCTGGGGAGGGGGATGAACGACGACTCGATCGCCATGAGGGCAGCGATCCCCGGGTAGCCGAGCGCGGAGACGGTGTCGACGAGCCACTGGACGGCGGCATGGAACATGGATCAGCCAGTCAGGACGAAGTGGGACGGAAGCCGAACTCCCCGAGGAGCGGCACGAAGCGGACATCGCCGAGCGCGGTGGTCTCGATCTGGTCGCCGACCTTGCGAAGCAGGGTGAGCACCTGCGTGTCCCGGTCGCCGATGGGAATCACCAGTCGCCCGCCGGGTGCCAGTTGCTCGATCAGCGGCGCGGGGACCGACGGACTGGCGGCCGCCACGAGGATCGCGTCGTACGGCGCGAACGGCCGCCAGCCAAGGGTGCCGTCGCCGACGAGGATCGTCACGTTGTGGATCCCCGCCGCCTGCAGCGCGCTCCGCGCCTCGGCCGCCAGTGCGGGGAGGCGCTCGATGCCGAAGACCGTGTCGGCCAGCTGGGCGATCAACGCGGTCTGGTATCCCGAGCCGGCCCCGACCTCGAGCACCTTCTCCCGTCCTGTCAGCTGGAGCACCTCGAGGTACCTGGCTTGCACCCAGGGCTGGGAGATCGTCTGCCCGCCGCCGATCGGGAGCGCGGAATCCTCGTAGGCCCGGTGGCGCACACCCGCGGGCACGAACAGATGGCGGGGGACCTGCGAGATGGCGCGCAGCACCGCGAGGTCGCGGATGCCCTTGGACTGCAGCTCACTGACGAGCCGTACCCGAAACCCCCCGTAGCTGTCCCCCGCCCCTACAGCTCCAGCTGCCATGCCCGGACCGTTTCAAGAAGGGGATAGTGCGTGAGGTCCATGTGCAGCGGCGTCAGCGAGACGAATCCCTCCGCCACCGCGCGATGGTCCGAATCCTCGCCGCCGGTCCAGGTGATCGTCCCGCCGCCCACCCAGAACATCTCGCGCCCCCACGGATCCTTCATGCGGGTGAGGGACTCGGAAAAATACCGGCTGCCGAGGCGGGTGACCATCGTGCCCTTCACCTCCGAGGCCGGGACCGCCGGGAGGTTGATGTTGAGGATGGTGTCGGCCGGAAACTCGGGCACCTCCACGATCTGCCGCACGAGCCGCCCGAGCATCGGGCCGTAGGTGGCCAGCACCTCGGGGTCCTGCCCGGCGAAGGACACGGCGATCCCGGGGATCCCGAGCGTGACGGCCTCCATCGCGACCGCCACCGTCCCCGAATACAGCACGTCCTCGCCCATGTTGGGGCCATGGTTCACCCCCGAGAAGACGAAGGACGGGCGGGTGGGCAGCAGGGCGTTGACGGCGAGGAGGACGCAATCGGTCGGCGTGCCGTCGACCTGGTAGGCTCCGTCGGGCCGCAAGGCCGCGCGCAGCGGGCGGTGGAGCGTCAGCGAGTGGCTGGTGCCGCTCTGTTCCCGGTCGGGCGCCACCACCGTCACGTGTCCGACGGCGCGGCAGGCGTCGGCGAGGAGGACGATCCCCGGCGCCAGGATGCCGTCGTCGTTGCTCACCAGGATGTGCATCACCCGTCGGCCTTGCCGCGACCGGGACGCGCGATCGGTTCTGCGCCCTCGAGGACCTGCAGGACGTCGTGCACCTCTTCCCGCAGCTCGCGAATCGTCTCGGTGCCCATCGCGCGCCGCGCCGTGTCGCGCAGTTCCCCGGTGCGCCGGTACTGCTCGATCTTCTGGCGCGCTCCCTCGATGGTGTACTTCTCGCTGTACAGGAGGTGCTTCACGAGCATGATGAGCTCGACCTCCTTGCTCTTGTAGACCCGGTTGCCCGAGCGGTTCTTCGCGGGATTGAGGAACCGGAACTGGCTCTCCCAATACCGCAGCACGTGCGGCTTGAGGTCGGTCAGCGCGCAGACCTCGCCGATCGAGAAGAATTCCTGAGTGGGCCGTGGATGTGTCACCGCCACTGCTCCGCCTTGAGGGTGCGTTCCATCAGGTCCGCCACGGCGCGCTTCGGCTCCTTGCCCTCGAAGAGGATGGCAGCCACCTGCGTCGTGATCGGCAATTCCACGCCATGCCGCGCCGCCAGTCCCGCCGCCGAGCGCGCGGTGTTCACGCCCTCGGCCACGGTCCGATGCGCGGCGGTGTAATGCTCCAGCCCCTCGCCCTGCGCCAGCGCGATGCCGAGGGCGCGGTTCCGGCTCAACCCTCCGGTCGCCGTCAGGATCAGGTCGCCCATGCCGGCCAGCCCCGCGAAGGTCATCGGGGAGGCTCCCATGGCCAGCCCGAGCCGGGTCATCTCCGCGAGCCCGCGGGTGATGAGCGCCGCGCGCGGGTTGTTTCCCAGGCCCAGCCCCTCCAGGATGCCGGCGGCGATGGCGATCACGTTCTTCAGGGCCCCGCACAACTCGACCCCGGTCAGGTCGTCGTTCGAATACACCCGGAAGCGCGGCGTCGAAAACGCATCCTGCACCACCGCCGACACCGCGGCATCCTCGGCTGCCGCCACCACCGCCGTTGGTTGCCCTTCGTGCACCTCCGCGGCAAAGCTGGGGCCGGACAGCGCCACGACCGGCCGCCCCGGCAGGCTCTCGGCGAGCACTTCGTGCGGCAGCAGCAGGCCCGGCGCCTCGATGCCCTTGGTGGCGCTGACGATGATCGCATCCTGCCGGATGCCGGGATGCAGCGGCGCGGTCACGCCGCGGAGCACATGGCTGGGGGCGGCCGAGAGCACGAGCGGCGCGTCGTCGACCGCCTCGAAGGGGTCGATGCAGGCCACGAGTCGCTTGTCGAGCGGTCGACCCGCCAGGAAGAGCTCGTTCTCGTGCCGCTGGTTGATGCTCTCCACCACTTCGACCTCGTACGCCCAGAGCCGGACCGCATGACCCTTCCTGGTCAGGAGGTCGGCGAGCGTCGTCCCCCAGCTCCCCGCACCGAGCACGCCGATCCGGGTCACGGGGCGGAACGCTCCCCGGCGTGGCGGCCGAAGCGGTTTTCGGTCCCCGCCATCAGGCGCCGGATGTTCGAGCGATGCATCCAGATGATGACCGCCGCGAGCAGGACGTAGATGCCGATCGACTCCCGGCGTGCGGGATACAGCACCCACACCAGGGCGGGAAAGATGCCGGTCGCGATGACCGAGCCGAGCGACACATACCCGGAGAGCCAGACGATCACTGCCCAGACCAGCAGACAGATCCCGACCGCCATCGGCGCCAGACCGAGCACCACCCCGGCGCTGGTGGCGACCCCCTTCCCTCCCTTGAACCCGACGAAGACCGAGAAGACATGGCCGATCACCGCCATCACGCCGCAGACCAGGGGGAACCAGGGGGTGGCGCTGGCGGCCGGCCCGAGCAGGAGCACCGGCACGGCCCCCTTGGCGACGTCGAACACCCCGACCGGGATCGCGTACCGCCATCCCATGATGCGGTAGACGTTGGTGGCGCCGAGGTTCTTGCTCCCGTGCTCCCGCAGGTCGATCCCCCTGAACAGCCTTCCGGCGAGATAGCTCGTGGGAACAGCCCCGAGCAGGTACGAGCCGGCGAGCGCCGCGATTTGGGAGAGCATCAGGTGTGCCGTCCCGAACGGCCCTTGAACTTCAGGCGGAGCGGCACCCCCTCGAACGACCAGGCGCGGCGGAAGCCGTTGATCAGGTAGCGCTCGTAGGACTCCGGAATCGCGTCAGGCCGGCTGCAGACCAGGGCGAACACCGGCGGCGCCGTGCCGACCTGGGAGGCATACAGCAGCTTGACCTCCTGCCCCGCCTTCTGCGGCGGGCTGGTGTGCTGCACCAGTTCTTCCAGCACGGTGTTCACCTCCGCCGTCGGGATCCGGCGCTCCCGCGCCTCGGCGACCGCGAGGATCTCCTCGGGCAGCTGGTGAATCCGCTGGCCGGTTTCCGCGGAGAGGTAGACGAACTTCACGTATGCCAGGAACGGCGCCTTGGCCCGCAGCTCCTGCTCGCCCCGACGCGCGGTGTTGGCGTCCTTCTCCTTCACCAGGTCCCACTTGTTCACGGCGATGATCAGCCCGCAGCCCCGGTCCCACGCTTCGTTCGCGATGCGGAGGTCCTGGGTGTGGAGGCCGATCGATGCGTCCACCACCAGCACGCAGACCTGCGCGCGCTCGATCGCGCGCTGGGTTCGCAGGGTGGAATAGAATTCCACATCCTCGTGGACTCGCGCCTTTTTCCGCAGGCCGGCGGTGTCGATGAAGTTGAAGAGCTTGCCGTGCGCCTTGAACACCGAGTCGACGGCGTCGCGCGTGGTCCCCGCCACGGGGGAGACGACCACGCGGTCGGTGCCGAGCAGGCGGTTGATGATCGACGACTTGCCCACGTTGGGCCGGCCGACGATGGCCACGTTGATCGCGTCGTCGAGCTCGCCCTCCTGCGGCGCGGGCAGGCGCTCCACGATGGCGTCGAGGAGGTCGCCGCTCGCCTTGCCGATCGCCGCCGAGAGCGGCATCGGGTCGCCCAGTCCGAGCTTGTAGAACGGCATGTGACCGGTGGTGTCGGGCAGGTCGTCGAGCTTGTTCACCGCCAGGAGGACGGGGCGCGAGGCGCGCCGGAGGTGCGCCGCGATCTCCTCATCCACCGGATTGAGCCCTTCCTTCCCGTCGACCAGGAAGACCACGAGGTCGGCCTGTTCGACGGCGAGGTCGACTTGGCGGCGGATGGCCCGGTCCATCGAGTCCTTCGAGTCGGGCACCAGCCCACCGGTATCGACCAGCCAGAACCGCCTGCCGCCCCAGTCGGCCGTGCCAAAGTGACGGTCCCGGGTGGTCCCGGCCTGGTCCGACACGATCGCCCGCCGCCCGCCGATCAGCCGGTTGAAGAGCGTCGACTTGCCGACGTTCGGGCGTCCGACCACGGCGACGGTCGGCATCGTCATGCGGGCACGGTGGCGCCGAGCGCGTCGGTGAAATGGTGGGAGAACCGGATGGTCATCGGCAGCTCGGCCTGCAGCGCGTGGGCCTCGAGGTCGTCCATGAACAGCAGGTCGTCGTTGATGCACTCGGCCGGCAGGAGGGCCAGGTCGAGATCGTCGCGGTCCTTGAGCGCCGTGAGAAACGCCGAACCGGGCAGCAGCCCTGCGGTGGTGACGGAGGGTCCGAACAGGGTGTTCTCGAGGACGATGAGCTCGAAGGTGGCGCCGGAGGCCCTCGCCAGCGGCTCGAGGACCTGGGGCATGAGTGGACCCATGGAGGTCCCGGTCAGCACGCCGATCCGTTGACCTGCCAGGTGCCCCAGCTCCCCTGCTCCCTCCTGGATCCGGGCCTGGAGGTAGCGGACGGACCCGACGCCATTCTCCACCTGGTCGAAGTCGTCGTAGGCCTCCGGTCCGGGCAACGGGAGTCCCGCGCGGAGGTAGAGCTCATCCGCACCCAGGCACCAGGCCCGGCCCCGCTCGGCCCGCGCCACGGCGGCGTGGCGCTCCACCAGATGCACCGCCGCGGCGCACTCCGCCTCGGTGGGCTCCCGCACCAGATGGTGCTTGCTGAATTCGGTCAGGCCGACCGGTACCACGGAGACGCTCAGCACCGATTCCCCGAAGGCGTAGAGATCGTTGAGTGAGCGCTCCAGCACCGGGCCGTCGTTGACCCCGGGGGACATCACGATCTGGGTGTGGAACTGGATCCCGTGCTCGGCAAACCCGCGGAGCTGCTCCAGGATGTCGGGGGCGGTGGGATTGCGCAGCAGCCACCGCCGGACGGTCGGGTCGGTGGCGTGGACGGAGACGTAGAGCGGCGAGAGCCGGTATTCGATGATCCGGTCCACATCGCGCTGCTTGAGGTTGGTCAGGGTGGCGAAGTTGCCGTACCGGAAGGAGAGCCGGTAGTCGTCGTCGCGGATGTAGAGGGTCTCCCGGAGCCCGGTGGGGAGCCCGTCCACGAAGCAGAAGTCGCAGCGGTTGGCACAGCGCCGGATCCGGGGAGGTTCCAGGCCAAGCCCCATCGGAATCCCCTCGGGACGCTCGATGTCGAACTCGATCTCCTCGCCGTCCGGCTGGCGGACGTGGAGCGTGAAGGCGTCGTCGGCCGTCAGGAACTCCCAGTCAAGGAAGTCCTCGAGGGTGCGCCCGTTGACGGTCAGCAATTCCGTCCCGACCGTCAGGCCGAGCTCGGACCCCAGCGATTCGGGCTGCACTGCATTCACGCGGATCATCAAGGCATCCCGATGTCAAAGCCGTCAGGCCGGAAACAGGCCAAGGCCAAAGATGCGTGGATCGCGTTACAATATCAAGGGTTAGGCCTTCACACCTCACGTGATGCGTGCGGTTTGGTTGTCCACATGCGAAAACCCCGCCCGGGCATGAAGCCGGACGGGGTTCTCGGTCGTGCCGGAGCGGGAGTGCCGCTCCCCGGTCGAATTACATGCCGTCGGCGGTGGCGGCGGAATCGGTCGCCGCCACGGCGAGCACCAGTTCCCCGGTGGCCGGATCGATCGTGGCGACGCCGGCGACGGTCACGTTGCCGTTCTCGTCGAAGCGCTCACCCCAGAGGATTGGCTCCGTGGCGCCGCACTCGGTGGCATCGAGGTAGGTCGCGGTCCAGCCGGACCCGGCCGGCGCGCCCGCCATGTTGCCATTGGCGTAGACGGCGGTCAGGGTGTTGGCCTCGGCCGTGCCGCCTCCGGCACAGGCTTCGTCATCCTCGACGGCGACGTACAGGATCTTGGTCTCGTCGTCCCAGACAAACGTGGCCTCTTCCGCGGTGCTGTCGCTGTCCACGTCGACCTGCGCGACCCAGGAGGAATCGCCCGCATCACCCGCCTGCGCGGTGTTCACGGTCAGCGGGCCGGAGGCGACGCTCCCGGCCATGGTGGCGTTCGTCGGGGCGGTCGCCATCAGGGTCGAGCTGCTCGGCGGGCTGGAAACGGTCGGCGCCACGGCCGGGGCCGCCGCCACGGGCATCGCCTCGGGGGCCTTGTCCTGGCCGCAAGCCGTCACCGCCACCAGGGCTACGGCTGCACACACAGTACCGATCTTGCTGAACATGTCCTGCTCCTTCAGAGAGTGGGAGAATGGAACAGCGGCGCCGCACGATTCCGGCCCCGCGCAATGTCAGTTCGCCGTACTGAATCCGGCTGGAATCGGCCAGAATATACACCGGCATCCCCGCCACGGCATCTGCCGCGCCGCCTCAGGGGGTGGGGGGGACGTAGGCCCGCTCCCGGGCCAGCTCCACGATCGTCCGGAGCATCTTGGAGAACGAGTACCCCGCCTCCTCGGCCGAATGCATGAACGACACCCCCTCCGTCAGGTCGGGATTGGGGTTCACTTCGAGCACATAGACGTGATTGCTGGCGGACACCCGGAGGTCGAGCCGCGCGTAGTCCCGGCACCCCGAGACGCGATAGGCGCGCAGGGCCACGTCCCTGACCTTCTTTTCCAGCCGCTTCGTCATGTCGGCGGGACAATGGGCCGCCACGCGATGGAACACTTCGGCCAGCGGGTCCCACTTGGCGGCATAGCTGATGACGTTCGGCTGGTCCTCCGGCATCTCGGAGAAGTCATACTCGAGCGGCGGCAGCACCTCGGGATCGTCATTCCCCACGATCCCGACGTGAAACTCCCGTCCCTCGATGAACTCCTCGACCAGGATCGGCGGATCGAACTCCTCGAACACCCGGACGAGCTGGGCCAGCAGCTCTGCCCGGTCGTAGACCACGCTCCGCTCGTCGACGCCGGCACTGGCGTCCTCGCGGGCCGGCTTGATGATCAGGGGGTAATGCAGGCCATGCCGGACCGCGATCTTCGGCGTCCAGAGCTGGAGGAACTTCGGCGTGGGCACGCCGTTGGCCAGCAGGAGCTGCTTCATCAGCCCCTTGCGGCGGCAGTTGGCCAGCGCAATGGGCGGGGCCCCGGTGTAGGGAATGCGATAGAGGTCCAGGAACCCGGCGATCGCGGGCTCGAGATCGGCGTCGTCGTGGAACCCCTCGACGAGGTTGAACACGACGTCCGGGGGATTCCGGCGGACCAGCCGTTCGAGGTGCTTGATGTCCTCGGCCAGGTTGACGCCCCGCACCTGGTACCGCGCCTTCCGCAGGCCGTCGATGATCGCCTCGTACTCTTCGGCCACGGTGGACACGGCGATGTCATACTCGGGGGTGAAGCCGAGCGTGTCGGGATTGACGTTCCGCAACTCGTCGTATCCTTCATCACCCACGCTATTATACAGGACCACCACCGACGTGCGCGCACGTGCTGTAGCCATCGCCCCCCCAGGCTGCTTACCTTTGCGGAACTTCGAACCGGACGCTCCATGGGAATATACCCACAACCGAACATCTGGCAGTGCGGCCCCTTCGCCCTGAAACACGCCCTGGCGATGCTCGGGGTGTTGAAGGACGAGCGGGAGATCAGCAAGGTGGCGGGCAGCCACTGGTGGCACGGCACCGACGAACTCCAGATCGGGCGGGCCGCCCGCAAGTTCGAGTGCAACCTGCTGATGATCCGCCGGCACGACCAGGCAAGCGCCCGGGCCGAACTGGTCAGGTACCTCCGGCGGGGCATCCCGGTGCTGCTGTGCGTGGACGAGTGGAGCCACTGGCTCACGGCCGTCAACGTCGAGCAGGGCAAGTTCATCCTGCTGGACAGCCGCGAGAAGAAGGTGGTCACGATCGCCGACTGGCCCGCCCTCCGCCGGATGTGGGTGTATCACGACGACGACGAGGTGGACGACACCCTCGTCCACACGCTCTACGACCTGCATCCCGTGGTGCCGCGCAGCCGGAAAAAGCGGTCCCAGGCCCAGTTCTCCCTCGCGCGGGCCCGTGCCCTCCGGCGCAGCACCAACCAGCAGCTCGCCGAGCTGTGGGACGTGTACCTCGGGGACCTCCTGGTGTTGTGCCGCACCCGCACGCCCCTCAGCCGGAAGGTCTTCTCCCTCGGGGAGTTCCTGCGCCGCCACGAGGACATGATCATCGCGCAGGTGGATTACTGGCACGGCAACATCGACACCCGCGCCGCGCGCAAGGTCCTCGGCAACCTGCATTTCGTCGCGGACACCTACGGACTGGTCATTCACACCGAGCAGGAAAAGCGGACCATCGCCGGCATCACGGCCATCCTCACGCTCTGGGCGGCCGCGGCCCACGGCGTCTCCCCGGTGTACGGCCCCCGCGCTCCACGACGCTGACGCCGGACAGCCGCGACAGAGCCGCCGGACCCCCACGGGGTCCGACGGCTCTGTGCGTTCCTCCGTTCGCGTCGTGCCCGACTAGCGGGCGTGGCCGAACGGCTGCAGGATGCGGGCGATGAGTCCGGCGTGATCCGACGGCCAGATCAACTGGCCGGCGGCGTTCCGGAGACGATCCGACGGTACCTCGCCGTACAGGTGTACCTGCCCGATCAGGGCGTCCTGCCCCCTGGCCGCACCGAGGCCACGCGTCCAGACGTAGTCGATCCGCTCCGTCAGGCCCGCGCCGGGGTTGGACAGGTCGGCCGCATGACAACAGGTGTAGCCGCGGACCCCAGGCCGCAGCGCGCCCCAGACGTCGGTGAACCCGCCGTCAAGCATCACCTGGTACGCCGGGGTGCCGGGCCGGGTGTTGAAGTCACCCATGGCGATGGCCGGCGTCGTCGTCCCGAGGGAAGCAACCATCTCGCCAACCTGGGCGGCGTGCAGCGGCTCCAGGAGTTCGGGCGGCCCGGTGCCCTCGGTATGGAGGCTCACGAACGTGTAGGTCGTGCCGTCGATGCGCCCTTCCATGGTCACCCAGCCGCGTTGCAGATCCACCCCGGGCGCAACCACCCCGAGGTTCGCCGCGAAGGTGTGGCCCGAGGCGCCCAGCACCTCGACCCGGCTCGGATCCACCAGCATCATCTCCGCGTCGGTGAGGCTGATCCCCGGCGCGGGCGATGCCGTGAAATTCTCGTACCGGATGGCCACCACGTAGTTCAGCCCCTCCGCAGCGAGGGCGTCGAGGAGGACCTGCGCGAAGTCGAGGTGGACGTTGATCCCGAGCGGCGGGATGATCACCGTGATGGTGGAGACTTCCTGCAACCCGACAACGTCGGGCCGCTGCCGCTTGATCTCCCGGGCGATGGCACCGGCGCGGGCCGGAAAGTCGGTCCGCTCGATCGTGGCGACCGCCGCGAGCAGCGCCGGGATGTCGTCCTCGGGATCGGGGGTGGCGAGCGCATAGATGACGGCGTCGACGTCCGCGCCGATGTAGAGGTTTTCGGTCATCACGCCGACGTCACGCGAGCGGGTATCCCCGCCGACGGCTTCGGCAAACAGGGCGCGGTCAGCAAGGAGCGGGGCGGTGGGCGGGGCGGCGTCGGCGCAGGCCTGCGCGAGCACCAACGCGCCGAGGGCGAGGAGCTTCGAAACGGACTTCATGGCGGCCTCCTGCATGGGGATGGCTCCATCGCCCCGATGGACCGATGGAGCTGGCGTGAACTTCCGGCGCCGAGTGTAGGAAATCCGTGAAGACACCGTGAACCTCCTCACAACGGCACTGCCACAGTCGCCCTCCCCCGTCAAGCCGGAGTCAAGCGCCCCTGAAGGCAAGCGCCCCCGTCAAACCGAGGTTCGACGGGGGCGATGTGTCTCGCGACAAGAGCGGGCGACCGGGCTCGAACCGGCGACGTCCTCTGCCAAACCGGGATCGTGGCAACCTAAAACTGCCCACATCACCAGGAT
>JAHECL010000007.1 GCA_024641745.1 Gemmatimonadota bacterium | reverse complement strand
GGGGCGGCGGTCCCGCCGCTGACGGGGATGGTGAAGGGGGTTCGGCCGAGGTCGCTGAGGAGCGTCCGGTCCTCGGCCATCTGCCAGGCGCTCATGCCGCCGACGCCGTGCCGCGGCGGCTCGCCAAGGGTCCGCACCGTCAGACGCTGCCACGGCTCCCTGCCGGCCATCGGGTCATGGAGGAAGACCGCGGCGCCTTCCGGCACGACTGCCGCCACCGCCGGTCCGTCGAAGGTGGCCACCCGGTCGAGCCCCGATCCGTCCGCCGTCTGCAGCACAAGGGTGCCTGGCGTGATGCAGCGGGCCAGTGGCGCGGGCGGGGCGGCTCCCCGGACGACCAGGACGATCTTCTCCCGGCCATCGGCGTAGTCGCTCAGGGCGCCCACATGGAGGTCGCTGCCCTCGAGCGACACGATGAGCGGCGGCGCATACCGTCGCGCCGCCTTGCTCCAGGCGCGGAACTCGAGCGGATCGAGGAGGAGGTCGTGCTCCTTCCCGTGGTAGCGCCCGCCGCGGACCACCTCGGCGAGGACGACGGCGCCGAAGGCCCGCCCGATTTCCGCCAGGGCATCGCCGACCGCCACGCCCAGCCGGCCGCCCTTCGGGAGCTGCACCACGAAGGCCTCGGCTCCCCGGTCACGAAGCGCCTGCAGGGTCGCGATGGCACGATGCAGTGCGGCGACGGCCGCCGGGTCCACGGGGGGGACGGCCGGGAAGAGCTCGGCAAACCGGGTGGCGTCGATGCGCCCGGACCCGAACAGGCCCAGCTCACTGCCGGCACGGGCGGCGCGCTGGTCCGTATCCGCGCCCTGTTCCACGAGGAAGGCCTCGGCCTGCGCCAGGGCGCCCTCGATGAGGCCGCGGAATTCGGCGATGGGCTGCGCCATCGCCTCCATCGCCAGTGCGAGGTTCGATTCAGACGGCATAGCGATCCAGCTCCGCGTCGATCAGGGTGAGCCGCTCTTCCGCCGTCCGCGGCGGCACGCGGCGAATCTCGTCGTACCGGAGCCGGCTCGGATCGCGGTAGAGCACCCCGAGGTGGATGTGGTCGGTGGCGTCCGCGATTCGCCGGGCGGCGGCCAGGTCGTGCGGGTCGTGCGCCACCTGCGACTTGTAGATCTTCTCGATTTCGGGGACCACGACGCCGTCGTCGTGGACCAGCAGGGCGATCCGTGCCGGATCCTGGACCGCCGCCTGATACACCGCGGTGGAGTAGATGGGGCACCGCTGCAGGATGCGGACGAAGCTCAGGCCACGGTGATGGTAGGCGGCGCGCAGCGTGGCGTAGAGGTGCGCCGGCGACCACTCCGCCGTCTGCGCCACAAACGAGGCGTTGGTCACGCCGAGCGCCACCGACAGGGGGTTCAGGGAGGGCAGGACGCCGCCCTCCGGAGAGGTATTGCTGACGAACCCCTGCGGCGTGGTCGGCGAGGTCTGCTTCTTGGTCAGGGCGTAGATGCCGTTGTCGAGCAGCAGCACCGTGAGATTCACGTTGTAGCGCAGGGCGTGGACCCAGTGCGCGGCCCCGATCGAGGTGCAGTCGCCGTCGCCCATCACCACGAAGACCTGCAGGTCAGGCCGCGTCAGCTTGATCCCCGTCGCGACCGGGAGCGCCCGGCCGTGGATCCCGTGGAATCCGTAGGTCCGCAGGTAGTGCGGGAAGCGGCTGGAGCAGCCGATCCCCGAGACGAACACCGTCTGCTCGGGGGTCAGCTGCTCGGCCGAGAGGAGCTTCTGCACCGAGGCGAGGATGGAGTGATCGCCGCAGCCGGGGCACCAGCGGGCCCGGGCGCCCTCGTAGTCGGTGATTTCATAGTGGGCTTCGTGTTCCGCCGGTTCGAGGACCGGCAGGAGCCCGCAGGTGGCAGTCATGCGGCACCTCCCCGCGGCGTGCGCTCGCGGATGGCGTCAAGGATGGAACCGGGCCGCAGCGGCTCGCCCGGCACGCGGGTCCAGCAGTCGATGTCCACCAGGGTCGTCGCCCGGAGCACCCAGGCCAGCTGGCCTATCCGGCGATTCTCCTCGGTGATGTAGGGGTCGCCCGGTTCGTCGCTGTAGTTGATTTCGACGGTGCAGACCCTGGCGAACTTCGAGAAGATCGCCTTGAGCCCCGGCTCGAGCGGTGACAGGAAGCGGAGGTGGACGGACGAGACCCGGATGCCTTCCGCCCGCGCCCGGTCCACGGCCTCCTCGATGGCGCCCTTGGTGCTCCCCCATCCAATCAGGAGGAGGTCGCCCTCGGCGTCGCCATAGACGGTCGGGGGCGCGAGGAGGCTCTGCAGCACCGCCAGCTTGCGGCTCCGCATCGCCGAGCTCCGCTGATGCACCCCCGAGCTGTAGGCCACCTTGCTGCCTTCGTCGTGCGAGAGGCCGGTCACCGTGTAGGCGCCACCGGGCTGTCCGGGGACGATCCGGCGGGAGAGGCCCGTCTCGGCGTCCCACTGATAGGCCTTCTGGCCCTCGGGCACCGGCGCGAGATCGATCGGATCCGCCTGCCAGCGCACATCCCCCTTCGGGCGGGGGAAGGGTGTCACACCGGTGGCCAGGTTCGCATCGGAGAGGACCATCACCACGGTGCGGAACGCCTCGGCGATCCGCCGGGCGGTGACCATGATGTGGAAGCACTCCTCGATGGTGGCGGGTGCCACGACCACGTGCGGGGCGTCGCCCGGGCTGGCATAGAGCGCCGCAAGCAGGTCCGACTGTTCGACCTTGGTCGGGAGTCCGGTGCTGGGGCCGCCCCGCTGCACGTCGATGAGCACCAGCGGGATCTCGGTCATGATGGCGAGGCCGAGGAACTCGGTCTTGAGCGCGAGTCCCGGGCCGGAGGTGACGGTGAAGGCCACCTTGCCGGCGTAGCTGGACCCGATCGCCACGCCCGCGGCCGCGATTTCGTCCTCCGCCTGGTGGACGATCCCCCCGAACCGCTCGAAGACCTCGCTGAGGTAGTGGGAGACCGAGGTCGCGGGGGTGATGGGGTACATCGCGCAGAGTTCCATCCCCGCCGCAATCGCGCCGAGGCCGAGTGCCTCGTTGCCGTTCATCACGACCAGCGGTTCGGTCATCGGCGCCGGGGTGACCTCGATCCGGAAGTCGATGTGCTCCTCAGCCCAGTTCCGGCCCAGCTCCAGCAGCGCGACGTTCTGCTCGTAGACCGCTTCGCTCTTCTTCCGGAAGGCGTGGGCGATCTGCTCCTTGATCCGCTCCATGTCCCGCCCGTAGATGCAGGCGAGGATGCCGAGGGCGAACATGTTCTTCCCCTTGCGGGCATTGTCCACCAGCGTCAGGCACTCTGTTTCCATCGGAACGGGGATGATCCGGTAGGGTCGTGTCGCCAGTTCGGCCATCGCCTCGGCCCAGGCGGTGCGGATGTCGGCGTCCTCGTGGGTGGCCCACTTGTCCTCGATGAGGAGGACGGCGTCCGGCGCCAGGGCGCCGAGCCGGTGTCGCGCGACGAGGACCTGTTCGTTGAAGGCGAGGGCCAGGTTGGTGGCGTCACCCCAGTTGGTGACCGTCCCCGCGCCGAGGCGGATCCGGTAGCCGCTGGCGCCCTCGGGGATGCGGGGCGGCGGCTGGATTTCGGCGGGGATGATTTCGACGGTCCAGACGCCATTGCCCATCTTGGCGGAGACGGCGCCGAAGATCTGGCCGCACTTCTGGGCGCCTTCGCCGGAATCCGAGACGATCTCGATGGTGTGCTCGGCCAGGCGGGTGGCGACGGGGGCGACAGGGGAAGAGGTGGCAGTCACGTGGGAGATCCTCAGGTCGAGGGGCCGAAGCGGCGGCGCTCGGCCAGGTCGTCGCTGTCGTGGTGGGCGGCGTCGGGAGGCGACTCGGGCTGCCTGGGCCGCGCCCGGTTCTCGCGCAGGAGCGTCAGCTCCCCGAGCAGATCCTCATAGACCGCCACATCGAGCAGCACGGCGGCGGACCGCCCGTGCTGGGTCAGGATGACGGCCCGCTTGGTATCGCGGATCTGTTGGAGGAACGCGGAAGCGTGCGCCCGGAATTCGGTGACCGGACGGACGTCCTGGGACGGGGAGAGGCGGGGCAGTTTGCGGTTCGTCATGACGTACGCTCACAGGTACATGTGAAGAGTGCGTGCATGAGTTTGATCGGGGTGCCGTGAAGGAAAGATGAAGGTGCGATGAATGAAGCTAGAGGATTGCTGCGGCGGGGTTTAGGCGGGCGGAGGGGTCAGGCGAGCGGCTTGCGCATGACGATCAGGTGAATGGGCTGGGTCAGCTTTGCCGGCGCGGGGAAGGGGGAGGTCCCGGTGGTCCGGTACCCGAACTTGGCGTAGAAGGCCGGCAGCTCGGTCCGGAGGTTGACGACATCGATTTCGACCGCGGTGCAGCCCGCCGCACGGCAGTATGTCTCCGCGGCCTCGACGAGCCGGCGTCCGAGGCCGGTGCCCTGCCTCGCCGGGTCCACGGAGAGCATGCTGAAGTGTCCGCAGTCGCCCCGCAGCTCCAGATAGACCGCCCCCACCAGTGCATCGTCCAGGGGATCCTCGATGACCAGGAAGTCGGAGCGGCGGCCCTCGAGGCGCGTCCGGAGCTCCTGCTCCGTGGTGCGATCCCCCCGGATGAAGAACGCTTCCACACGGTAGGCGGTGTTGATCAGGCGCGTGATGGCCGGAAGATCGGCAGGGCCGGCGAGGCGTGGCGTCCTCACCGGGTCTCCGTCAGCCGCACAAACCGGGGATAGTAGATCATCGAGTCCTCGATCTGGGACTGGAAATGGAAATGATTGGTGGAATAGGTGAGCACGATATCGGCCCCCGACAGCTGCGGGTGCGCCTTTCCCTGATAGATCATGATGCCGGCCCTGTCGAATTCGGGCGGACGGTAGAGCGTGTCAGCCCCTCCCCACGGGCCGGTGAGGAACGCGGCGGAGCGCATGGTGAGGACTGCCGGTCCAAACCCGACGGACTGGACCTGCAGGAAGCAGGCGTCCCGGCCATGGCGATGCACCGTGAACTCCGTTCCACCTCCCCGCAGGACGGGCTGTGGATCGAAGGATCCAGAGTCGGCGATGATCCAACCCGCGTCGCCTGCCCACCATTCAATGCCAGCAAGATTGCCGGCGTAGGCCTCCGGTTCGGGCCAGCGAACCAGGTAGACATCGCCTCCACTCGGCTCACGCGAACTGTAGGCATAGACGAATCCATCCTCGACCAGGACACTGGCGGATCCGACGATCACCTGGAGGTTGTTCACTGGCGTTTCGAGCCAGGTCATGTCCCACTCGGTGGGATCGGCCTCGGGATTGCGGACCAGCACCGCTTCCCAGTCATACACCTCGAAGCCCAATCCGGTGGGAACGCTCCGAACCTTCATCAGGAAGAGCAGGAGGCGATCGCGGAGGAGGATGCCGTCGCCCGGCCAGTAGCGGGCCTCGCTCTCATCTGGGAAGAATGCTGTCGGGACCTCGTCGGCGTTCGAGCGCCAGAAGAACCGCATGCTGGCAGTGGCGGGGTCATACCCCTTTTGGATGGCGAGGGTGTTGCTGACCATTTCTGCGGAGGGGCTCTGTCGGGAATGCCTGCCCACCGGGTCGATCCAGCTGTCCCCGAAGAGCCACAACACCTGCCCAGTCCCAAGGTCGACCGAGTAGGCGCCGTCGCCGCCGACCCAGAAGGAATCGCGCCGGAAGAGGAGGTCGGCCGCCTCCCATGCGGTCGCCTCGAATCGAGGGGGGCAGGGCGGCGGGACCGCATCCCGGCCGGCGCATGCGATCAGTCCGAGGCAGGGTACCATCAGCCAGTCCTTCACGGCATGCCAGGGGACATCATGCCGATGAGACGCCTGATTCAGGCGGCGCCCCTACCGCCGCCGGCGTCCGGAAGAGTCGCCCTCCATATGCGACGGTGAACACGCCCAGGATCGCCGTGGCGACGGCGTACAGCATCGTCCCCGCGCCGGCCCAGAGGCGCAGAGTCGCAAAGAAGGCGATGGTGAGCGGGGTCAGGTTGGCCAGCAGGAGTGGCCTCCCGTAGATGCCGCCCATCGCCGAACGGCGCAGGTACCAGTTCAGCAAAGCCATGCCGATCAGGACGGCGCCCAGGAGTTGTCCGATCCAGCCGAAAGCCGGCGTTGGGAGGGCGCCGAGCCCCAGGAGCACCTCCTCTGGCGCAAAGGTCAACGCCAGCCCGGGGATGGCGTAGAGCCCCGCCGTGGCCACCAGCAATCGATCCACGCTCACTCGTCCCCACCCGGCGGGAGCGACCTGGTCACGAGCGCCAGCCTCGAAGCGACCCCTTCCATCTGCCGGGCGCGCGCCGCGGCCCAACGAGGCAGCCGGAGCGCCCCCAGGGCCAGGCCACCGATTCCGATGAGGCCGAAGGAAATCAGGATGGATGCGGCCTCGGCGAGGGTTCCCGTGGCGGCTGCCACCACACCGAAGGTCAGGAACGCCCCAATACCGATGGCCCCCATGGAAATGAGGCTTCGCGCATTGCCGTTGGTTGTCCGGAGGCGCAGCCGGTGGCCGGTCGGCGTTGGCTCGAGCAACGCCTGCAGGTTGCCGTTGGTCCACTCCCGCAAGGAGCCGCTGCTCCGAACGGTGCCACGCGCATCGAATGTCTCCCGCAGGTCGACCACGAGGCGATCCCACTCCTCGTCGGTCACCCGCCGGTCCAGTTCGATGGTCCGCCCGACCTTGAGCGGGAAGCCGAGGAAGCGTTCGGAGGCGGGAAGACCTCGGTGTTCAAGGTCGCTGGCCGCCTGGGCCACGAGCTCCGCTGGAATCCCCACCTCATGTCCGATTCCCTGGATATCGGCCAGCGTCATGCCCTCGCCGGCAGGGAGCTGGCGTCGGGCAGTCTGCTGGGATTCGGCCGCACGCTTGAAGATCTCGGCGACCTCGTCCTCGGTGTAGCGTCGGTCAGTCATGGATCCCAAGATCGCCGGGATCGGTCGGGGGGGCAAATCCGCAGGGAAGACACTATACTGTGCCTGTGGGGGCAGGGAGGATAACGTCGAGACTGGAGGGTTTGTGCGACACGACGACGAGCATGACGAAGATGCGACCGGTTGGGACCTGCCGGGCCAGCTTGGTGACGACGATCCCACCCAGGAGACCGAGGTGGAGTGCCCCTACTGCGGGGAGGTCGTGCCTCTCACCCTGGATTCGAGTGGTGGCGCCACGCAGGACTACGTGGAAGACTGCCAGGTCTGCTGCCGGCCCTGGAAGGTCCACGTCAGCTATGACGTCGGGGGCGCCGTCGAGGTGAAGGTCGAGCCGAGCTCCTGAGGCGGACGCCTTAGAGCCCGAACCGCATGCCCTCCCGCGCGATGCCGAAGCCGCGTCGCGCCACCTCCGTCTGCTGCGGTCCTCCCTCGACGAGGGCAGGGTTCGAGTTGTTCAGGTGGGTGAGCACCACCCTGGTATGCCCCTCCTCCACGACTCGCTGCAGCGCGTCCATCGTCTGGGTCATCAGCGGATGGGGGACCTCCTCCACCGACCGTCCCGGCAGTTCCGCCATCGACCAGAACGAGCCATCCAGCAATGCCACGTCGACGCTCGACACGGCCTCCACGACGTTGCGGTCCCAGCGCGCCCACGCATTGATGTCGGGGATGAAGAGGAGGGAGGCGTCAGGCCCGCGAAAGACGAACCCGACGGTGTCGGCGAACTCGTCTCGGTGCGGCACCTTCCAGAGCTGGACCTCCAGGAGCGGATCAATCCGATGCCAGCGATCGGTCGCGAGCGGACGCAACTCGATGCGTCCCTGATCCACGAGAAACTGCCAGGGCTGATTGGTGGCCAGGAAGCCGGCCATCGCCTCCGTGCAGTAGACCGGTGTGTTCCGGATGCCCATCCCCTCATTGCCGAGCACGGCCAGCCCCGCATAGTGCCCGATGTGGGCGTGCGTCAGGAAGATGCCGTCGAACGGCCGCCGCTCGGCGGCGCGTCGGCGAAATGCCGGATCGGTGATGAGGTCGAGCTGGCGGGTGATGTCGGGGGTGGCGTCCACCAGGTAGAAACGCTCCGCCGCCGGCTCCACGAACGCCAGGGAAGACACGAACCGGCCGCGTCCGGCGGCCTGCAGCTCCCGGCCGAGGTCGCAGAGCTCGGTGTAGCAGCCGACCTGCGGGAAGCCGGCATCCTGCACCGAGCCGAGGACGAGGGCGTAGAGTTCGTCTGCGCTGGATGGCCCATGTCCCGCCCCGGAAGGAAGGAATGGGCGCGAAAGGAGGCCGCTGGCGGCAAGCACGGACAGAAACTGCCGGCGGTGCATCGTCAACCCTGGCTGATGCCGGGAGCAAGCTGAAGGACGGCGGTCAGCATGAAGTCCACCCCAGTGAAGGCGCCTTGCAGCTGATTGTCGACGACTTCCCAGGTGATGTCCCGCACGAAGGTATCCCCCGCCATGTCGAAGGTGACGGTGCCTTCGGCCTGGTCGTAGGTGTAGGTCCCGGCCAGCGAGACGGTCTCCTCGTCGCCCGACTCGGTGTATTCGGCCGGGATGACCAGCGCCCCGGTCGTCGTGCCGTCGGTCTTCAGTTCGATGGACAGTGCGGCGCCGGCCGCCAGCAGGTCGGTCGTCTCCACGCCCGAGGTCAGGCGGAGGACGACGGCATCGTAGGTTCCCCGGACATCGTCATTGGGACTCGTGCTGTCACTGCAGGCGCCGACGGCGAGCCCGAAGGCCAGGGCGAGGGGCAACGATGTGGTGAGGCGGTTACGCATCCAGGACGCTCCGGGACTGTGGTCGGGGCAGGGTAACCGGAATCGATGCCCCGTGAATATGCCGGGCTGAGGCGGGGGCAGCCAGCCTGCCACTCCATCCGCGCGTGCGGCGCTAGCTCTTCCGCTGTCCGCGCACGCTGAACCCGACGAGCCCCAGGCCTGCGACGAACAGCGCGCCGCCGATCCACGGTGGGATGTTCCGCTGTTCTTCCACGCTCGCCTTGAACTCGCCGACCTCGATGACGCTCCGCTGGGAGGTGTAATGCATCCCGCGCAGCCCGATGTAGGCGCCGATGAGGAGGAGGACAGTGCCGAGCAGGGTTCCGATGCGCATGCGGACTCCTTGGGCCGGTCGGACCGCCTGGCTTGGGTCCGGTCGAGCGGATGGACACGGAGGGCAGGGAAGTTCAGGCACCCTGACCGCTGACGGTTCGGCGTCGCCGGCTAGAACCAGCCAAGCCACCGCGCGGCGGTGAAGAGCACCGCGCTGAGGAAAAGCGGGCCGAAGATCTCCTTGTTGTACTGTGCGAGCCGGCGCGGGAGATAAATATCAAAGTTCGCCGCCCGATCGTCGGTGTAGCGCGCCGCGACCGGCGTGAGCGGGCAGGTCCATCGGTTGAGTGCCAGCACCACCACTTCGACGCATACCAGCCCGATGGCCATCAGGGCCCGGTCGAACTCGCGCCTCCCCGCGAAGACCGGGATCGCCACGATGCAACCCACGAAGAAGATCCAGACCGCGGTGTGGAGCAGCTTGACGAGGCGGAGTTCCACGCGTCCTCCCATTCATCTTCCGGGAAGGGAAGACTGCCGCCCGAAGCAGGAGTTCGCAAGCCACCTACAGGCCAGGCCCGATGGGACTAGCTGCCGCCCGGGCACGGCGCGGTGGCCGGCAGCCTCCAGGTGACGGGATAGCCAGAGTTGCTGACGGAACTCGTCCAGGCGCGTCCGACGATGCGACCACTTTCGCTCACGCCCGCAGCGCTCCCCCCGCCCCATCCCTGTTTCGAGATGATCGCCAGGCGCTGCGGGAGGCAGAACGCCTTCGCCGGGGTCCGATCCCACGTCCAGACGACGGGCCAAAGCACTCCTCCCTTGCCCGGGTCATCTTCCCACGCCTCGCCCACCACCACGACGCTGCCGTGGTAGTCGACCACATCCTGACTGCCGCCTTCCGAGAAGGTGAACCCCCGCAATGGCTCGAGAACCCACTCCGTTCCCACGAGTCGCCAGACGACGGGCTCCGAGTATTGTGTGCCCGGGTCGGCGTCCAGCGGCAGGGCCCGACTCCCCGCGATCACATCACCCCGGGCGTTGACCGCCTCCGCCGAGCTTCCGTAGACCGGCTCACCGGCGACATCCTGTTTCAGGTACGTCACGCTCCACGACCCCTGCTTCACCCAGCGCACGGCGCGATCCCCCGAGGTGCCGATGACGACCTGACCGTCCAGGCTCACCGCCGACGGGCCCACCGAGCCGATGAGTTCGGGACCGGAGTAGGTGCCGTCGGACTGGCGGGTCCACAGCACGCCGCCCGAGGAGGTGGTGCCGGCCAGGTACCGCCCGTCGTCACTGACTGCCGTCGCGTCGCCGTTCGGTCCGTCTCCGGGGAGCATGGGCAGCAGTACCGGCGGACCACTTCCGCCGGGAATCACGAATGGCCGAAGATTGCCCGACACCCGGACGTGTCCCACGAGGGTACCATCACCTGCCACGTCGTTGGCCATGCCCTCGGTCGATCCTCCGCCGACCAGGGCGGGGCCGGCCGCCTCGGTCCAGGTGAATAGCTGTGTCCCCGATCCGCACCAGCCGTAGCCGACCACCCGGTCGCCAGCGACCCGGCTGATCGCGGTCGGCATGATGCCGCTGCATTTCAGGTCCCTCAGGTTGGACAGCTTCATTTCCTGGGGAATCGTGGTAGTGGTCCCTCCTCCGGGCTTCCCGCCCTTCGCCAGGGCTGGGCTCTCCATCGTCCCCGTTGCGCTATCCGACCCGCAACCGGCGACCATCGCCGCCAGGGCGAGGCCGATGAAGCGGAGGGCAATTGATTCTGCGTTGGACGTCATGATGCGCTCCTTCGAATCCAAGGTGGCTGCTGCTGCGGTGAAGGCGCGGGACATCAGCGCTTCCAGATGACGCCGGTCAGCTCGATGCGTCCGGCGACCCAGCCGTCGGTGCTGAGGCCGGTGGCCACCCCGGTGCTGCTCTTGGGAAGCGGCAGGCTGATGACGGCTCCCGATGTCATGGCGACGAACGGTGTGCCGGCTGACTGATAACGGCTCCTGCGATCTGTCCCCGTGAGATCGCCCGCCCCATTCATGTCTTCGGCCGTTCCTGCGATGGAAGACGAGTCCCCCTTCGCCCAGCTCCCGCTGGCGTCCCGAACCATCAGATGTCGATAGGAGTTCGCCCCTCCGGCCGTCACGAAGAGGGCCCCTGCGGCGGCGCGCTCGGAGATCCCGCGCGACGGCCCTCCCTGAAACACGATCGGTTCTCCGTAGCTCCCGTCTTCCCGTCGGATCCAGACCGCGCCCCACGAGTACCACACCCCGAGTGTCCAGACCTGTACCTCACCTGCGATGTCGCCCCCGGAGCTGATTGCATGGGCCTCGCCGCCGTTGAACTCCCCTGAACTGGGCAGCGGCAGGGTCTGCGCCGCACCGTCCGCATCCCACAGCACCGGCTGGGGATTCTCCTGCCAGACGTACGCCGGGTTGTACAGCGCACCGACCGCACGGCCGCCGGTCCCGACACCATTGACGCGGGCATCGGCGTGCAGCGTGACCAGTTCCCAGACCGCCCCAACCGGCCGCCACAGGACGGCTGCGCGACCGATGTTGCCCCCGATCACGCCATCGTCCGCGATGTCGGTCGGGATGCCAGGGCCCGCATGGGAACCGAGCGGCAACAGTTGCGGCGGGCCACCGGCATCCGCCTTCCAGTAGGCTCCCTGCCGAAAGGACGGACCGGTGGTGCCTGCCGGGTTCATGACGCCGATCGCGACGTGATGCGCGTTGATGTCTGTGGGCATGAAGGCGGCATAGCCCGGTGTGACCGGAGGGACGACCACGGCGTAGCCTGGCCCCGCGGGCGCGGGCTTGAAGAGGGGATCAATGCTGTCGGCGTTTCCGGTAGGGGACTCCCTGCACGCCGCCAGGATCGGCAGCACCGCCAGGATAGACCAACGCGTGGGCTTGTTCATGTGGCGCCTCCCCGAGTAATGCAGTCGCAATTGCGTCCTCGCCATTGCAGTTCTGCCGTGAAGAGGCAAATTGGGGAGACACGGTCAGGTACCAGTCAGGCCCAGTCAGGTCCCTGAAGGTGGGTCGCATGTTGATGCTCCGCACACTGGGCCCCCTCTGCCTGGAAGGGCCCAACGGCACGCTGACCGGCGAGAACGCCGGCCGGCTTCCCCTGGCGCTGCTGGCCCTCGTCGCCGCCAGTCCGCCAGGCGGGGTCTCGCGCGACCGGGTGATCGCCTACCTCTGGCCCGACAGCGATTCTCCGCACGCCCGCCACTCCCTCAACCAGACCATTTACGCCTTGCGGAAGGACCTGGCGGCGGGATCGCTGGTCACCGGGGCGATGAATCTCGTCCTTGCACCCCACGAGATTTCATCGGATCTCCAGGACCTTCGCGGTGCCTTGGCCCGCGGAGACGTGCTCTTCGCGGCGTCGAATTACCGCGGCCCATTCCTCGACGGGTTCCACCTTTCGGGACACGGCGAATTTGAGGAGTGGGTCGAGCAGACGCGGACTGGAGTGCTGCGACAACTCACCAGCGCGCTCGAACGCGCCTTGCGCATGGCCGACGGGGTGGAGGCGCGCCTCGACATCGCCAGCGAATTGGTCCGGCTTGACCGCTTCTCGACGCCGTATGCCGTGGCGCTCATGACTGCGCTCGAGGAGCACCACGCGCCGGTCAGCGCACTCCAGGCCCTTCAGCGGCACGTGGCGGCACTCGGCGCAGAACTGGACATGGAGCCGCCCGAGTCGGTGCTCGGGCATCTGGCCCGACTCCGGGCCGTAACCCAGACCATTACGGCACCGCCCCCTCCTGCCGGCCCTCCGCCGGACCATCCTGCAGCCGCCGGGATCAATCCGCCGCTGCCGAGCGCCGAACCCGCCACTTGGCTTCGTGCAGCCCGCTGGCCGGCGGCCGCCGCGCTTCTCCTCGTGGGAGCGGCTGCCACCCTGTCGCTGGTGCTCCGGACAGGCCGGGCCCGCGACCCACAGCCGATTCTCGTGATCGGTGCGGTCCGCGAGGCCGGGGCGAGTCCGGCCGACACCCTCGGGCCGCTGCTTGCACAGGCGTTGGAGATGGCCACGGGCCGGTTCTCCGGCGCCGGAGTCGTGTCGCACCGGTGGCTGGACGAAGCCGTCGCGCGCGGCACGACGGGATGGATCGGCGCCGCCGCGTCGGCCGGCGCCACGGACCTGCTGGAGGGGATGCTGAGCCGGGCTGGCACTGGTGGATTCGACCTCCGCCTGACCCTCACCGATGTTCATTCCGGGAGGATCAGGTTCGTCACTTCGGTTCGCGCGCCTGATCTTCTCTCGCTGGTGGACTCGGCCACGAGGGCAGTCGCCGTCGGCATCGGGCTTCCCCCCCCCACCGAGCGGGTGCCGGTCATGGGGTCTGCCTCCTGGGAAGCCATCTCGTTCTATCACAACGGGATGCGCCTCATGGAGCGAGGCGACCTCCTCGGTGCGTACCGCATGCTGTCGGCCGCCTCCGATGCAGACTCGAGCTTTGCCGTGGCGGCGTTCTGGGCCTGGCACACCGCACAGCTCCTCGACTTGCCTGAACGATCGGTACTGCTGACCCGGGCCGTCCGCGCGGCGAGTACCGCACCGATGGAGGAACGACTCTACATCCTCGGCTATTTCGAGATGTCCCACAATCGTGCGCTTGTCGCGGCGGACTATGCGGACAGCGCGGTGCGCCTCTTTCCCTCGCATGCGCAGGCACACGTCCTCGCGGGTCAGGTGTACTTGACGGAAGGGCGATTCGTCGCCGCGATCGCCGAGGCCCGGCACGCCCTGCGATTGTTGGAGGGGGACGAATCCACAGAATCCACCGCCTGGCGTGCCTGCGCAGAGTGCGGAGCTGTCTGGCTGCTCTCCACCTCCTATGCGTGGATGGACTCGCTTCCCGCGGCAGAGCGGGCGCTGCGGGCCGCACTTGGCCAGCATCCCCGCAACGGGATGATCCTCCGCGACCTGATCGCCGTCCTGAACGCGCAGGCGCGAGCCGAGGAGGTCGTACACTTCGAGGCTGCGCTGGCCGCCGCCGCGGAATTGCCTCAGCCCCAGGGGCTCATGACGGAGGAACTGATGTTGCGGTCCGGCGACCCGGCTGGGGCAGACCGGCTGTTGGCGAGGCGGCCGGTACCCGCCGCGCCGGACATGCTGACTCGCTGGCGTTGGCTCAGGCTCATCGCGCTGCGGAACCAGGGGCGTCAACGGGAGGTGGTGCAGGCCGTGGTGGATGGGTGGTGGCCGTCGTCGGGCAGAGACCCGGACACGACATGGCACGCCGAGGCCTACCTCGAGGGGCTCGCGTACCAGGAATTGGGCGATCATCGCCGCGCCGCCAAATTATTCAGCGACATGGCGGGTGCGCCCACGGACCGCCAGCCCGGTTCCGGGCAGCGTGCGTGGTGGCTGGCCCAGATGGCGACCAGCCTGGCTGCGCTTGGTGACACCACCCGCCTGCTGGCGCTGGCGGACACCATTGAGGCGCTCGGTGCGCGGAGCCTGTATGGACGCGACCAGCGGCTGCATCACTATGTGCGCGGGCTGGCCGAAGTGGCACGCGGGCGGGATGCAGCGGCGGTGGAGCACCTGCGGGACGCAATACATTCGCCGAATTGCGGCTTCACGAGGGTCAATCTTGAACTTGGGCGGTCCTTGCTGCGGCAAGGGCGGCCAGCCGACGCGGTCCCGATCGTAGGCGCCGCACTGCGTTGTGCCCTGGATGCGTCAAACTTCTACGTGACGAGGACCGAGCTGCACGATCTCCTGGCTGATGCGTATGACCAGGCTGGGCGGGTGGACAGCGCGGTGCTGCACTACCGCATCGTTCCACGCTCCTGGGCCAACGCCGACCCGAAGCTCCAGCCGAGGGTGAGGCACGCGAGGGATCGCCTGGACCAGCTCGGTGCCACCGGCCCCTGACGAGCCGGCAGAGGTCACACCCTGGTACCCGAGGACGGCAAGGGCGAGACCGAGGATCGACACACGTTCCCGGTGTGAAGCTGGTTCGTCCGCTGTCAATCGGGAACTCCGGCTGCGAGGTGCGGCGTGGACATCACGGTGAAACGAGAATGGCCGAGGCACAGCCTCGGCCATCCCGAAGAACAGTAGCCTGATGCCGGCTCAGGCGAACTGCGCCGTCTCCGTGCTCCCCTCCAGGGCCAGCGTCGAGCTCTGGCCCGCCGATACCACCTGCGCCACCGCGTCGAAGTAGCCGGCTCCCACCTCGCGCTGGTGCCTGGTGGCGGTGTAGCCGTGTACCTCCGAGGCGAACTCCGCCTGCTGGAGCTCCGAGTAGGCCGTCATCGCCCGTTCCCTGTACTCCCGCGCCAGCTCGTACATCGAGTGGTTGATGGCGTGGAACCCCGCCAGGGTCACGAACTGGAACTTGTACCCCATCCTCGCCAGCTCCCGCTGGAACTTTGCAATGGTCGGCTTGTCGAGATGCTTCTCCCAATTAAATGACGGGCTGCAGTTGTAGGTCAGGAGCTTGCCGGGATACTTCGCATGCACCCCCTCCGCGAACTGCCGCGCCTCCTCCAGGTCCGGCGTCGAGGTCTCGCACCAGAGCATGTCGGCGTAGGGGGCGTAGGCGCAGGCCCGGGCGATGGCCATCTCGACGCCGTTCCGGATGTGGAAGAATCCCTCCGGGGTCCGGGGCTCGTCCTTGATAAAGGGCCGGTCGCGGGGATCGGCGTCGCTCGTGATCAGCGTCGCCGAATCGGCGTCGGTGCGCGCGATGAGGATGGTCGGCACGTCCGACACATCCGCGGCGAGCCGCGCCGCCACCAGCGTCCGGATGAACTGTCCCGTCGGTACCAGCACCTTGCCCCCCAGATGCCCGCACTTCTTCTCGGAGCTCAGCTGGTCCTCGAAATGTACCCCCGCCGCCCCCGCCTCGATCATCCCCTTCATCAGTTCGAAGGCGTTGAGGGCCCCGCCGAACCCCGCCTCCGCATCCGCGACGATCGGCGCGAACCAGTGGGTCTTGCCCGGCTTTCCCTCGGCGCACTCGATCTGGTCGGCGCGCTGCAGGGCGTTGTTGATCCGCCGCACCATCATCGGCACCGAGTGCGCCGGGTAGAGGCTCTGGTCGGGATACATGCTGCAGGCGTCGTTCCCGTCGGCTGCCACCTGCCACCCCGAGCAGTAGACGGCGGGCAGCCCCGCGCGCACCTGCTGCATCGCCTGGTTGCCGGTCACGGCGCCGAGCGACTGTACGTACTCGGTCGTGTGCATCAGGTGCCAGAGCCGCTCGGCGCCCAGCCGGGCGAGGGTGTGCTCCACCCGGACGCTGCCGCGGAGGCGGGCGACGTCGGCGTCGGTGTAGGGGCGCGTGATGCCGGCCCAGCGATTTCCGGAATTCGAGGACATGAGGGCTCTCGTGGGATCAGGGGGTGTCGAGCATCGGATACGCCGGGAGCGTCAGGAACTCGACGAACTCCGCGGCGGTGGACAATTCGGTGAACAGGTCGCGCGCCTCCGGGTAGCGGGCGGCGGCGAACCGCGCCTCGCCGACCTCCGCCGGAATCCCGGCGTACTCCTCCGTCACCATCCGGCGGAAGGCAGCGTCAGTGAGCGTCGCGTCCGTGCCGTCCGCCATGGTGACGGCGACTTCATTGTGCAGCCATTGCCACACCTGCGACCGGCAGATTTCCGCCGTCGCCGCGTCTTCCATCAGGTCGTACAACGGCACGCAGCCGTTGCCGGTCAGCCAGGCCGCGAGGTAGTGGATGCCTACCCGGATGTTGTGCCGGAGCCCCGCCTCGGTGCGGGTGCCCTCGGGCACCGCCAGCAGGTCGGCAGCCGTCACCTGGACGTCCTCCCGCATCACATCCAGCTGGTTCCGCTTCCCGCCGAGGACGCCGGTGAACACCTCAAGCGCGATCGGAACCAGGCCGGGGTGTGCGACCCAGGTGCCATCATGCCCGTCGCCTGCCTCCCGCCTCTTGTCCGCCCGCACCTTCTCAATCGCGGCCTCGTTCCGCGCGTCGTCCCCCTTGATGGGGATCTGTGCCGCCATGCCACCCATCGCGAAGGCACCCCGGCGGTGGCAGGTCTTGATGAGGAGAGTCGTATAGGAGCGCATGCAGTGCGCCGCCATCGTGACCTGGCCGCGGTCGGGAAGCACGCGTTCCGGCACCGCCTTCAGGGTCTTGATGACCGAGAAGATGTAGTCCCACCGCCCGCAGTTGAGCCCCACGATGTGATCACGCAGCTCGTAGAGGATCTCGTCCATCTCGAAGGCGGCCGGCAGCGTCTCGATCAGGATCGTCGCCCTCGCCGTCCCGACAGGCAGGCCGAGCTGCTGCTCGGCGTGGCTCATCACGTCGTTCCACCAGCGCGCCTCGCGGTGCCCCTGCAGCTTCGGCAGGTAGTAGTAGGGGCCGGTCTTCCGCGCGAGGAGTTCCTTCGCGTTGTGGAAGAGGTACAGCCCGAAGTCCACCAGGGAGGCCGGGGCGGGGGTGCCGTCGACGAGCAGGTGCCGCTCCTGGAGGTGCAGGCCCCGGGGCCGCACCAGCAGCACCGCCGTCTTCCGGTCGAGCCGGTATGACTTCCCGCTCTTCGGGTCGGTGTAGTCGATCCGGCGGCGGACGGCGTCCATCAGGTGACCCTGGCCGTCGATCACGTTCTCCCAGGTCGGCGCCAGGGAGTCCTCGAAATCGGCCATGAACACCTGGGCCCCGGAGTTGAGGGCGTTGATGATCATCTTGCGGTCCACCGGGCCGGTGATCTCCACCCGGCGGTCAAGCAGGTCGGCGGGAATCGGCGCCACCCGCCAGTCACCGGCCCGGATGGCGGCCGTCTCGGGCAGGAAGGCGAGCTGCTCCGTGCCCGCGTCGATCCGGGCCTGCCGGGCCGCCCGCTCGGCCAGCAACCCGGCCAGCGGCGCCCGAAAACGGCGGGTGAGGTCCTCGACGAAGGCGCGGGCCTCCGGGGTCAGGACGCGGGCAAGATCGGCGGGCGGTGACGCGACCTGCTGGGCCATGAAGCGGGCTCCGGAAAGAGTCAACTCAAGTATGGCATGTGGTGGTGGTATGGACCGTGGGATTACCGTGAATGTTTTCCGTGGTCTTCAGTGCCGTGGGATGGGCAATCCCCTGGCTTGAAAAGCAGCTGTTGAGAAAGACCGTAACAGCATCAAAAACATACGGTTAACGCGTGGCATGTCACGCGATGTAGCATGTCCCAAACTGAGAGTGATGCAAACGCCTCCCCCTCCCGGGGCTTGCCGGAGCGGGGCCCCCGGAGGCGAGGATGAAGCGATCGTGCTGCGGCTGCCCGTCAGGCCGTCGGCCCGCCCGACTTGCCCGCCAGTTGTCCACACGCCGCCTGGATGTCGAGGCCCCGGCTCCGGCGGACGACCGCTTCCACACCTCGGGCCTGGAGCCGGGAGGCGAAGTTCTTGATCCGGTTCGGCGGGGTGGCCTCCAGTCCTGGCGCTCCGCCCGGATGGAGCGGCAGGAGGTTGACCAGCGCGCCCTGCTTGTTGGCCAATGTGGCGAGCGCGTCGGCGTCCTGATCGCTGTCGTTCTTGCCGGCGATCATCACGTATTCGAAGGTGATCCGCTTTCGAAACGCGGAGGCGGCCTCGAGCACCGCTTTGAGGTCGTACTTCTTCTCGATCGGCATGATGGCGAGGCGGCGTTCCGCGGTCGGGGCATGGAGCGAGATCGCCAGCCGGAACTGCTCGGGGCGCGCCGCCAGCTTCTCCATTCCCGGAATGATCCCTACCGTGGACACCGTGATGTGCCGCGCGCCGATCCCCAGCCCCTCAGGCCGGTTGAGGATCGTGAGCGCCGTATCCACGCCCGGCCAGTTGAGGAGCGGCTCGCCCATGCCCATGAAGACGATGTTGCTCGGCTTGTCGGCCGGATCACGCAGTATCACCTCCCGAACCTGGCCGGCGATCTCGAATGGGCTCAGGTTCCGACGAAACCCCATCCGGCCGGTGGCGCAGAAGACGCAGCCCAGGGCGCACCCTGCCTGCGAGGAGATGCAGAGCGTGCGGCGGGTGCCGGAGGGAATCAGGACCGATTCGACCGCCTCTCCATCGTCGAGCCGCCAGAGGAACTTGCGGGTGCCGTCGGAGGAGAGTTCGGAGAGCTCCTCGGCCAGGCGCCGCAGCGGCAGTTCAAGGTCGAGCGCCTCGCGCACGGTCACCGGCAGCTCGGTCGCGTCTTGCCAGGAGGCGATCGGCTGGACCCAGAGCCGGCGGTGCATCTGTTCGGTGCGAAAGCGCGGCAGTCCGCGCGCTGCGACCCACTGCGACAGGCGCTCAAGCGCTGCGTCCGGTGTCAGGTCGAGGATCGAGTCCGCGGGCGGAGCCACTCTGGGAGATGCCATGACGCAAAGATAAGGGGCTGCTCCGCGCCACGGCGCCGTCGCCTTCCAATCGCCCCCTAAGCCCTTTTGTTTGAATTACTTGCCCCCTCTGGAAGCGGCGGTTACGTTTCCCACAGTTGCGGTGTTCTGCCGCCTCCCTGACTCCGTAAGGAAATCGCCGCATGACGGCCACCGCGCACCGCACGCATCTCTGTGGGGCCCTGACCCGCGAACACGCCGGCCAGACGGTTCGCCTTGGTGGCTGGGTGCACCGCCGTCGCGACCTCGGCGGTCTCGTCTTCCTCGATCTTCGCGACCGCGCCGGCCTCGTGCAGCTCTCCTTCGATCCGCGCTGGAGCCAGGCCGAGGTGATCGCGCGGGCGGCGTCGGTGGGGCCGGAGACGGTGATCCTGGTCGAGGGGGAGGTGAGCCTCCGCCCGGAAATCGGCCGCGACGCCAGCATGGCATCGCGAGAAGTGGAAGTGCACGTCCGCGCCCTGACGATCGCCGGCCCCGCCGTCACCCCCGCCATTCCCGTCGCCCGGAACACCGGGGAGGAACTTCCCTCGGAAGAGCTGCGGCTCCGGCACCGGGTCCTCGACCTCCGGCGGCCCGAGCTGCAGCGCAACATGATCCTCCGGCACCACCTCCTGCAGCGGACCCGGCAGACGATGAGCGCGCTCGGATTCCTCGAAATCGAGACGCCGATTCTCACCAAGCCGACGCCCGAAGGGGCGCGGGACTACCTCGTCCCCAGCAGCGTCCATCGGGGCGAGTTCTACGCGCTGCCGCAGTCGCCCCAGATCTACAAGCAGTTGCTGATGGTGGCGGGGTACGACCGCTATTTTCAGATCGCGCGCTGCTTCCGCGACGAGGACCTGCGGGCCGACCGCCAGCCGGAGTTCACCCAGATCGACCTTGAGGCATCGTTCGTGGGGCCGGAAGATGTGCAGGCGGTGGTCGAGCAGGTGCTGGTGGACCTCTGGGCCGAGGCGGGGCACACCATCGCGCGTCCCTTCCGGCGGCTGACGTATCGGGACGCGATGGAGCGATTCGGCATCGACAAGCCCGACCTTCGCCACGGGTTCGAGATTCGGGACCTGACGACGCTCGTGGCCGGCGACGCCGCACCGTTTGTCCGGTCGGCCATCGACGGGGGCGGACGGGTGCGCGGGATCGTCGCGGCCGGCCAGGCCGATGCCAGCCGGAAGGAGCTCGACGCCCTCGGCGCCGGCGCGAAGGAAGCGGGCGCCGGCGGGCTCATCTGGGCGAAGCGGACCGCGGCCGGATGGGAAGGGCAGGGCGTCAAGGCGATCGGCGCCGCCACCCTGGACGCGGTGGGCGGCGAGGTCGGCGACCTCCTCCTTGCGGTCGCGGGGGCCGATGCCGTGACGTCGCCGGCGCTCCACGCGGTACGGATGGGCCTCGCGCGGCGACCGGGCGTCGTCCCGACGGAACCGCACGCATTCTGCTGGGTAGTGGACTTTCCGCTCTTCGAGCAGGACGCCGCGACCGGCGAGTGGTCCCCGGCGCACCATCCCTTCACCGCGCCGCATCCCGACGATGCCGGCCGGCTCCGTTCCGAGCCCTGGTCCTGCCGGGCGCTGCACTACGACGCGGTGTACAACGGCAACGAGCTCGGCAGCGGATCGATCCGGATCACCACGCCGGAACTGCAGACGACCATCTTCGAGTTGCTGAAGATTCCCGAGGCCGACATTCGCCGGCGGTTCGGGTTCCTCCTCGATGGCCTTGCCGCCGGTGCGCCGCCCCACGGCGGCTTCGCCCTCGGCTTCGACCGGATCGTGATGCTGCTCGCCGGGTCCTCCTCGCTCCGCGACGTGATCGCCTTTCCGAAATCCACCGCCGCCCGTGCCCTCTTCGAGGGCGCCCCCACCACCGTGGACGCGAAGGACCTCGCCGCGCTCCACCTGGAGGTCACTGGTGAAGGCTGACGCCAACGATGTCGTCCACCGCATCTCCACCGAGGGGGCGGACTCGCTCCTCCTCGGCGGGGTGAACGACGTCAACCTGCTCGAACTCCAGCGCGCGCTGGGCGTGCGCGCCTCGCTCCGCGGCGACACGCTGACCCTCGGCGGCACGCTCGAACAGATCGAGCGGGCGACGCCGGTGGTGCAGGGCCTGATCGATCTGGCGCGGATGGGGGAGTCGATCGCCCCGGAGGATGTCTACCGCATCGCCTCCGAGCCGGGGGCGGAAATGCCGGCCACCGGCCTCGACGGCCGGATCGTGCTCCCGGGGATGCGGCGGGCCATCGTGGCCAAGACCGGCGGGCAGAAGGACTACCTCGCCGCCATCACCGCGCACGACATCGTCGTCGGCATCGGGCCGGCCGGCACCGGCAAGACCTACCTCGCCGTCGCCAAGGCGGTCGAGGCGCTGGCGCGCAAGCGGGTCAAGCGGATCATCCTCGCCCGCCCTGCCGTCGAGGCGGGCGAGTCGCTCGGCTTCCTCCCCGGCGACCTGCAGGCCAAGGTCGACCCCTACCTGCGGCCGCTCTACGACGCGCTCGAAGACATGATGCCCTCGGAAAAGGTGCAGAAGGCGCTGGAGACCCGCACCATCGAGATCGCGCCGCTCGCCTACATGCGTGGCCGCACCCTCTCCGACGCCTTCATCATCCTCGACGAGGCGCAGAACGCCACCGGCGCCCAGATGAAGATGTTCCTCACCCGCCTCGGCGTGAACAGCCGGGTGGTCGTCACCGGCGACAAGACGCAGGTCGACCTCCCCAAGCGCGAAGACTCCGGCCTGATCCAGGTCGAGCGGATCCTCCCCGGCATCGAGGGGATCTCGTTCTGCTACCTGCAGGACACCGATGTCGTCCGGCACCGGCTGGTGCGCGACATCATCCGCGCCTATGCGGAAGACCAGGTGGGATGAAGACGAACGGGACCCGTGTCCTCCGCGCCTGAGGTGACCGTCCACGGGCGCGTGGTGCCGTTGCCGGCCGCCGCCGTGCGGAAGGCGGTGCGGACCGTGCTTGCCGGCGAGGGGCGGCACGCCTCCGTCTCGGTCACCTTCCTGGGGCGCGAGGCGATGCGCCAGATGAACCGGCGCCACAAGGGACACGATTTTCCCACCGACGTCATCAGCTTCGCCCTCCCCGACCCCCGCGGCGGCCTTCTCGGCGATCTCTACATCTGCCGCTGGCAGGCCGAGCGGGAAGCGCGTCGCCGGGACCTGCCCCTGCGCGAGGAGTTGCTGCGCCTCGTGATCCACGGGACGCTGCACATCCTGGGCTGGGACCATGACGACGGCGCCGGCCGCGAGGCGTCGACGATGTGGGTTCGCCAGGAACGCTATCTCCGGACGCTCCTGTGAGCACTTTCTTCCACGGTCTCCTCTCGCCGACGGCCCTCGTGGTGTTTGCCCTCTGGGCCGCCTGGATCGCGCTGGCGGCCGAGGCCGAGGGGGACCTGCCGCGTCCTGACGGGGAGGGAGCCGCCGCGCTCCCCCTCGCCCGCAAGTTGCACCTCGCGCACCTCGCCCTGCTGGTGATCGCCGGGGCCGCCGCCGCAACCGCCGTCGTCTGGTGGTCCTGGCCGCCGCTGCGCGGCCTCTACCATCTCCTGCTCGCGGTCACGGTCGTCTGGGTCATCGGCGACCTCCTCCCGCGGCTCCTTGCCGCCATCGCGCCCGACCTGGCCCGGCTGGTCCGGCCCGGTGCCGCGCGCTCTCTCGCCATCTTCCGGCCGCTCTACCACCTCGTCACGCTTGTCGACCAGCAGGGCATGCGGCCGATCGTCACCCACCGCCGCGCCACGGGAATGGCGCCGCGCGACGCGATGATCGGCGTCTTCGCCCTGTCCGACATGACCGTCGCCGAGGTGATGACGCCCCGCATCGACATCGTCGGGGTGGACGCCGCCGATTCGCGGGAAGAGGTGGTCTCGACGCTCAGCAGCGCCGAGCATGCGCGGCTGCCGGTCTTCGAGGGCCATCCCGACGCCGTCGCCGGCGTGGTCTACGCCAAGGACATGCTGGCCCACCTCGACGACGACGAGACCGCCGCGCGCTGGACCGGGCTCATCCGGCCGGTGCCCTTCGTGCCCGAGGGGAAGACGCTGGACCGGCAGCTGCGGGACTTCCAGCGCGGGCCGAGCCACCTCGCGGTGGTGGTGGACGAGTTCGGCGGGACGGCCGGACTCATCACCCTCGAGGACATCCTCGAGCAGGTGGTCGGCGAGATCCACGACGAGTACGACGTGGATGAGGTCGAACCGGTCGTGATGCTGGAACCCGATGTCTTCCGCGTGGTCGGCGGCGTGGCGCTCTCCGAGCTCGAGGCGCTGGTCCAGCAGGACCTCGGCCACGAGGATGTGAGCACCGTCGGCGGGCTGGTGCTCGCGCATCTCGGCCGGGTGCCCCGGGCCGGGGACCGGGTCCGCATCGGCGACGTGGAATTGCAGGTCGAGCAGGTGGCGCGACGCCGGGTGCGTCGGGTCCTCGCCCGGCGCTTCCCCGCGGACGGCGGTTCGCCGCCGGACGAGGGAGGGACACCATGATCTGGAGCGTCTTCCTCGCCGGGCTGGCGCTGACCCTGCTCGGGTCGATGTCCAGTGCCGCGCTGGTCTATGTCAGCCGCGCCGAGCTGGCCCGCGCGGTGTCGCGCCAGCTGCGAGGGGGATCCTCCGCCCTCGCCTGGCTCTCGCGCATCGAGTCGATCCTCACCGCCTCCGCGGCGACGTCGGCCTTCGGCGTGATCCTCCTCGGCGCTGCCTTCCCGGCGCTCTTCGCCCGCTCCGGCGCCGCCTTCCTGGCGCCGCTGGTGGCGCTCGTGGCCGTGCCGTTCGTGCTCTTCAGCGGCTACCTCGCGCCGCGATGGATCACGGCGTCACGGGCGGAAACGGTGTCGAAGCTGGCGATGCCGGTCCTCGAGCCGTGGGCGCGCCTCCTCGCCGCCCTCCTGCCGGCGCGCCGGCCCTCGCGCGCCACGGAATTCCGGACCCTCTGGCGCGAAGGGGCCGCCGTCGGCCTGCGTGCCGACGAGGACCTGCGCGCCGTGGGCGGCGTCATGGCCTTCGCGAGCCGTCCGGTCCGCGAGATCATGACGCCGCGGACCGACCTCATCGCGATTCCGGAGGACGCCGTGCTCGCGGACATCGTGCTGATCTTCGCGCAGAGCGGGTACAGCCGGATTCCGGTGTACCGGGGCACGATCGACGAGATCGTCGGCATGTTGCACGCCTTCGACCTCTTCAAGCTGCGTCCCGGCGACCCGCTGCCGGTCCGGCCCGTCGCCATCGCCGCACCCGGCCGACCCGCCGGGGAACTCTTCCTCGACATGCAGCGGGAGCGCCGGCACCTCGCCATCGTCATCGACGAGTTCGGGGGGACGCTCGGGCTGGTCTCCCTCGAGGACCTGCTCGAGGAACTGGTCGGCGAGATTTACGACGAGCACGACCAGGTGCCCCAGCCGATCCCGCCGACCCGGGGCGCGGCGCTCGCCGACCTCGACGGGTCCACGCCGACCGCCGACGTGGCGGCGCGGTTCGAGGTGGTACTGCCGACGTCGGTCGCCTCCACCATCGGCGGACTCCTCGCCGAACTGGCGGGCCGCATCCCGGCGCCCGGGGAGCGGTTCGTGATCGGCGACCTCGAACTCGACGTGGTCACCGCCACGGCGACGCGGGTCGAGCGTGTCATCGTCCGGCCGGGCCCCGTCGCCCTGGTCCCACTGGTGAGGGAGGCCTCATGAGCCCGCGTGCCGCGAAGAAGAAGGGACCGGGACTCGCGGAACTGCTCCGCGCCGGCCGCATCGACGAATTCGTCAAGCGCGCCCTCGACCTCGAGCCGGTGGATCTCGCCGACGTCCTGTCGTCCCTCGACGACGACGAACGCCTGACCGCCGTCCGCGCGCTGCCGCCGGAAGTCTCCGGCGAGGCGCTGATCGAGATGCCGGAGGACGAGCACGCGGAGGACACCCTCGCGGCGCTCGGACCGGAGCAGGCCGCGGACATCGTCGATGAACTCGCCGACGACGACGCCGCCGACATCCTCCAGGAACTCGAGCCGGAGGAGCAGGAGCGGATCCTTTCGGAGGTCGAGGATCGGAGCGAGGTGGACCGCCTGCTGGCGTATGACGAGGAGTCTGCCGGCGGCCTGATGACGACCCACGTCGTGACCGTCTTCGATTCGGCCACGGCGGCCGAGGCCATCGAGGAGATCCGGCGCCAGGCGGAGGAGATGGAGGGCTTCTACCAGGTGTTTGTGGTGGATCCCGCCGGACGCCTCGTCGGACTCCTCCCGCTGCGTGACCTCGTCACCAGCCCGCCGGGGCGGGGCGTCATGGAGTTCGCGGAGGCGGCGGACATCACCGTCACCCCCGATCGGGACCAGGAAGAGGTGGCCCGCCTCATGGCGCGCTACAACGTGCCCAGCGTGCCCGTGGTGGACGTGAACGGCGTCCTGCTCGGCCGCGTCACCTTCGACGACGTGATCGACGTGGTCGAGGCGGAGACGACGGAGGACCTCCTGCAGTTCGGTGGTGTCTCGGCCGACGAGGAGCTGGGTGCGTCGTGGACCGAGGCGGTGCGAAGCCGGCTGCCGTGGCTCTACGTCAACCTGCTCACCGCCTTCGCCGCAGCCTCCGTGGTGCTGGTCTTCTCCGACGCCATCCAGGAGTTGAAGTGGCTTGCCGTGTTCATGCCGGTGATCGCGGGCATGGGAGGCAACGCGGGCACCCAGGCGCTGGCGGTCTCGGTCCGCCGGATTGCGCTGGGCCAGGTGCCGCATGGCCGGGAGGTGGAGATCGTCGGGAAGGAGATGCTGGTCGGCCTGGTGAACGGGCTCGCCAACGCCCTGGTGGCGGGGTCGATCGGCTGGCTGGCCGTCGGCCCCGAGTTCGGCGGGGTGGTGGCGCTCGCGATGATGGCCAACCTGGCGGTCGCCGGGTTCGCCGGGGCCTTTGTCCCGCTGCTGCTGGAGCGGCTGCGCATCGACCCCGCCATCGCCAGTTCGGTGTTCGTCACCACCTTCACGGACATGTGCGGCTTTTTCCTGTTGCTGGGGATGGCCACGCACTTCCTGCTCTAGCTTGCCCCGGTCTCGCTTCCGGGTGACTTTTCATCATGGATCGTGACGCCCTGCTCGCCGGCCTGCGCGCGCGCCAGCCCGCCGCCCTCGCCCGGGCCATTTCGGTGGTCGAGAACGGCCGTGCCGGCTTCGAGCCGCTGCTGAGCGCGCTGCATCCGAACCTCGGTCAGGCCCACCGGATCGGCATCACCGGCCCGCCGGGGGCCGGGAAGTCCACCCTGACGGAACGGCTGGTCGCCGCCTTCCGGGCCCAGGGGCACACCGTGGCCGTCATTGCCGTCGATCCGACCAGCCCCTTCTCGGGTGGCGCGCTGCTCGGCGACCGGATCCGGATGGAAAGCATCGCGCTCGATCCCGGGGTCTTCATCCGGTCGATGGCCACCCGCGGTTCGCTCGGCGGGCTCGCCACGTCCACCCGCGAGGTGTGCGACGTGCTGGACGCCGCCGGCTTCGACCGGATTTTGGTCGAGACGGTGGGGGTCGGACAGTCGGAGCTGGCGGTCTCGCGGATGGCCGATACCAGCCTCCTGCTGCTCGTGCCGGAATCGGGTGACGGAATCCAGACCCTGAAGTCGGGGATCATGGAAATTGCCGACCTCTTCGTCGTCAACAAGGCGGACCGGCCCGGGGCCGACAAGCTCCGGCAGGAAATCGAGATCACCCTCGGCATCCGGCGCGGCAACGCCTTCCGTCACGTCCCGGCGCACCACGGGTTCACGGCCCGGACGAAGGCGGAGACCGCCGCGCTGGCCGACCGGGCCGACGGGGAGTGGAAGCATCCCGTCCTCGCCACCATTGCCGCCAAGGGCGAGGGGGTCGACGCCGTGGTAGAGGCGCTCGATGCCCACCGGACCTGGCTGGAGGCCTCCGGCACGATGCGTGAGCGCCGCCGCCGCCGGCTGGAGGAGCGCACGCACGAAGTGGTGGACCGCGCGCTGGTCCGCTGGGTGTGGGACGAGACGGCGGCCGCACAGGCCATCCGCGAGCGACTCGACGACCTCGAAGCGGGGCAGGTGAGCCCGTACGAGCTGGCGGGCACCATCCTGGACGCCCTCAAGCAGGGAGCACGGCCATGACGACATCCGATTCGCCGAACGACGCAGCGCGCCTCGCGGCGCAGGCGCGCGAACTCGCCGCGCTTCGGTCCGAGGTGGCCGCCTGGCGGTCCCGGTTCGGCGCCTTGCCCGTGCGGGACGATTCCGACTTCACCTCGGTGTCGGGGCGCACGACGGCTCCGGTCTACACCCCGATCGACCTGCCGGAGGACCTGCTCGCCCAGGGGATCCTGCCGGGGCAGTTCCCCTACACGCGGGGCATTCATCCCAGCGGGTACCGCGGCAAGCTCTGGACGATGCGGCAGTTCGCCGGCTTCGGCACCGCCCAGGACACGAATGCGCGGTACAAGTTCCTGCTGTCCCGCGGACAGACCGGGCTGTCGGTGGCGTTCGACTTCCCGACGCTGATGGGATACGACGGCGATCACCCCCGCGCGGAAGGCGAAGTCGGCAAGTGCGGGGTGGCCATCTCGTCGCTGGCCGACATGGAGACCCTCTTCGACGGGATACCGCTCGACCAGGTCTCGACCTCGATGACGATCAATGGGCCGGCCGCGATCATTTTCTGCTTCTACGTGGCGGCGGCGGAAAAGCAGGGCGTGTCCATCGACAAGCTCCAGGGGACCATCCAGAACGACATCCTCAAGGAGTACATGGCACAGCACGCCTGGATCTTCCCGGCGGAGCCGGCGCTCAAGGTCATCGTGGACCTCTTCGAGTGGTCCGCCCGGCACACCCCGAAGTGGAACACGATCTCGATCTCGGGCTACCACATCCGCGAGGCCGGGGCCACCGCCGTCCAGGAGCTGGCCTTCACGCTGGCCAACGGGTTCTGCTATGTGGAGCACGGCGTGCAGCGCGGGCTCGACGTGGACAGCTTCGCCCCCCGGCTCTCCTTCTTCTGGGACGTCCACAACGACTTCTTCGAGGAGATCGCCAAGATGCGGGCGGCGCGTCGCATCTGGGCCCGCCACATGCGCGAGCGGTATGGCGCCCGCGACCCGCGCAGCTGGGTGATGCGTTTCCACTGCCAGACCGCCGGCGTCACCCTCGCGGCGCAGCAGCCGCTCAACAACGTGGTGCGCGTCGCCTATCAGGCGATGGCGGCGGCGCTCGGCGGCACCCAGTCGCTGCACACCAACGCCTTCGACGAGACGCTGGCGCTGCCGACCGAGGATTCGGTGCGCATCGCGCTCAGGACCCAGCAGATCCTCGCGTACGAGACCGGCGTCCCGAACGTCGCCGATCCGCTCGGCGGCAGCTACTACGTCGAGGCGCTGACCGACCAGTTCGAGCGGGAGGCCGAGGCGATCTTCGCCGAGATCGAGGCGCAGGGCGGGGTGGTGAAGGCGATCGAGGCGGGCTGGTCCCAGCGGCAGATTGCGACCGCCGCCGCCCGCTTCCAGCAGGAGGTCGAGCAGCATCGCCGCACGGTGGTCGGCGTCAACGAATTCGTCGAGGACGCCGAGGCGCCGGTCGCCATCCTGAAGATCGGGGACGAGGCCGAGGCGTCGCAGCGGGAGCGACTGGCCCGGTTGCGCGCCACGCGTGACCAGGCGCTCGTGGACCAGCGATTGGAGGCGCTTCGTCAGGCCGCCGCCGCCGATCAGAACGTCATTCCCGCGATGCTCGATTGCGCGCGGGCGTATTGCACACTCTTCGAAATCCGTCATGTGCTCGAGGGCGTCTTCGGAACCTACCGCGAGCCGGTGTTCTTCTGACCCCTCTCGGCATGACTGGGAGGCACGTATGGCACGCAGCACCAAGGCAGCGGCACCCAGCATCGCGACGCAGATCGAACGGCTCAACAAGGTGCGCCCCGGGAAGCACCGGGTGGTCAGCTGCTACCTGAAGGTGGAGCCACGGGACCGCGCGCGGGGCAAGTACCTGATCAAGGTGAAGAACCGGGTGCGCGATCTCGAGCAGGCCCTGCCGGAACTGGGGCTCGATCGAGCCACCCAGGAGGCGATTCGCGGCGATCTCGACCGGGTGCTCACCTTCCTGAAATCGCCCGGGAACCTGCCCCCGTCGCAGGGATTGGCGATCTTTGCCTCCGGACCGCTGAAGCTCTGGGAGGTCGTGCCGCTGCCGGCGGTGCACCGCTCCCGGCTCGCGGTGGACCGGACCCCGCTGGTGCGGGAACTGGCCTCGACGCACGACGAGTTCGGGCGGCTGCTCACCGCCGTCATCGACCGCCGGGCAGCCCGCTTCTTCCAGGTCACCGCCTTCGAGGCGCATGAGGTGGCGGACCTGACGTCCACGGCGATTCGCGGTGGGCGCTTCCATGCCGACGCGAACGGGCCGGGCTGGGGTGAGCATACCTATAACAACCGGCTGCGGACCGAGCGGCAGCGCCACCTCGAGGCGGCCGCGCGGCAGCTTGAGGCGCTCGACCGGAAGGACCCGGTGCGCGGGGTGGTGCTCGCCGGCATCGGCACCGACGCCGATGCCCTCCAGCCGTTCCTCCATCCTTATCTGGCGGACAGGGTGATGGGATCGGTCCGGCTCAACGCGAAGAAGGTGACGGCCGCGGAGGTGCTCGCGGCGACGCTCGAGGTGCGGCAGAGCTGGGAGCGGTCATCCGAGCTGGTGCTGATGCACGAACTGGAAGAAGGGCTCGGGACCGGCTGGGCGGTCGACGGGGTGCACGAGACGCTCAAGGCGCTGGGCCGCGGGCAGGTGCGCACCCTGCTCGTCGATCCGGACGTGGCGGAGGCGGGGTTCCGCGGCATGGCCTCGGGCCGCCTGGCGCTGATGGAGGCGGATCTCCGCGGCGAGAGTGACGTGTTCCCGGTGCTCGACGTGATCGACGATGCCATCGAGGAGGCGCTCCGCCAGCGCGTCACCGTCAACGTGGTCTACGAGCCGTCCGCGAAGAAGGCCGTGCACGGGCTCGCCGCGCTGCTGCGGTTCCGGTAGTCGCATCTTTCTCCGAGACAGGAGCACGAGCGCATGACACGCACCAAGCCGCTGTCCCGACCGATCCGGGTGCTCGTGGCCAAGCCCGGCCTCGACGGCCACGACCGGGGCGCCAAGGTGGTCGCCGCCGCCCTGCGGGATGCGGGGATGGAGGTGATCTACACCGGGCTGCACCAGACCCCGGAGATGATCGCCGCGGCGGCCGTGCAGGAGGACGTCGATGTCGTCGGCCTCTCCATTCTCTCCGGCGCCCACATGACCCTCTTCCCGCGGGTGCGGCAGATGCTCGACGCCCAGGGACGGCAGGACGTGCTGCTGACCGGCGGCGGCATCCTGCCGACGGAGGACGTCGAGGCGCTGGAGCGGCAGGGCACCGGTCGCCTCTTCGGGCCGGGCACCCCGACCTCCGACCTCATCGGGTACATCCAGGCGTGGGCCGCCGAACACCTGAAGGATTGACGTGTCCTCCTCCTCGACCGACGAATCCCACGCGGGCCGGCTGCGCGCGCTGACCGACGAGTTCCGCGAGCTGGCGCGCCGCCTCGAGGGCGGCGGCGGCGCCACGCGCGTCGCCCGGATGCACGCCAAAGGGCAGCTCGCTCCCCGGGAGCGCGTCGAGCGCCTCCGGGACACCGGATCGGTGTGGGTGGAGCTCGGGCTGCTGATGGCGTACGATCAGTACGACGGCCAGGCGCCCGGCGCCGGCGTCATCACCGGCATCGGTGTCGTCGAGGGGCGGGAAGTCGTCATCGTCGCGAACGACGCCACCGTCAAGGCGGGCTCGTGGTGGCCGGAGACCATCCGCAAGATCCTCCGCGCGCAGGAAGTGGCGATGCGCCAGCGGATTCCCATCATCTACCTGGTGGACAGCGCCGGCGTGAACCTGCCCTACCAGGGCGGCGTCTTCCCCGGCCAGTACGGCGCGGCGCGCATCTTCTACTACAACTCGATCATGCGCCGCTACCTGCATGTGCCGCAGGTCAGCGCGGTGATGGGCAGCTGCGTGGCGGGCGGGGCATATCTCCCCGCGCTCTCCGACGTCATCTTCATGGTGGACGGCACCAGCTTCATGGGGCTCGGCGGTCCCAACCTCGTCAAGGGCGCCACCGGGCAGACCGTGGACGGCGAGTCGCTGGGCGGCGCGCGCACGCACACTGAAATCAGCGCGGTGGCGCATTACCGGGCGGCCACCGACACCGAGTGCCTCGAACGGATTCGTGAGTACGTGAGCCGGCTGCCTCGGCTGGACGGGCTCCGTCACGTCGTGCGCGACGCCCTGCCGCCGAAGCGCGACCCCTCGGAACTCTACGACATCCTCCCGCAGGATCATCGGATGTCGTACGACATGCCGCACCTCCTCGAATGCCTCCTCGACGGGGGCGTGCTCGACGAGTTCCAGCCCGACGTGGCCAGGGAGATGATCTGCGGCCACGCGCATCTCGAGGGGTGGCCGGTGGCGGTCATCACCAACCGCCGGGGGCTGGTCAAGGGCGCCCCCGGCACGCGGCCGAAGTTCGGCGGCATCGTCTATACCGAGAGCGCGGAGAAGGTCGCCTACTTCATCGAGACGGCGAGCCGCGAGCGGATCCCGTTGCTCTTCATCCAGGATGTGAGCGGATTCATGGTGGGGCCGGAGGCGGAGCACTCCGGGATCATTCGTGCCGGCGCCCGGTTCGTCGAGGCGATGGCCACCGCGGTGGTGCCGAAGATCGTGCTCACCGTCAACCACGCCTCCGGCGCCGGCTACTACGCGATGGCGGGGCAGGGGTTCGATCCCGACTTCATCCTCTCCTGGCCCACCGGCCGGATGGCGGTGATGGAAGGGGAGTCGGCGGTGATGGCGGTGCACGGGCCGGAGCTCGCCAAGGCCCAGGAGGCCGGCGAGGACCCCCCCGCCGGGGTGCAGGAGTCGGTCGCCTCGATGCGGGTCGACTATGAGCACCAGCTCGATGCCAAGTACGCCGCGGCGCGGGGGTACGTGGACGCCATCATCACCCCCGAGGAAACCCGCGACCAGCTCGCGTTCCTCCTGCGGACGGTCTCCAACTACGCCGGGCCGCATCTCGGGCCGTTCGTCCTTCCGCCGCTCGATTCGGCATCCCCGCGCTGATGCATCACCGTTCGCTCTTCCTCCTGGCGCTGCTGCTCGGCTGCGCGCCCGCCGTGCAGGCCCCGCAACCGAACATCGATCCCGGCCGGATGGAAGCACCGGAGGTGTCCGCCGCGGAGCCGACCGGACCCGCCGCCGGGGTCCCGGCGCCCCTGGCCGCCGCGGATGCCGCCTACGCGCGTGGATGGATGCCCCTCGCCGCCACCGGTGTCACGGACTTTCTGGCCGTCCACCCGGCGTGGGACGGCCGGGGGGTCCTGGTCGGGATCCTCGACAGCGGGATCGATGCCGGCGTGCCCGGACTGCAGCGCACGCCGACCGGGAGTCCCAAGCTGCTCGACCTCCGCGACTTTTCGGCTGAGGGCCGGGTGACCCTCGTCCGCCTCGACCCGCGCGGCGATTCGGTGCGGATCAGCGGGGCGGTGCTCGGCGGGATGAGCCGGGTGCGGGCCCTGAACGCGAACGGGCCCTGGTACGGCGGCGTATTCCGGGAGCGCCCCCTCGGAGCGATGCCCGCCTCCGACGTGAACGGGGACGGCGACGAGGAGGACGCGCTGGCGGTGCTGGTCACCCGGGCGAGCGACGGCTGGATCGTGATGGTGGATGCCGATGGCGACGGCTCCTTCGCCGGCGAGCGTGCGGTGCGCGACTACCTGCACGGGCGCGACACCTTCGGCTGGGCCCAGCCGGGGCAGCCCACACCGCTGACCGTCGCTGCGAACCTGACGGAGGTCAGCGGCGTGCCGGCCCTGGACCTGTTCTTCGATACCAGCGGTCACGGCACCCACGTGGCGGGCATCGCGGCCGGGAACGACCTCTACGGCGTCGGCGGGTTCGACGGCGTGGCGCCGGGCGCCCAGCTCCTCGGCCTGAAGATCGCCAACAACGCACACGGCGGCGTGACCGTCACGGGCAGCATGCTGGCGGCGATGGACTACGCCATCGAGTTCGCCAGGGTGCGACAGATGCCCCTGGTGCTCAACATGAGTTTCGGCGTGGGGAACGAAAGGGAAGGCACTGCGCGGATGGACCATCTGGTCGATTCCGTGCTGGCCGCCAATCCCGACGTGGCGATGGCCATCAGCGCCGGCAACGAGGGCCCCGGCCTCTCCACCATCGGATTTCCCGGGTCCGCCGAGCGCGCCGTCACCGTCGGGGCCACCTTCCCGCTCGCGTTCCTGGCCGGGGCACCCGAAGACGGTCGCCCCGACCCGGTCGCCTATTTCTCCTCGCGCGGCGGCGAACTCGCCAAACCCGACATCATCACACCCGGCGTGGCCTATTCGACGGTCCCGCGCTGGTCGATCGGTGATGAGCGGAAGGGGGGAACCAGCATGGCGTCTCCCCACGCCGCCGGACTGCTCGCCCTCCTGCGTTCCGCTGCCGTGGCCGAGAAGGAAGCCCCCAGCGCGCGGCAGTTGAAACAGGCGCTGATGGTGACCGCCCGACCGGTGGCCGGTGCCAGCTACCTCGATCAGGGTACCGGCACTCCCGACGTCGGCGCCGCCTGGACGTGGCTGCACGTGGGGCGCCCGGTGCCCGACGTGCTGGTCGCCTCGACCGGCGGGGGCGGTGGTACGGCGGCCTTCCGCACCCTCGCGTCTCGTACCGACTCCGTCCAGCTGTTCCGCGTCGAGCGCCACGCCGACGCCGCCCCCCTCACGGTCACGCTGCGGACCGACAGCCCATGGATCTCGGCGCCGGCCTCGTCGGTGTTGCACGGGGGCACCTCGGAGATCCGGCTCGGCTACCGCACGGCACGGCTCGACGCGCCTGGCGTCTACACCGGGGTCGTGACGGGGTGGGGACCGGACACCCTGGCCGGTCCCCTCTTTCGCCTGGTGAACACCATTATCGTCCCGGTCCGACCCGACACCGTCATTGGCCCGACCGCCCTCGAGGCCGGCTCCACCGCGCGCTCCTTCTTCGCCGCCGATTCGGCACGGCCCTTTTCGGTGCGGATCGTCGCCGACGACCGGGGCCCGACACTCCTCGGGGCGCTGTACGTCCCTGGCGGCCGACCCTCCCTGGACGACGATATCCTTCCGGCCGGGCCCTCCGTCCCCGCCGACTGGGTCATCGACGCCGAGGATGCGACCCCGGGGCTCTGGGAGGTGGACGTGCTCGGCTCGCCGGTGGAGCCGGGGGCGGCGACGCTCGTACTGCGTACCGCTCCGGCGCGCCTCGGGTTGTCCCGCGGGCCGGACGGAGTGGACCTGAGCCTCGCCAGCCTCTCCAGTGGCCAGGCCGACCTGCAGGTGGGCGTGGCGCTCATCGGTGCGGAGCGCGGGGCGCTGGTGCCGGGGAAGGGGAGCCGGGAGGAGTCGCTGGCGTTCACCGTGCCCGTCTGGGCCAGGGAACTCGTCGTCGACGGCGTCCTTCCCCGCGCGGAGTGGTCCCGGTTCACCGATTTCGGTTTCACCCTCTATGATGCGGCCGGCCGCATCGTCAAGGAGGAGCCACTGAACTACGCCGACGTGCGGCTCCGCATCGAGGTGCCGGAGGATCTGGCCGGCGAGACGCTCACGCTGCGCATGACGCCGGCGCTCGCCGACAGTGCCGACACCGGGGGCTGGCTCCTGAATGTCCGGGCCCGGTTCTTCGCGGAGGAACCGGTGCTGCTGGATGTCGACGGACCCGAGGCGCGCAGGACGGTCACCCTCGCGCCCGGTGCACGGAGCACGGTTCGGTTTGTGATGCCGGTCTCGCCGTGGCCGTTGCCCGATGGATTCTTTCCCCTGGGACAGGGAGTCGTCATGGATGGAGACAATCTCTGGACGGCCACCGCGGGTCTCCCGGCGCCGATCGGTCCGGTGATGCGATGACGGGCAAGGTCGTGCGGATCGCAGGCGGGCAGGGCTTCTGGGGTGACTGGCTCGAGGCCCCGGTCCGGCAGGTGCGCGGCGGCCCGATCGACTACCTGATGATGGACTACCTGGCGGAAGTCACGATGTCCATCATGCAGAAGCAGCGGTCACGGAACCCGCGGGCCGGCTACGCGCGGGACTTCGTTCCGCTCATGGAGCGGATCCTCCCCGACATCGTGGCGAAGGGCATCCGCGTCACCTCCAACGCCGGCGGCGTCAATCCGCGCGGCTGCGCGGAGGCGGTGCTGGAGTCGGCGCGGGCCCTCGGGCTCGCGGGCAAGCTGAAGATCGGGCTCGTCACCGGCGATGACCTCCTGCCGGACCTCGACGAGCTCATCGCCGCCGGTCACGACCTGCGTGACATGGAGACGGGGCGCCCCTTGTCCGATATCCGGGATCGCGTCCTCTCCGCCAACGCCTATCTCGGCATGGCCTCGATGGTGGAGGCGCTCGATCGCGGGGCGCAGGTCGTCATCACCGGCCGGGTCACCGACACCGGACTGACCCTCGCCCCGATGTTCCACGAATTTGGCTGGGATCCGGACGACTGGGACAAGGTGGCCGCGGGCACCGTGGCGGGACACATCATCGAGTGCGGCGCCCAGAGTTCCGGGGGCAACCTGCTGAAGGACTGGCGTTCGGTGAAGGGGCTCGCCAACCCGGGCTTCCCGATCGTCGAGGCAGAGGCGGACGGAAGCTTCGTGATCACCAAGCATCCCGGCACCGGCGGGGTGGTCTCGGTCCCCTCGGTGACCGAGCAGCTGGTATACGAAATGGGCGACCCGGAAGCGTACATCACCCCGGACGGCGTGGCCGACTTCACCACGATCCGGCTGGCACAGGCGGGGAAGAACCGGGTGCGGGTGAGCGGTATCCGGGGCGGCCCGAAGACGGCGATGCTGAAGGTGTCCATCGCCTACTTCTATGGGTACAAGGCGGTGGGAACCCTGGTTTACGGCTGGCCCGACGCGTACGACAAGGCGAAGGCCGCCGACGCCATTCTCCGGCAGCGGCTGAAGGACCTCGGACTTCAGTTCGAGCAGATCCTCACCGAGTACGTCGGGGTGGACGCGACGCACGGCCGCCTGGCCGGGCCCGCCAATCCGGAGGCGCCGGAGGTACAGCTGCGAGTCGGGGTCCGGTCGACCGACAAGGCCGCCGTCGAGCGGTTCACGCGGGAGATCGCGCCGCTGGTGCTGACCGGCCCGCCCAGCGTCACCGGCTTCGCGGGAGGACGCCCGCAGGTCGAGGAGATCGTGGCCTACTGGCCCGCGTTGATCGACCGAACCGCCGTCGAGCCCGGGGTCCGGGTCGAGATTCTGGAGGCGTGATGCCCACTGCCAAGATGGTTCCGCTGCAGCTCCGCTACCTGGCCCACGCCCGCTCAGGCGACAAGGGAAACACCGCCAACGTCGGCCTCATCGCGCTGGAGCCGGAGTGGTACGCGCTCCTGAAGACGCAGGTCACCGTGGCACGGGTGCGCAGGCATTTCAAGGGCATGGTGAGCCGCGTGGAGCGCTTCGAGTTGCCCAACCTTTCGGCGCTCAACTTCCTCCTCCACGACGCGCTCGACGGGGGCGGGACGATTTCCCTGAAGACCGATGCACAGGGCAAGGTGTACTCGACGGCGCTCCTCCGGATGGAAGTCCCGGTCACCGCGGCCGTGGCGCGCAAGGCGCGGAAGGCGGCCAGGTGAGCGATTCCCTCCTGCAGCGACTCGACGGCGGGATCCTGACCCTCACCCTGAACCGTCCAGCGAAGCGCAATGCGCTCGACACACCCACGCTCGACGCGCTGCACGCGGCGCTCGACCGGGCCGACCTCGATGCGGACGTGCGGGTGGTTGCCATCCGTGGGGCGGGGAAGGACTTCTGCGCCGGGGCCGATCTCGCGGAACTGCTGGCCAGCGCGGACCAGACCCCGGAACAGAACCGGGCGACGGCACTTCACCTCGGCGGGCTCTTCGTCAAGTTCCGGGAGCTGCCCAAGCCGGTCGTGGCCGTGGTGCACGGTCGGGCGCTGGCCGGCGGCGCGGGGCTCGCGACGGCGTGCGACCTGGTCCTCGCAACGGCCAGCGCGAAATTCGGGTATCCCGAGATCGAGCGCGGGTTCGTCCCGGCCATGGTGATGACGCTGTTGCGCCGGCTGACCGGCGAGAAGATCGCCTTTGACCTCGCGGCCACGGGCCGGGTGCTCACCGCCAGCGAGGCGCTGGCGGCGGGGCTGGTGTCGAGGGTCATCGCCGATGCGGAGTTTGACGCAGAGGCTGCCCGTACCATCGCGGTGCTGGCCGGATCCAGCGGGTCGGCGCTCGCGCTGACGAAGCGCCAGTTCTACCAGCTCGACGGGCTTGGCTTCGAGGAGGGGATCGCCCTCGGTGCCCAGGTGAACGCCCTTGCGCGCAGCACGCCGGACTTCAAGCAGGCGATCGCGGCCTTTCTCGCCAAGTGAACCCGCTCCGCTATTTCACTGCCCTCATGGGCTTTCTGGCGGCGGCGATCGCCATCGCCCGCGATGACCGAACCCTCGTCTGGATCGCGATCGGATTCCTGGGATCGTCGTTCGCGGTCCGGATGATGCAGCGGTTCCAGCAGCGCAGGGCATCCTCCGAAGAGTCGACGGACAGCCCCGAGGACTGACCGGCGGGCCCGCGCTCCGGCTCGCACCACCGTGGTACCACCGCCTCCCCTGCCCATGGGCATCGTTGGCCGATGCCGACTTCGCTTCCCGAGCGCCTCGTCCGTGCCCGGGCGGTGCTCGCGCATCACTACGGCTTTCCCGATTTTCGTCCCGCGCAGCGCCGGGTCATCCAGTCGGTGCTCGCCGGGCGCGATACCCTGGCGGTCCTGCCGACGGGCGGCGGCAAGTCGGTCTGCTTCCAGGTCCCGGCCCTCGTGCTCGACGGGCTCACCGTCGTGGTGTCGCCGCTGCTTTCGCTGATGCAGGACCAGGTCGAGGCAGCGCGTCGCCGCGGGATGGCCGCGGCCGCGCTCAACAGTGCCCTCGATGCGACGGAGCAGCGTGCGGTGCTGGCGGACGTTCGCGCGGGCCTGGTGAAGCTCCTGTACGTCTCACCGGAGCGACTGGAGCGCCTGGCGGCGGGGCTTTCCACCGCCGGAGTCCGGGTGGGACTGCTGGCCGTCGATGAAGCGCACTGCATCAGTGAGTGGGGACATGACTTCCGGCCGAGCTACCGGTTGCTGCTCGCCGCCCGGATTCGCCTGGGCAGGCCGCCGGTCATCGCGCTCACCGGCAGCGCGACTCCCGCGGTGCGGGCGGATATCACGACCTCGCTGCGGCTCGGGCGGGCCGGGCGCTGCGACCTGCACCTCGCATCGTTCGACCGGCCGAATCTCTGGTTCGGCGTCGAACGGGTCACCGACCATCGAGACCGGTTCAGGCGAGTGCTCACCTCCCTCGCCCCGCGCCAGGGCACCGCCATCGTCTATGCGCCGACCCGCCGGATCACGGAGGGGCTGGCGCGGTCGCTCCACATGGCGGGGTTCCGCAGCGCGTCCTACCACGCCGGCCTGGACCGGAACCGGCGGCACGATGTCCTGACACGATTTCTCGCCGGCGGGATCGATGTGGTCACGGCGACCAGCGCCTTCGGGATGGGCATCGACAAGCCCGACGTGCGGGTCGTCGTGCATTGGATGCTGCCGGCGACGCCGGAGTCCTACTACCAGGAGGCGGGGAGGGCGGGGCGCGATGGCGAGGCGTCCCGGTGCCTGCTTCTCTTCCGGAAGGGGGACGCCGAGCTCCACCGCCGGCAGCTGGACGTGACCTTCCCGCCGGAGCGGATGGTGGAAAGGGCGTGGAAGGACCCGAACCAGCTGGCCGGGCTGCCCTCGAATGTGCGCGACTCGGTCGAGAGGCTGCGGAACGAACTCGGTGCCGGTGGCGAAGGGCCGGACTGGAAGGCCGTGCGGCTCCGACGGAAGGGGGCGGCGGCGCGCATCGCGGCGATGGAACGGTATGCGACGACTTCTCGATGCCGTCGGCGAGAACTGCTGCGGTATTTCGGTGAGTGCCTCAAGCGGTGCAGCGGGTGCGACCGGCACCCGCTGCAGCCCTGAGACGGCGGTGCGGTGCCGGCTAGCTCGTAGCTGTCAGCTTGCGGGCGGCGCGCCCGACCACCAGGGTGCTGATGCCGTTGAACAGGATGTTGATTCCCACCAGCGTGCCGACCAGGTACACGCCGGAGAACGGGAACTGGCGCCAGACCATGATGGACAGGAGGACCGCCACGGCGCCCCCGACCAGCATCCAGCCCCATCCCTCATGCGGCTTCATCTTGAAGGCCACGATGATCTGGGTCAGCCCGCTCGCGAAGAACACCATCGTGAGCACCAGGGTCAGGCTCAGCAGGCCGAGGCCCGGGTTGGTAAAGATGTGGAATCCGGCCACGGTGAGGAGGAGCCCCCAGAGGAAGCCCAGCGCCCCGGACCCGAACGAGTCCGCGTGGAATGCCGCCACGATCCGGAAGATGCCGGCCAGCATGAGGCCGAGTCCCACGATGACCGTCACGGCCAGGCCGCCGGCGAGCGGTGTCGCCATGATCAGGACGCCGACGATGATCTCGAGGAGTCCGAGGGTGACGAGGCGCCTGGCGTGTCTGTGTGCTTCGGCGCGCCAGTGCGATGGACCGGTCATGGCTGAACCTCTCAGGTTGGGGGAGGGGTGGCACGGTGCTCTGGCCATACCCTACGCTCCGTCGGCGCCTCCCGCAAGGACGGGCAGGCCGCTATCTGGGCGGCGCCAGTCCGACGGTATCCGCCGCCCGCGTCAGGAAGAGTCCCTGCCTCGCGCCGTCGCCCAGGTTCACCTGCAAGGTGGCTGCGTCGTCGGGCGTCCGCATCCTGAGCATCGGCGCGCCGCCACGCTGCAGGTTCAGCGTCACCACCGGCTGGGACACGGTATCGAAGAGGAAGAGAGCCGGGCGACCGGTATTGTCCACGACCATCCCCGCGCGCCAGCGGCCGCGCGCATCATGGAGGTTGAGTCCGACACCGCCCTCGTCCAGGCCGAAGGTGCCGTGGATCTCGCCATTCGCGTCCGAGACCACGAACGACCTTGCCTCGATCACGCCGTTACGCGGCCACACCCGTCCCCACATCAGCCCGAGGAGCGAGAGTGCAAGGGTGAGGATGACCGTCCACCGCAGGCTGCGATTATGGCCTTCCAGCACCTTCACCCGCGCTTCGAGCGATTCGAAGTCAGACACAGCACCCCCGTGCGTAGGATGAACCTGGACCCCGGCCTCGGCCAGGGTGACATGCAGTCTGCCCGTCTCCCCCGCCTACTCCGCCACGACCTTGTACACCCGCCCGGACGCCATCGTGATGTACAACTCACCCCCGGCGTCTTCACCGAAGCCCGACAGGTTGTCCGCCGGGATGGCGGGGGTCCAGGTCGTCACGCCGGACGTCGTGCCGGTTCCCGAGCGTGTCAGGGAACGGAAGGTGTTTCGGCAGAAGTCCCCGAAGAGGTATGTCCCCTGGCGGCTCGGAATGGCGGTACCGCGGTAGACGAACCCGCCGATGACGGAGCAGCCGTCGGCGTGAGAGTACGTGTAGAGGGGCGGGGTGAGGCCCGCCGAGGGGCATGCCGATGCCGGGTGCCAGCAGGCATTGCCCTCGCGATAGGGCCAGCCGAAGTTGCGTCCGCCCACCCCGGCCGCCGCGAAATTGACCTCCTCCCAGCTGTCCTCGCCGACGTCACCCCACCAGAAGTCACCGGTCTGCCGGTCCACGCTCCAGCGGAACGGGTTGCGGAGCCCGAGATGGTAGATCTCGCCGCGCCATCCCGCCCTGCCGACGAACGGGTTGGTGACCGGGATCGTGTAGGGCACGCCGCCGTCCACGTCGATGCGCAGCATCTTGCCGAGGAGTGAGGTGCTGTCCTGCGCCGGGCTGGTGGGGACCGCGCCGGTCTCGCCGTCGCCGGTGGCCAGGTAGAGGTAGCCGTCCTTCCCGAATGCCACCGTGCCGCCATAGTGAATGGCGTAGCTCGGCTGCGAGAATTGCAGGATCGTGCGGACGGGGATCGGGCTCGCGTGATCGAAGCCCGGGTCGGCGGCCAGCTCGACCAGGCGGGTGTCCTCGTTCGTGTCGATCAGGTACGCGAACAGCCGCCGGTTGCTGGCGTATTGCGGATGGAAGGCGATGCCGAGGACGCCGTACTCGCGCGCGACTCCCGGGACACCGGTCAGCGCCGTCAGATTCACGTAGGCGGAATCGAGTGCCACGCCGTTCTTCCGCAGCATGACGCGGCCGCCGCGCTCGAGCACGAGCAGCCGGGTCGCGTCGCCCGGAGGAGCGGCGACCTGGATCGGGAAGTCGTACCCGCTGTCCACCGGAGCGAGGGTCAGGTTGGCGGGTGGGGCACCGGGACCGGCGGCATCGCTCCCGCAGCCGATCGCCGCGGCGGCGATGCAGGGGAGGACGAGGCGAATCGACCACGGGGAACGGCGGCAAGCCGGCATCAGGGCTCCGGAACGGCGGTGCAGGGGGGAGCGCCCAACGGCGCCCCGAGGAAAGGTAACAGCGCCGCGGGGTGAATCGGGGGGCTGGCCGTGGTAAATTGGGGGAGACTCTTCCTCCAGCCCGGGTGCTTCATGGATCTTCCGTTCTACTTCGGCGAGCAGCACCTGCAGGTGCGGGACATGGTGCGCGAGTTCGCCCAGGCTGAAGTCGCCCCGGTCGCCCGTGAACTTGACCGCACCTCGGCATTCCTCTGGGACAGCGTCGCCAAGATGGGGCCCCTCGGGCTCCTTGGCGTGCCCTGGCCGGAGGAGCTCGGCGGCGCCGGGATGGACCAGCTCTCCTACTACATCGTGCTGCACGAACTGGCGAAGGTCGACGCCAGTCATGCCCTCACGGTCAGCGCCCACACCAACCTCGGAACATCGCCGATCGTCGAGTTCGGCACGCAGGCCCAGCGCGAGCGCTATGTGCCGCTCCTCGCCTCCGGGAGGGTTCTCGGCGGCTTCGGCCTCACCGAGCCGGGCGCCGGCAGCGATGCCGGTGGCACCGCCACGACCGCGGTCGACAAGGGCGATCACTACCTCCTGAACGGCTCCAAGGTGTTCATCACCCACGCCGGCGTCGGGGAGATCTTCTCGGTGACAGCCCGCACCACGCCGGGGTCGGACCATCGCGGCATCACCAGCTTCATCGTGACCAAGGACTCCGTGGACCTCGACCGCTGCCAGGCCCTGGGCGTCGGGCACGCGGAGACACTGGCCAAGACGCCGGGCGTCCGGGCCGGCAAGAAGGAAGACAAGATGGGCTGGCGCTCCTCCGATACCCGCGAGCTGATCCTCGAGGACGCGATCGTGCCCAAGGAGAATGTGCTGGGCACCGTGGGCGAGGGGTTCGTGAACTTCCTCAAGACCCTCGATGCGGGACGGATCGGCATCGCCGCCGTTTCGCTGGGCATCGCGGAGGGGGCCTACCTGGAGGCGCTCCGCTATTCCGCCAGCCGGAAGCAATTCGGACGGTCGATCTCGAGCTTCCAGGGCATCAGCTTTCAGCTGGCCGACATGGCCACCGAGATCCAGGCCGGCACCCACCTCCTCTACCACGCCGCCTGGCTCAAGCAGAACGGCCAGCCCTTCAAGAAGGAGGCGGCGATGGCCAAGCTCTACTGTTCTGAACTGGCCATGCGGGCGACCACCAGGGCGGTCCAGGTGTTCGGGGGCTATGGGTACACCACCGATTATCCCGTCGAGCGGATGATGCGCGACGCCAAGGTCTGCGAGATCGGTGAGGGGACCAGCGAGATTCAGCGCATCGTCATCGCGCGGGAGATTCTCGCCTCGCTCGAGGGGTAGCCCGGCACCCTCTATTGCCCCAAGTGACGGCCTGTCATATCATTAGGGCATGAAGTCTTCCGCATCCTCAGCTTTTGCGGTCTTGTTCGCCTCCCAGGTCCGAGCCTGGGGGGCGACTGCGCTTGGTGTACTGTCTCGGATCGTCGGTTTCCACCCGGTTCCCTCCCGCAACGCGCCGGCCTGTCCGGCGGGGCGGCAGGGGTCGGATGGCTCGAATCTCGTCTATTCATGGTTTGATCTGCTGCCGGCGGCGTCGCCGCCCAATGATTGGTCCCGCGCGGAATCTCCCCCTACTCTCCACCCGACGGCGGGCCTGCGGGCCGCCCGGGTCGGCGGGGCTGGGGGGTGGGCGCATGCGTGGGATTCCCTCGTTCTGACCGGTGCCACCGTCGGCCAGGCCCTGCTGGGCCAGGCCGCCGCATTGCATCCGGTCGAGGTCTTGACGCGTGAAGCGCGAAATTCTCATCAATGGAGGCCGGCGGGAGACCCGCGTGGCCATCCTCGAGGACGATCGGCTCGTAGAGCTCCTCTACGATCGTCCTGACCAGCGCCGTTCCCTCGGCGACATCTATCTTGGCCGCGTTGACGCGGTCCTCCCCGGCATCCAGGCCGCCTTTGTAGACATCGGCCTGGAGAAGTCGGCGTTCCTGCACGCCTCCGACCTCCTCGAGCCCGAAGAAGACGACGATCCCGACGAGGATGACGTCGCCGACGTTCCCGACGTGGACGGCGCGGACGCTGCCACCAACGGGCGCGACAAGGCCGCGCCCCGCCAGCGGGAGGTCGACCACCGCCAGGCTGTGCCGAACATCCAGGAGCTGCTCAAGAAAGGGCAGACCATCCTGGTGCAGGTGACCAAGGAGCCGATCAATACCAAGGGCTCACGCGTCACCGCCCAGATCTCCCTCCCCGGCCGGTTTCTCGTCTACATGCCCTTCGCGTCCCGGGTGGGCGTCAGCCGGAAGATCGAGAGCCGGGAACAGCGGAGCAAGCTGCGCGAGATGGTCCGGAAGGCGCTGCCGGAGGACGCCGGCGGCGTCATCGTGCGGACCGTGGCGGAAGGTGTCACCGAGGAACAGGTCAACCGGGAAATCGAGTCGCTCCTCGGGCTCTGGAAGAAGATCAACCGCAAGAAGGGCTTCGTCCGGGCGCCGGCGCTGGTCCAGCGGGAGACCAGCCTGACGCGCGGGATCATCCGCGACCTGTTCAGCGCCAAGGTGGACGCCCTGCACGTGGATTCGAAGGAGCTCTTCAACGAGGTGGGGCAGTACCTCGAGCAGGTCGATCCCGACCTCATGGGCCGGGTCCACCACTACACCGGGGAACAGCCCCTCTTCGACAAGTTCGACATCGAGTCGGAAATTCGCGACCTCTTCAAGCCGCGGTGCGAACTGCCCACCGGCGGGTCGATCATCATCCAGCCGACCGAGGCGCTGGTCTCGATCGACGTCAACACCGGCCGCTACACCGGCAAGAAGGATCCGGAAAAGACGATCCTCCGCACCAACCTCGAGGCGGCGAAGGAGATTGCCCGGCAGCTCCGGCTGCGGGACGTCGGCGGCATCATTGTC
>JAHECL010000198.1 GCA_024641745.1 Gemmatimonadota bacterium | reverse complement strand
CCGTGGAGCGGACTGCGGACGACCTGGCTGTGATCCTGCAGCAGTTGGCCGCGGTTCCCGCCCACGTCCTCGGCTACTCGATGGGCGCGCGCATCGCCATCCGGCTTGCGGTCGCCCACCCCCGGGCGGTGGACAGGCTCGTCCTCGAGAGCCCCTCAGCCGGACTTGAGACCGAGGAGGAGCGCCGGGACCGCCGCGCCGCCGACGAGGCCCTCGCCGACCGGATCGAGCGCGACGGCATCGCGGACTTCGTCACGAACTGGGAGCGCAGCCCCGTGTTCGCCAGCCACGCCGCTCTCGCCCCCGCGCTCATCGCCCGCCAGCGCGCGATCCGGCTTGCCAGCAGACCCGCGGGCCTCGCGGCCAGCCTGCGCGGCGCCGGCCAGGGTGCAATGGAGCCCCTCCACGACCGGCTCGCCGACGTGACCGCCCCTGTCCTCGTGCTGACCGGCGCCCTGGACGAGCGCGGCCGCCCTCGCGCGGAGAACGTCGCCCGCGGCATTCCGGGCGCCCGCCTCGCGGTCATCGACGGCGTCGGCCATACCCCCCACCTCGAACAACCCGGCGTCTTCCGCCGCCTCGTCCTCGACTTCCTGCAGGAGGTTCCCGCCGCATGACATCGACCGTCACCTGGACGTCCGTCGTCGACTATCGCGATATCCGCTACGAGCACTCGGGCACCGGGATCGCCAAGGTCACCATCAACCGGCCCGAGGTCCGCAACGCCTTCCGGCCGCAGACCGTGCGCGAGCTGATCGACGCCTTCGCGCGCATCCGCGACGACGCCTCGGTCGGTTGTGTCCTGCTCACGGGCGAGGGCGACAAGGCCTTCTGCTCCGGAGGTGACCAGAAGTACAAGAGCAACGAGGGGGGCTACCTCGACGCGGACGGCATCGCCCGCCTCAACGTCCTCGACCTCCAGCGCCAGATCCGGTCCCTCCCGATCCCGGTCATCGCCCTCGTCAACGGCTACGCGATCGGCGGCGGCCACGTGCTCCACATCGTGTGCGACATGTCGATCGCCAGCGACAACGCGATCTTCGGCCAGGTGGGCCCCAAGGTCGGCAGCTTCGACGCCGGCTTCGGCGTGGGCCTGCTGGCGCGACTGGTGGGGGACAAGAAGGCCAAGGAGATCTGGTTCCTGTGCCGCCAGTACGGCGCCGGGGAGGCGCTGGCGATGAACCTCGTCAACAAGGTCGTGCCCCTCGCCGATCTCGAGGCCGAGGGCGTCCAATGGGCCGAGGAGATCCTGGACATGAGCCCGACGGCGATCCGGTTCCTCAAGTCCGCGTTCCTGGTGGCAACCGATGGCCTCGCCGGGCTCCAGGAGTTCGCCGGCAACGCGACCGGCCTGTACTACACGACCGAGGAGGCCCACGAGGGATCCAGGGCCTTCCTCGACAAGCGCCCGGCCGACTACCGCTCGTACCCGCGGCGCCCGTGATGACCGCGCCGGAGCGCCCCTCGACGCTCTCGATCTGGATACAGGCGGCACGACCCCACACGCTGCCCGCGGCTGTGGCCGGCGTGGTGGTCGGCCTGGGCGCCGGGCTGGCGGTCGGCGCGGACCTCCGGCTGGACACCGCGCTGGGCTGCATGATCGTCGCGCTCCTGCTCCAGGTGGTCGCGAACTTCGCCAACGACCTCTCCGACCACCGCCGGGGAGCCGACACGCCGGACCGCCAGGGACCCGTCCGCGTGGCGGCATCCGGGCTGGTGACCGAGCGCCAGCTGGAGATGGCCATCGCGGTCACCATCGGTCTCGCGGGGCTCGTTGGCCTGTGGCTGGTCTACGTCGGTGGCGTGGTGCTCCTGGCCCTGGGAGTCCTGGCGATCGTGGCCGCCCTTGCGTACACCGGGGGCCCGTTCCCGTACGGCTATCGCGCACTGGGCGAGGTCTTCGTGTTCATCTTCTTCGGACTGGTCGCGGTGGCCGGGACCGCGTACCTCCAGGCGCTCCGTTTCGACGCGCTGTTCGTCGTCGCCGCGATCCCGCCGGGAGCCCTGATCACGGCGATCCTGGTGGTCAACAACCTGCGCGACATCCCCACCGACGCCGCCGCCGGCAAGCGGACGCTGGCCGTGGTGATGGGCAAGCGGGCGACGCAGGCCGAGTTCGGGTCCCTGCTCGGGATGGCGTACGTTGTGCCGCCGCTGCTCGTGCTCGCCTGGATTGCCGGCTGGTCGCCGGCAGGCGGTGATGCCCCGCTGCTGCCGTTCGTCCTGCTGCCGATGCTGACCCTGCCGATGGCGCGCCCGCTCCTGGACCGCGTCCGCGGGTTCGGGGAGCCCCGGGAGCTCAACCTCGCACTCCAGGGCACGGCTCGGCTGGCGCTCTGGTTCTCGCTGCTGTTCGCCCTGGGGCTGGCGCTGGCCGGGGTCTCGCTCGGGTGGCAGGCGTGACGACCGCCTCGGTGCGCATCCACCGCGTCAGCGTGCCGTTCCGCGTCCCGTTCCCCACCGCGGCCGGCCGATGGTCCACGCGGGATTCGTGGCTCCTCCGCCTGGAGGATGCCCGTGGGCGGATCGGGTGGGGCGAGGCTGTCCTCGAGGACCCCGGTGATGCCCCCGTGCTCGAAGCGCTGCTGGCGGAGCTGGTGGTGACGCGGCTGGCGCCGTCGGCGGCCCTGCTGGATCGGTCCGGGGCGGCCGGCCGGGCGTTCCGGGCCGCGGTTGACGGAGCCCTGCTGGACATGCGGACGCGGGGTTCCCGGTCGCGCCCGGCCGCCCGGCCCGTGGTGGGCGTCAACGCCACCATCTCGGCCCGGGACCCCGAGGCTGCCGTCGAGGCCGCGGTTCGTGCCGTCGCCGCCGGGTTCCGGACCATCAAGGTGAAGGCCGCCCGCAAGGATGGGACGGCGTCGCTCCTGGCGCGCCTGGGGGCCGTCCGGGGAGCGATCGAGGAGGGCGTCGAACTGCGGCTGGACGTGAACGGCACATGGGACCTCACGACCGCCGTCGAACGGCTCCGGGCTCTCGCCGGGGTCGGGCTGCAGTACGTCGAGCAGCCGCTGGCGCCGGGGGCCGTCGAGGACGCGGCCGTCCTCCGGACGCGCGTCGGCACCCCGCTGGCCGCCGACGAGGCCGTGACATCCGTGGCGGCCGCGCGCGCGGTGCTCGAGG
>JAHECL010000197.1 GCA_024641745.1 Gemmatimonadota bacterium | reverse complement strand
AGACGACGAAGCGCCTCCGCCCCTCCGGCCGCCCCATGCCCGACGAACAGGAGCGGCCGCTGGGCGTGACGCACGCGGGCGATGAGTTCGGAGAGATCGGGAACGACCGGCGCCTGAAGGGCGTCCACGGCCTGCCTGGCGGACGCGCTCGACGACAGCAGTGCCGCCGCCACCTCGACCAGCACCGGACCCGGCTCTCCGGTGGTCGCGGCGACAACTGCCCCTCGAAGGCAGGCCTCGATCTCGACTTCCCGTTCGACCAGGAAATGCCCTTTGACGACCGGGGCGGCCATCGCCGCCTGGTCAATTGCCTGGAGCTGGAACCGACGGCCTCCCTCGGGGGGCGGTGCCACCGTAATGTGCAGCAGGGCCGCCGAGTCGTGTCGCGCTTCGGCAAGACCGGTCAGGGCATAGGTGAAGCCGGGGCCCGGGATGGTGAAGAGCGCCGCCACCCTGCCTGACGCCCGGTAGTGCCCGGCCGCCATGAAGGCGGCGCCGAGTTCGCTGGTGGCGAGGACGGTCCGCAGGCGGCTGGTCCGCAGCGCCTCGAAGAGCGGCACATTCTGGGTGCCGGGGAGCCCGTAGACCGTCTCGACGCCGAGGGCGTGGAGGGCATGGCAGATGCGGTCGGCGCCGGTGCTCATCTCTCCTCCCCGCGGCCGAGCGCCCGCTTCACGAGCTGCTTCGCGCCCCGGACTCCCGCGTCTCGCGCGCTGGTGAGGCGCCAGCGGGCGCTCTGTGGGGCTCGCAGCACGTGGCAGTGCACGAGGTCCCCGCCCAGCTGGCCCTTGAAGTGGGTCACCGGATTGAGGGCGGCATCGGTGAGGTCGTTGCCGGTGTAGCCCGCCGCGGCGAGCGCCTCGGCTGCCCGCCAGCGCAAGAAGGCGTTGACGCCGAGGCGGAGGTGCGCAGGGTCGGCGGCGGCGCTGACGGTGTGGGTCAACGGGTGCGCACCGGCGAGCACCAGTTGCGAGGCGATCACCTGGCTATCGGGCAGCCGCGCGTGGTACAGCCGGCAGAGCCCCGCCGACCTCAGCTTCCCGAACCAGGTGCGGAAGGCCGCCGCGGGGAGGTAGACCTCCGCTCCCTTCCGGTCCAGGGTCAGTTCGTGCAGCCGGTTGAAGGAGTCAAAATCATCGTCCTCCGCCATCGTGACGCCCTGCTCCGCGCAGCGATTGACCAGCCGGCGGAGGTTCTGCTCCACCCGGCCCCAGGCGGCCTCCATGTCGGTGAGGTCGAGGAGGTAGGTATAGCTCGGATCGGCGGTCCAGTTCCGGGCCAGGAAGGGACGCACATCGGCAAGGGTATGGCGGCACTTCAGCGTGACGCTTCCGAAGCCGCGTGCCTCGAGCGACTCCGCCAGCGCGCCGAGCACCTCGATCTCGCGCGACGTCCGCTGGGAGGGGTACCGGGTTTCCTGCGTGGCGAGGACGGGGCTCAGGTAGTAGAGCAGCAGCCGGGGGCTTACGTAGCGGCCGCCGGCCCCCTCCCGTTCGTAGAGTCCGATGCCGCCCACCACCTGTCCGCCCCGCTCCGCGGCGAGCACCCAAAAGCTCCCCCCTGCCGCGGTGCAGAGCGCGTCGAGGTAGGTCGGCGTGCTGTAGGGACTTCCCTGTGGCGAGGCGGCGACGAACTGCTCCCACGCCGCGAACTCAGGTTCCGGCAACTCGCGGATCGTGACAGTGGCACTCATGTCAGGGCTGTCCTCCCGGCCTCACCCGCGGTGCGCGCCGCCGGTCCTGCTCCGAGGGAATTGCGCGCCGTCGCAAGCCGTGCTTGAGCACCATCCGAGCCACCTCCACGGCCGCCGGCAGCGGATCGGACCAGCGGAACACCGGCTGGTATGCGCCGAGCAGGGTGCGCACGAAGTCTCCCCATGTCGCTGCTCCTTCCCTTCGCAATGAGCGCACCGCAGCATAATCGTAGTACGGGTAGGTGCAGATCGCACCGAGGGCATAGGGTCGGGGCGCGGGCACCGGGAGTCCCAGCGAGGCGGTGTAGCTCCAGGCGCACACGTCCATGCCGCAGCGGGCGGCGAACTCCACATACCACCAGGGCCGGGCATTCAGTTCCAGCACCTTGAAACTCCCGTCACGATCATCCCGCTTGAACTCGACGCTGAACACCCCGCGAAACCCCGATCCCCTGACCAGCCGCTCCACCGATTCGACGGCCGGCCGAACCTCCGCCAGCGGGACGGTCCGCATGGCGGAGCTGTTGCCGAAGTCCCGGGGATACATCCGGAGCCGCTGCCTGGCAAGCAGGGCCCGCACCCGCCCGCTGGCATCGGCAAAGCCATCGAGGAAGTAGTGCGCCGTGGGAGGGCCCGGCACATACTCCTGAAGCTGTACACCCAGGCCGGTCGGCGCGAGATCCGCCAGGCGCTGCAGGGCGTCCTCGCGGGAGGTGACCCAGAACGCCTTGGTGCCGTACCGGCGGAAGAAGGCCTGGGAATCGCGCGGCTTGAGGAAGGCGGCCTCGAGCGCGGCCTCGGGCACCTCCACGACGTCTTCAGCGCGGTTGATCGGCCAGGTGCGGGGGTGTGGCACGCCGAGCCGAGTCGTCAACTCCGCAAAACGCGTCTTGTCCGTCATCAACGTGATCACATCGGGAGCCGGCAGGAAGGAGGGGAAACGGGCCTGGAGGTCCGGATCCAGCCCCGCAACACTCTGGAGCCAGCTGTCCGAGCACGGCATCAGGACCGCCCGCTCGAGGGAAAGCGACCGCAGCAGTCCGCCGGCATCGCCCTCGACCGAGGTGTCGACCGGCGCCGCGGCCACCGCGTGATAGGCGCGGGAGAACCGGATCCAACTCCAGCCTTCAGGCAGGTGCAGCGCGCGCCGTCCTGCCGCCTGGAGGTCCCTCATGACCCCGAGCGCCGTGATCGAGGTGCCCAGGACGAGTACCGGGACGCCCGAGCCACGGGCAGGGAGCCGACGCCGAACCGTGCCGGCCAGGTGACCGAGCCAGCTCCAGCCCTCCCTGAAGAATGGCATCGGGTCGTCGCGTTGCAGCGTCTCCCAGCGCTGGTGTCCCCTCGGCCGCAGGAACTCCACCAGCGTCCGAGCCCGGCTGGGGGCATCCGCAGGAAGGCGCAGGGCCCGCCGCGATCGTGCCAGGCGGACGAGCA
>JAHECL010000196.1 GCA_024641745.1 Gemmatimonadota bacterium | reverse complement strand
CGGCAAAGCCCCGCGGACATGACATAGTGCCAAGGTACATCGTTTCGCGCCGTGCGGCAAGCCCGTCGGCGGGCGCCTTGGACGATGCGGTCCCGTTCGCCCAGGCGCGATCTTCATATCCACGCCTGAGACTACATCGGAGCCCGACTCCGCACGATCGGTGCCTGTGTCGACGGCTCCATCTTTCGATCAAGGCTGCTCATCACCGTCGATGCTCCGTTCACGTGAGGGCTTCGACCGAAAGCTGACACGTGGGCGCCCATCGCCGTGGTCACGGTTGCGCCCGATCCGACCGCTGTTTCTACGACGGGATGTGGGCCGACAACGGTTCCGACGGACACTCAGTGCCCCCCCCCGCCTCCGTCGGCGGCGGCGCCGGATGCATGCTGGGCGAGCGACGGCGCTGATGGCCGCCACAGGCGTCCGTGCCCAAAGCCAGGCTGCGGCACCATTGCGGTGGCGCTAGCCAGGCCACGCGGATCGGCGTCTGGCGCCGGATGGGACCTTCTGGTAGGCTTGCGCGCAACGACCGCGGCGGAGCGCATCGGGCATGCCGGCGGCTCGCGACGGCCGGCGTGACGCAGGAACCCCGCTTCCGCTCGCGGATCGGTCGCACGGTCTCGGATCCGCGGATGGGGGCACCAGCTCGGGAGGATCGACATGCTTCATCACATCGAACTGTACGTGAGCGATCTCGAACGATCCATCGCCTTCTGGACCCCGTTCATGCAGCAGCTCGGCTACGAAGCCGATCGATGGTCAGACGGCATGAACTACACCCGGGATGGCCAGGCCTACTTCAGCCTGCTCGAGGCGGATCGCGCGCATCTGGACGCCGGCTATCACCGCAAGCGGGTTGGCTTGAACCATCTCGCGTTCAGCGGCAGCTCCCGCGCGCAGGTCGACGAGCTGGCCCGCTGGGTGAAGGCGTCCGGGTATCCGCTGCTCTACGAATCCAGGTATCCCTACGCCGCCGGACCCGGGCACTATGCGATGTTCTGCGAGGACCCGGACCGGATCAAGCTCGAGGTGGTGGCGCCCGCCGAGGACTGAGTCGAGGCCGGAGCGGCTCAGGGTCGCGCGCGTTCCGACGCGCGCCCGAGCGGCCGGTCGATTGCGCGTTCGCGCGGCTGCCAGGCGGGCAGCGTGCCGTCCGCGATTCGAAGGGGCTCGCCGCCACGACGCCAGTCGAACACGAAAATGCCGCGCTGGGATCCGCTGCCCGCATCGAACACGAGCGCTTCGGCATCCGGCGACCACGACGCCGTTCCCGTGGAGGGATTCCGGAATCGCTCCGGAAGGCGCGCCAGAACGGCTTCGCGGTCGGGTGGGAGGTCCCTGGCCGGCCGCGGCTCGATCGGATCGTCGTCCGGTCGGATCCACCACGGTCCAGACGTGGAACCCGGTGTCCGAGACGCGTCCTCCGGGCCGGTGTACACGATGTGGTCGTACACCAGCCGTCCGTCGTCCAGCCAGGCGCGAGGCATGTACAGGTCCTGGCGGCTTCCTTCGAGCAGCCGCGTCGGCGACGGGTCGCCGATCGTCACGACCGCCAGGTCGAGCGCGTCGCCGTTACCGATGTCGAGCGGGGTGGGCAGCGGATGGCCTTGCCCGAAGGCCAGGCGCTCGCCATCGGGCGACCAGGCGTAGCCATGGGCGCTCAGGGTCGCCTGCGTGGCTCCCGTTCCCGGATCGACCACGGTCAGGCTCCTCGCCTCGCCCGTGCCGCCGTCCAGCAGGAGGTGGCGCCCATTGGGCGACCAGACAAGGTGCGACAGGGTCTTCGCCACCCACGTATCGGTGAGCTGCAGCGTGAGGGTGATTGGAGCCCGGCCGTCCAGATCGTAGATCGCCAGCTGCCGCGCTGCGTCTGGAGCCATGGCGTGGATGTAGGCCAGCCGACGCCCATCCGCTGCCCAGCCCAAAGCCGTCACCCTGCCGCCGCCGACGGTGACCCGCCGGGTGTTCAGACCATCGGGCGTCGTCAAGGTCAGCTGCCCATCCGGATCGACGTAGGCCACGAGCCCGGATGAGCCGTCCGCGGCGTCGGGCAACGCAGGCGGCTCGTGTGTGGCGAGCGGCTCCGACGGCGTCACGGTCTGCGTCGGGGTCAACGTCGTGGCGGTCGGACCCGCGCACGCGACCGTCATGAGGCCCAGTGCGAGCGCGAGCCCCGTCGCCCTGCTCTGGCGCGTGCACGCAACAACGCGAAGCGCCGCCGGCGAACTCCCGGCGTTCGGCACGCGCGGTGCCGGCCTGCATGACACGACGATCTCCGAACGGATGGCGTGCCTCCCCCTGCGCGATCCCAAGGCCGCGGACGCGTCCGGTGGCCCTTTGTCGCCGCGTTTGCGCCGTGTGCCGAAATCGCGTAGCTTGGCGCCATGATACACCTGTCAACCGCGCAAGGCCTTGCCTTCCGCCGGCGTGGCGCCCGAGGGATGCGGTTGCGCGCCGTTCGGCGGTCGCCCACCGCGCAGCGCCGGGCCTCGGCCTCTGCCGGCGCGGGCAGGTGGAGGCGATCCGCCCGGCGTGCGTGTGTTGGGGTGCTCCTATGCGGTTTCGGCCTGATCGACGCCGGCTGTGCCGGCGTCCCGGCTCGGGGACTCGCGGCGCTCTGCGCCGGCGTTCGATGGGATGAAGGCGCGGCAGAACTCCGGGGCGCCGATCGCTCCGACCCGGGCAGGCTCCTGCGCCTGGCCGCGGTCGAAGGATCGGATCGGGCCTACTTCATGGACATCCCCGTCCAAGCGCTCGACACCCCGAGTGTCCCGGCAACGGCGGCCGCGCTCGAGATCCTGTCGGTGACGGGTGGCGAGATCCCGCGCCCGAACGACAGCCATCGCTACCTGGCATCGCAGCTTGACGTCATCCACGTGCCGCCCACGGAAGGGGATGGTGCCGGCGCCCTGTGGGCGTACCACGAGCTCATGGGGGTGGCGGAGGCGCTCGGCGCGCTCCAGGCCGGGGCTTGGGTCGATGAGACTGCCCGCGCTCGGGTCGTCGCGCTCGCCCAGGTGGAGCTCGATCGGCAGCTCCGGGACGATGCGCTGGACCGGCTCGACGCTCGAGCCGCGAACGCGGCCTACGCTCTCGTCGAGACGCTGATCGCCGTGGATGCGCTCGGCACG
>JAHECL010000195.1 GCA_024641745.1 Gemmatimonadota bacterium | reverse complement strand
ATCACATGCCCGGCATACGCACCGACGCGCGGCAGCAGCAGGTACTGCCGGACGGTGCCGTTGGCGATGGCCACGCACACGAGCAGGAGCCAGACGAGCAGGGCCCGGAGCGACATGGATTCTCCCAAATGTGCCCCAGGATACACGCCCGGTCCGGAAAGATCGATGAACCGGGCGTGAATTCCATGCGCCGCGCCGATCAGAACTGCCATCGCATGCCGATCGCGACGCCCTTCGCCTCCGACCCGTTCGGCTGGACCGTGACCGTGGGCAGCACGACCGCCTGCCAGCGCGGCAGCTGGGAACTGGAGCCGATGAGGGCTCCGACGCCGGCGCCGAGGAGGCCGAAGCCGACGGCCCCGCCGAGGGCCCACTGCCCGGCGCTGTATTCAAACCAGCTGTCGTCGTCGCTGCCCGAGGAGGCGAGGCCGATCAGGGCGCCCGCGCCGGCCCCGACCAGCAGCCCGGTCACCGCACCCTTCCCCGCCCCGGACTTGGTGCCCTGGTACAGGTCGAACCGGGTGATGCGGACGCGGGCGACGGCGGAGGTATCGACCGAGGTGGTCGTGAACCTGATGGAGTCGGGACCGAGGGAGACGAAGTTGCCTTCGACGGGCTTTGCGTTCTTCTGGTGAATCCGGATCCGGCGGCCCGGCACGAGATCGACCGGCACGGTCTGGGCGACGGCCTCGGTCGCAGCGGCGGTGGCCAGCAGGCCGAGCACAACGATGGTGCGGAACATGGGGACCTCCCTGGACGGCACCGTCCATTCGGTGCATCCGGGAGTTACGACGGGAGGGTCAAGCGGGAATCAAGCGGTGCCGACGGAGGCGCTCCGACGCTCGAGCAGCAGCACGTCGCGCCACTCGCCGCTGGCCATCTTCCCCAGCCGCTCCCGGCGCCCCACCAGGCGGAAGCCGGCCCGTTCGTGGAGGGCGACGCTGCCGATATTCTCGGGAAAGATGCCGGCCTGCAGGGTCCAGAACCCCTGAGCCTCGGCGTCGGCGACGAGCGCGTCGAGGAGCGCCCGACCGACGCCCGTCCCCCGCGCCGCGGCGGCCACGTACACCTGCACCTCCGCCACGCCACCGTACACGCAGCGGTCGGACACGGCGCTCAGCGCCGCCCAGCCGAGGACCCGCGGACCGTCCACCGCCACGAGGCGACACGGCTTCAGGTGCCCGGCGTCCCACTCGTCCCAGGACGGGGCATCGGTCCTGAAGGTGGCGTGCCCGGTCGCGATGCCCTCACGGTAGATCCCGGCGACGGCGGCCCAGTCGGCCGGAGTCATCGGTCGGATGCTCACGAGGCGCCCAGCCAGGCCACGACGCCTGCGCCGATTCCGAGGAGGAGCGCCAGCGGCGAATAGAGCTTCGTGTCCATCCGTGCGAAGGCGGTGTCGCGCACCCGCTTGAAGAAACCGACGTACCGCAATTCGCCGATCGCGCGGGCGACCAGCGCCGCGGAAACCGCCCAGGTGCCCGGCCCGACGAGGACCGCGGGCAGCAGTGCCCTCCCGAGGCCTGCGCGCTGGGTGACGAGGAGCGCGGCGAGGAAGAGCAGCGCGGCCACCGCCAGCGTCGCGAGGGGGCCCGGCTGGAAGACCAACTTGCCGTCGCGCTCGGGGAGCGCCTGGAACGATCCGACGCGGAAGCCCAGGGCCCAGCCGATGTGGAACAGGGAGAGGAGGCAGAAAACGAGCGCCAGGAGCGCGGCGAGCAGCATCGCCATCAGGGAAGCATCCCCGGCGGGTCGAGCACCGCGTAGTGCGTCACCCGCGGCTCGATCTCCAGCAGAAACTCGCGGTCGGCGGGATAGTAGCGGGCCCGTTCGAGGTCGTCGCCGGCGAAGCGGCGGATCGCGTCGAGCGAGTCCCAGTAGGAGGTGAGGAGGAAGTGCGCCACCTCGCCGTCGTAGCGGCGGTAGACCGTCACGCCACGATTGCCGGGGGTGGCCTGCAGGTCGGGCACACCGGTCACCAGCAGGTACTGGTGGTACGCATCGGCCTTGTCGGTCGGGACGGTGCCGTGCCAGGTGCGGGCGATCATCGTCGGCCCCCTTACTCTGCCGCCGCCAGCGAATCCAGCGCGGCGGCGCGGGCCCGTGCGCTGTCCTGGCTCGCCATCGCCTTCTGGACACCGGAGGCGCCTGGAAGCTGCGACTGCCCGATCACGCTGTCGGCTTCGCGCTCGGTGCGGCCGGTGCTGGTCTTCGCACCCGAGGAACACGCCGCCGCGAGGAGCGCCAGCAGCATCACCGCCCTCACTTCACCGCCGCAATGAACTTCTGCAGCATCGTCCATCCGGCGGCGGCGTACTGCTTCTCGGGCCCGGCGGGCTGCGGGCAGGCGCCGGTCGGATTGGGCGCCGTGAATTCGCGGGTGCCGCGGGCGTCGCGGACCTCGATGTACCAGGAGCCGCCGTCCATGCAGGCGCCGGCACGCCGGCGGTAGGGGGTGGCGCCCGGCCGGTCCGGCGGGGGTGGCTGGACGACCGGCGCGCCCCGCCGGCCGACCCCGATCCTGGGCTGCGCCGCGATCAGCGAATCGAGGCTCCGGAGTTCGGCGGCCCAGTCCGGCGGGCCGTGCTTCGGCGGCACCCGACAGACCCAGGCTCGTCCCTCCTGATTCCCCTTCGCCCAGCTGGTGCAGCCGTAGAGGCTGTCCATCCTGGCGCGGTCGATGTCCATCGCCGACTGCATCCGGCTCCATTGCTGGGCGCTGTCCGCGGCGGAGCGCCCACCCGCCTGCGCCGGCTCGAAGCGGCGATACCAGACGAGCATCTGTCCCGAGACCTGGCCGTTCACGTCGCGATAGACGAACGCTGGGCTGGGGCCCCCGAGTCCGTACGACCCGGCAAAGCGCACGATGCGACCGGAGGTGACCGGCGTGGAGTCTGGATAGGTCAGCGCCCAGGGACTGGGTGTGGGACTGCCTCCCATCCCGAGGGAGCAGCCGGCGGTGAGCAACGTGGCAGTGGCGAGGAGAGCGGGGGCGAGCAGCACTCGGGAGCATCGCATCAGAGGATCCCGGTTGAGGGGGTGCCGAAACCTAGTGCGCCGGGCTAACAAAGTCCCGCCCGGTGCCTGCTGGGCCGGCACTGGAATCCATCCACCGCCCAGAGCCCGACCTTCCCCTGCTCCGCGAGCGATTCGGCCTGCCGGAACCATTCGGCGTAGCGGGTATTCGGC
>JAHECL010000077.1 GCA_024641745.1 Gemmatimonadota bacterium | reverse complement strand
GCGCCGGTGGTGCTCCCCGTGAAGGGCGGGCTGGTCCTCGAACCGGCGCCGCATGCCAGATGGGCCGGGGTGGCGATCATCGCGGCGGTGGCTGCGCTCTACCTCTATTTCTGGTAGGGGCCCCGATTCGCCAAAGGGCTCCGGTGCCCGCATATTTCTCACGATGAACGACCCCCTCCCCCGCCTCACCGCCGCCCTGGCCGACCGCTACCGCCTCCTCAACGAGCTGGGCGAGGGCGGCATGGCCACCGTCTACCTCGCCGAGGACCTGCGGCACGACCGCAAGGTCGCGGTCAAGGTGCTCCGGCCGGAGCTTGCCGCGGTCATCGGCGCCGAACGGTTCCTGAGCGAGATCAAGACGACCGCCAACCTCCAGCATCCCCACATCCTGCCCCTCTTCGACAGCGGCGAGGCCGACGGGTTCCTCTTCTACGTGATGCCCTACGTCGAAGGGGAGACGGTCCGCGACCGGCTCACCCACGAGAAGCAGCTCCCGGTGGCGGACGCCGTGCGCATCACGACCGAGGTCGCGGCGGCGCTCGACTACGCCCACCGCCACAACGTGATCCACCGGGACATCAAGCCCGAGAACATCCTCCTGCATGACGGGTCGGCGCTGGTCGCCGACTTCGGCATTGCGCTCGCGGCCAGCAAGGCCGGCAGCACCCGGATGACCGAAACCGGCATGAGCCTCGGCACGCCGCACTACATGAGCCCCGAGCAGGCCATGGGGGAGCGCGAGATCACAGCCCGCTCCGATGTGTACGCACTGGGCTGTGTGCTCTACGAGATGCTCACCGGCGAACCTCCGTTCATGGGACCCACCGCCCAGGCGATTATCGCACGGGTGGTGACCGAGTCCCCGCGCTCCCTCACGAGCCAGCGCCACACCATACCCCCGCAGGTCGAGGCGGCGGTGTTCACCGCACTCGAGAAACTCCCCGCCGACCGCTTCGCCACGGCGGCGGAATTTGCCGCGGCGCTGGCCGACACCAGGTACCAGTCGACCACCGCCGTGGCGGCAATCGCGTCGGCGGGTTCGCGCGATGCGATGTGGAAGCGGCGGTTCGGGGTCGCGGCGGTGATCGCCACCATGGCCACCGCCCTGGCCGCTTGGGGGTGGGTACGCGCGCGTGCCGGGGCCGACGAGCCCACGATCCGCCAGTATATCTCGCTCGGCGACAGCCTCCGCCCGAACGTGAACCTGCCAGCCCTGGCCCTCTCGAGCGACGGCACCACCCTGGTCATCAAGGACGACACCCAGAACGGCTTCCTCTGGGTCAAGCGGTCGGATGTGCTTGAGGCGGTGGTCATCCCGGGGACGGAGCGCGCCAACAATCCGGTCTTCTCCCCGGACGGGCAGTGGGTCGCCTTCGTGGCCGATGGGGAGCTTCGCAAGGTCCGGGTGTCGGGCGGGGCGGTGGTCACGGTGGCGGACTCGGTCGCCGGGGGCTACGGCGGCGCCGCCTGGCTCGATGACGGCTCGCTGGTCTACGTCTCGCCGGACCTCAACGAATTGCGCCGGGTCGGCGAGTCCGGCGGGACCCCAACGGTCGTCGCCAGCACCGCGGGGCTTCAGGGCATCGGCCTGGGATATCCCACACCGCTGCCGGACGGTCGCGGTGTGCTCTTTCAGGGATGCAGCTCCGGATGCGTCACGATGAGCCTTCGGGTGCTCGACCTCAAGACTGGCGAACAGAGGCTCCTCCTGCCCGAGGCGGTCCAGGGCTGGTACCTCCCCACCGGCCACCTGTTGTATGTCCAGCGCGATGGCACGGCGCTCGTCGCGCCATTCGACCTCGACCGCCTCGAACTCACCGGCGCGGGGTTGCCGGCGCTGACTGGTGTGTTCGTCGGATTCGGGTATACCCAGCTCGCCGTGTCGGCGTCGGGGAGCGTGGTGTACTCGGTGGGCACGATTCAGAGCAACGAGAACGTGATCCTGCGGGTGACCCGCGAGGGCGCGGCGAGCCAGATCGACTCGGCGTGGGTGGGCCGGTTCACCTCCTTCGCGATCGCGCCCGACGGCCGGCGACTGGCGGTCGGTGCGGGCGCCGGCGCCGGCGCCCTCAACATCTGGATCAAGCAGCTCGAGCGGGGGCCGTTCACGAAACTCTCGTTTGGTGGGGGGGACCGGCGCCCGGCCTGGTCACCCGACAGCCGGATGGTCGCCTTCATTCGGGACACGGCGGGCACCAGCATCGTGGTGGCGCGCTTCGCCGACGGCAGCCGGCCGGACACGACCCTCGCACGCACCAGCTACGTGCTCCAGGAGGTGGACTGGACGCGTGACGGCCGCTGGCTCGTAGTCCGCACCGACAACGCGAACGAAGGGGCCGGCAACCTCATGGGCATTCGACTGGACGGGGATACCACGCCGGTGCCCCTGGTGACAAGCCCGTACACCGAACTGCACCCCACCGTGTCCCGGGACGTCCACTGGCTGGCCTACACCTCCAATGAATCGGGCCGGAACGAGGTCTACGTCCGCCCCTTCCCGAACACCGGCGACGGACGGTGGCAGGTCTCCACCGCGGGCGGCCAGGCTCCCCGCTGGTCGCCCGACGGCCGCACGCTCTACTTCGTCGACCCGACCAGCCAGATGATCGCCGCCAGCGTGAACACCACGTCGGGCTTTGTCGTCAACGACCTGCGCCCGCTGTTCGACGTCTCGGGCTTCATCCTCGACGGGTTCCACCAGACCTACGACATTTCCCCGGACGGCCGCAGTTTGCTCTTCATCTCGCCGCGCGACATCTCCACGACCCCGCGAATCCCGGCGCTCGTGCGCATCGACCACTGGTTCCGGGACCTGAAGGCCCAGCTGGCGCAGTAGCGCTTCCTACTTCAACCCCGCCAGGATCCCCTCGATCCGTTTCTTCTGCACCGGATCGCTGGTCAGCGCCAGCGCCTTCCTGTAGTTCGTGACCGCCTTCGCCTTGTCTCCCAGCGCCGCGTACGCCTCCCCCAGACTGTCCCACACATTCCAGCTGTCGGGATGCTCCTGCGTGTTGCGGATGAAGACCGCCAGCCCCTCGGCATTCCGGTTCTGGTTCAGGAGCTGGTAGCCGTAGGCGTTCAGCTGCGCCTCGGTGGCGGAGGCGAGGTGGGCCTGGCGGAGCGAGTCGGCTTCCGCCGTCCTCCCGCGCCGGTCGAGGATGGTGGCCTTGAGGTTGTAGCTCCCGAACCCCGGCGCGAGCGCCACCGCGGTGTCGGCCCACACCTCGGCGAGGTCGATGTTTGAGGTGTTGTTGAGCGCCCAGGCGCTCGCCTCCTCCCACGCCGACCCCCAGAACCGGGGCAGTGTTCGCAGCTGGCTCCGGAGGCTGTCGAGCACCACCGCGCCGCGATCAATGGTGATCGGCACGCTCACCGCCACCTTCTCCCAGTGCATCGTGAGGGTGACACCGTCGGCCGTCGGTGCCTCGAAGGCGTACTGCAGCCGCTCGGTGAACTCGGCCGCCTTCGGGACCGCCGCGACGCGCAGGGCGTCCTCGGCGCGGTCGTAGCTGAATGCCCCCCACGCCGTGGACATCCGGCTCAGGATGACGGTCCATTCCCTGCGTCCCGGGATCATGAAGACCCCATACCGCCCGGCTGGGAGAGCGGTGCCACCGAAGGTGAAGGCCGAGGTGGCGGCGAACACCGTGTTCTCGTTGGCCCCCGCCCGCCAGACCGAGTCCCACGGCACCAGTCCGCCCCAGAGGACCCGCCCGTTCACTCCGGGCCGGTGGTAGTCCACCGAGAAGGTGGCGAGCGCCACATCCTGGGTGACGGTGGCATGCGGGCTGTCGAGGGGGAGGTCGAGCACATAGTTCTGGGCGGGAAGCGCGGCGGGAATCGTCGAGAGGAACGCGACTGCCAGGCGGAGGGATCGCCTCCAGGGGGTGCGATCGGCAGGACGGGGCATCAGGAGCTCCGGGAGGTGAATGAACACCTCACTACGAGAGGCAGGGGAGGGGAAGTTCCACCCCGCCCCGGCCGACGGGCGAGCCTAGCTGCCCTTCGCCAGCTTCTCGAAGCGCGGATTTCCCTTGAGCGTCCGAAACGTCGGGTCGATGCGGAGCCAGGCCGGCGTGAGCACATACGGCCGCCGCAGCAACACCTCGAGTTCGTCCAGGGCCTTCTCGGGCTCCCCGACGGCAAGGTAGATCCGGATCATCTGCATCAGGTTGTAGTTGAGGTCATTGAGGCCGGCGTCGGTCTGCGAAGTCGCGCGTCGACCCTCCGCGATCGCCTCGTCCTTGCGCCCCAGGTAGGCCAGCACCAGCCCGTGGAGCGCGTGACTCTGGCCGTCATCCGGGGAGGCGGCCAGCTGCGCCTCGGTGGCCTTGAGGGCGGAGTCCGCATACGCCTTGGCGAGGGCGGTATTCCCCTGCTGCCAGTGCGCCGTCGCCATGGTCTGTCCCCACCAGGCCCGGTCATTGTCGAAGGCCGCCGGAGTCAGGCGGAACATTACGTCGCGCTCGGCCGGCTCCAGCGCCCATGAGAGTTCCTGGTACCCGCCATAGAACGCAGCGACGGCGGGAGCGGCATTGCCCCGGTCGATCGCCCCGCGAATCACTCCGCGGGCTCCCTTCAAGTCCCCCTGACCGAGGTAGGCCATCGACTGCCACTCCACGAGGTTGATGTCGCCTGGCACGAGCGCCATCGCAGCGTTGCCGGCATCGATGGCGTCGTCGAACCGACGCTGGACGAGGTACACCTGCTGGAGCGTCCCGAGGGTCGCCCCGGAGCGGGGGTCGATTTCGCGGGCCCGTTCAAGCTTGATCGTGGCGGCTTCAGTGTGCCCCAGGCGGGAGTCCACGGCCGCCGCGATGGAGAGCACGTCGGCGTCGTTCGGGGCGAGCCGCAACGCCCGCTCCAACGCCGCCGAGGCCTTGTCGGCGTCCAGGACGACACTGGAATAGAATCGCGCCGCAGCGGCGTGTCCGGCCGGGCCGTTCGGGTCGAGCGCCATCGCGCGTTCCATGGCTTCGCGGGATCGTGCCGCGACCACTGGATCACGGTTGCCGTTGGTGAACACCCTCGTGAGCGAGCGGGACAGTGCCGCCCAGGCATCCACGAAGGTGGAGTCGAGCGCCACCGCCTGCTCGAAATAGCTGGCAGCCAGGCGCATGGTCCCGGCGTCCACGCTGGTGAGCGCCTTCCCCTTGAGGTAGAGGTCGTAGGCCGCCACGTTGGCCGTCGGGCGTTCGGCGAGCTGCTGCTGGTCCTGCGAGCCGAGCTGCGCGCCAAGCGCGCTGGCCACGCGGGTGGCAATCTGCGACTGCACCTCGAACACGTCGGTCATGTCGGTGTCGAAGCTCTGCTGCCAGGTCGTGGCGCCGGTCCTCCCGTCCACCAGTTCCGGCACCACCTGCACCTTGCGGCTGCTGCCCGCGGCGCCCGCCCAGCGCACCTTGCCGATCAGGAGGTAATCGGCGCCGAGTTCCTTCGCGATCTCCTGTGGAGTCTTGGCGCTTTCGCGGTACTGGTTGGCACTGCTGGACGCGATGACGGTGATGCCGTTGACCCGGGCCAGCTTGCCGCGCACCTCGTCGGCGATGCCGTCGGCGAAGTACGCATCCTCCGCCGTGCCCTGGTTCTCGAAGGGGAGGATGGCGAGGTGGTTGCCGCCGGTGCGTGTCGTGGCGGAGACGCCCGGTCCGGAGAGTGCGAGGGCGGTGGCCACACCGGCCCAGAGCAGCAGCGACATCACGCCGCCGAGTGTCGCGAACCGCCAGGTGAGGAACCGGGCCAGCCCCGGGGTCTCGGCGCCTGCGCGGCGCCGGGCTTCCACCTTCCCGGTCATGACAAGCACCACGGCACCGATGGCAAGCAGCCCGACCGCCAGGAAAAGCGTCCACTGGGGAAGACTCCATTGCCGGATAAGCGACTGGACCAGCGCCAGCATCCCCACCGATCCAAGCGCAAAAAGTCCCCACACCTGCATCGGAGCAGGGCCCTCGGTCGACACCATCGGGGTCGACCCGCTCCGGGTACCCTCCAGCGCGCGATCGAGCGCCTCCGCCATCTGCTGGGCATTGGCGTAGCGGTCCGACGGACTCTTGGCCAGCGCCTTCATCACCGCGCTGTTGACCACCGCCGGGAAGCCGGCCCGCGAGGTGGTCAATGAGCGCGGCTCCTCGGTGAGGCTCCGGGTGATGATGGCCCGGGCGGTCGGGCCGGTGAACGGGGGCTCGCCGGCCATCATCTCGTACATCACCGCACCGAGGGCGTAGATGTCGGCCCGCCCGTCCACCTCCCGCTCGCCGGTGGCCTGTTCCGGCGCCATGTACTGCGGCGTGCCGACCGCGAGGCCGGTCTTGGTGAGCACTTCCCCCTCGTCGCCCAGCGCCCGCGCAATCCCGAAGTCGGCCACCAGCGCGTGCCCTGACTGGAGCAGGATGTTCCCCGGCTTGATGTCGCGGTGGATGATGCCACGCGCGTGGGCGTAGGCCAGCGCCTCCGCCACCTCCCGCCCCAGCCGCATCGCCTCGTTGACGGAAAGCTGGCCCTCCTTGGCGGTGTGCTCCTTGAGCGTCTCGCCCTCGACGTAGGGCATCACGTAGTAGAGCAGGCCGTTGGACTCGCCCGAGTCGAACATCGGGAGGATGTTGGGATGACTCAACTGCGCAGCCACCTGCACCTCGCGGAGGAACCGCTCGGCGCCGAGAGTGGCGGCCAGCTCGGGCCGCATCACCTTCACCGCCACCTTGCGGTTGTGCTTCTGGTCGTGCGCCAGGTACACCGTGGCCATGCCGCCCTCGCCAAGGACGCGCTCCACCTGGTAGCGTCCGGAGAGCGCCTTCTTGACCTGGGCCACCTCGACCATGCCGGTGGTGGCGGTGCGCTGCGGCACCCCGGGATCGGTGGGGGTGGCCACGCCGCAACGGAGGCAGAACTGCGCCTCGTCGGGGAGCGGCGTGTTGCAAGCGGGACAGGCGCGTGCGGCGGTGGTCATTGGCGGATCAGCTTCTCGAAGCGGGGGTTGCCCTTGAGCGACTTCCAGGTCGGGTCGATGCGGAGCCAGGCGGAGGTGAGGAAGTACGGCCGCCGGACCAGCTCCTCGAGGGTGTCGAGGGCCTTCTCCGGTGCCCCCGCGGCGACGTAGGTGCGGGCGAGCAGCAGGAACTGATAGCTCTGATTCGGTCCCGTCCCCTGGGCGAGCTCGACACCCCGCTCCGCCTCGGCGATTCCTTCGGGCTTCTGACCGGCGTACGCCAGCACCATTCCGAGCAGTCCATGCAATTGCGGATCCTCGGGGGAGGCTGCCACCTGCGCCCGCGTGGCCGCGAGCGCGGAATCGGCATAGGCCGCCGCGAGCTGGAGATCGCCCTGCTGCCAGTGGGCGGTCGACAGCGACTGGCCCCACCACGCCATGTCGTCGTCGAACGCCGCCGGCGTCAACCGGAAGAGGAGGTCACGCTCGGCATCGTCGAGCGCCCAGGCGACCTCGTAGAATCCGCCGAATTCTGCCGCCAGTGAGGGCGCGGGAATGCCCCGATCGATCGCGGCACGGATCACTTCCCGCGCCTGGGACAGGTCGCCCTGGGCCAGCGCCACCATCACCCGCCACTCCACCACCGTGACGGCGGTTGGACTGAGCAGAATAGCGGCCTGACCCGCGTCGGCCGCCTCCGCGAAGCGCCGCTGAAAGAGGTAGAGCTGCTGCAGGTTCTCAAGGGCACTGGGAGAGCGGGGGTCGAGTTCCCGGGCCCGCTCATACTTGAGGACCGCCGCGTCGATCCTTCCCTCCCCGAGATCGATCGAGGCGGCAGTGCGGATGACCCCGGCATCATTCGGCGCCAGGCGCAGTGCCCGCTCGGTGGCCGCCTTGGCCTTCGCCGGCTGGAAGTCCACGCTCGTGTAGTACGCGGCGGCGGCCCGGTAGCCGATGGCGCTGCTCGAATCAAGCGCGATCGCTCGCTCCATCGCCACCCGGGATCGTTCACCGACGACCGGGTCGCGCGTGCCGTTGAAATACAGGTTGCCGAGAGCGATCGAGAGCGCGGCCCATGCATCGACAAACGAGGGATCGAGTACGACGGCCTGCTCGTAGGCCCCGACGATCTGTCGGAGGGTCGCCGGGTCATTGCCGCTGAGCGCCCTCCCCTTCAGGAACAGGTCGTACGCCGCGGCGTTGGTGGTCGGACGCTCGGCCAGCGCGTCCTCTTCCTTGGATCCGAGGCGGGCGCCGAGGGCGCTCGCCACCCGGGTGGCAATCTGCGCCTGCACCTCGAAGATGTCGGTCACGTCGGTGTCGAAACTCTGCTGCCAGGTCGTGGCGCCGGTCCTTCCGTCCACCAGCTCAGGCACCACCTGGACCTTGCGCGCGCCACCCGCCGCCCCGGCCCAGCGGACCTTGCCGACCAGCAGGTAGTCGGCGCCGAGCTCCTTCGCGATCTCCAGCGGCGTCTTGGTGCTCTCCCGGTACTGACTCGAGCTGCCCGACGCGATGACGGTGATGCCGTTCACCCGGGCCAGCTTGCCCCGCACCTCGTCGGCAATGCCGTCGGCGAAGTAGGCATCCTCCGCCGCGCCCTGGTTCTCGAAGGGAATGATGGCCACATGGTTACCGCCGGCGCGTGCCGCTGCCGCCACGTTCGGCCCGGTAAAGGCCAGCGCCGTCGCCAGGCCTGCCCAGCCGAGGAGCGCCAGGACGCCGCCCAGCGCGGCGAACCGCCAGGTGAGGAACCGGGCCAGCCCCGGTGTCTCGGCCCCGGCGCGCCGGCGTGCCTCGGTCTTGCCGGTGAGCACCAGCACCACCGCGCCGATGGCCAGCAGTCCCAGCGCGAGGAAGAGGGTCCACCTCGGCAGGTTCCACTGCCGGATGAGCGCCGCCACCAGCCCCAGCATCCCGGCCGAGCCGAGGGCGAAGAGGCCCCAGACCTGCACGGCGGACGGGCCGGCGGAAGTCGCCGCCGGCATCGACCCGCTGCGGGTGCCTTCCAGCGCGCGATCCAGCTCGTCCACCATCTGCTGGGCGTTGGCGTACCGGTCGGACGGCGCCTTGGCGAGCGCCTTCATCACCGCGCTGTTGACCACCGCGGGGAAGCCGGCGCGCGAGGTGGTCAATGAGCGCGGCTCCTCGGTGAGGCTCCGGGTGATGATCGAGCGCGCGGTCGGCCCGGTGAAGGGCGGCTCCCCCGCCATCATCTCGTACATCACCGCGCCGAGGGCATAGATGTCGGCCCGGCCGTCCACCTCCCGCTCGCCGGTGGCCTGTTCCGGCGCCATATACTGCGGCGTGCCGACCGCGAGGCCGGTCTTCGTCAGCACCTCCCCCTCGTCGCCCAGCGCCCGCGCGATGCCGAAGTCGGCCACCAGGGCGTGGCCCGACTGCAGCAGGATGTTGCCGGGCTTGATGTCGCGGTGGATGATGCCGCGCGCGTGCGCGTAGGCCAGCGCCTCCGCCACCTCCCGCCCCAGCCGCATCGCCTCGTTGACGGAGAGCTGCCCCTCCTTCTTGACCCGCTCCTTCAGCGTCTCGCCCTCGACGTACGGCATCACGTAGTACAGCAGCCCGTCCGCCTCGCCGGAGTCGTGCATCGGCAGGATGTGCGGATGGCTGAGCTTCGCGGCCACCTGCACCTCGCGCAGGAACCGGTCGGCCCCGAGCGTGGCGGCCAGCTCGGGCCGCATCACCTTGACGGCCACCTTGCGATCGTGCTTCTGGTCGTGCGCCAGGTACACCGTGGCCATCCCGCCCTCGCCCAGCACCCGCTCCACCTGGTAGCGGCCGGCCAGGGCGCGCTTGACCTGCGCCACCTCGACCATGCCGGTGGTGGCGGTGCGCTGCGGCACCCCCGGATCGGTGGGGGTGGGCACGCCGCAACGGGAGCAGAACTGCGCCTCGTCGCCCAATGGAGTGTGACAAGCAGGACAGGCGCGTGCGGCGGTGGTCATCGGAGCTCGGTTGCGGGAAGGCGCATGATTTCTCGGAGGGGGAACCGCTGTAATTACGCGCCAAACTTGAACAGGCGCAAGATACGTCTCCAGCGAGAATTCCGGGCTGTTCGGCTGGCGTGACCGACGGACGGAGCGTACGTTGGGCGTGTCTCGTCACCCGAGCTCCCATGACCGGTCCCATCCCGACCTCGCTGGCCTCTCGAACCTCCCTCCGGCGCCTCCGCCCTGCCCTCGGGCTCGCCATCGGCCTGGCGGTTCTCTCGCCCTTCGCCGCAGCCGCTCAGGGCCTCCCCCAGGGCAACCCTTCCGACCTGGGATTTGCCCCCGATCGGCTGCGCCGGATCGAAGCCGTCATCCAGTCCTACGTGGACCAGGAGCGGACCCCGGGTGTCGTGGCCATCGTGGCCCGAAATGGGAAGGTGGCCTGGAGCGGCAGCTACGGCCTCGCCGACCGGGAGACGGGCCGACCGATGACCGCCGACGCGCTCTTCCGCATCGCCTCACAGACCAAGGCGGTCACCAGCGTCGCGGCGATGATCCTGGTGGAGGAGGGACGGCTGCGCCTGGGTGACCGCGTCTCCCGGTTCATGCCGAGTTTCGACTCGGTGCGGGTGGCGGTAACCACCGACAGCGGACGCGTCCTGGTGCCGGCAACGCACGCCATCACCGTCCGCGACCTGCTCACCCAGACCGCCGGGCTCTCCTACGGGACCGGCCGCTCGATCCGGGACGACTACGAGGCCGCGGGCCTGGGCCCCGCCGCCGGGTATGGCTGGTACCTGGCCGACAAGGCCGAGCCGGTGTGCACCACGATGGACCGCCTGGGCCGGCTCCCCCTCGCGGCGCAGCCCGAGGAGGCGTGGATCTACGGCTACGCCACCGACGTCCTCGGCTGCGTGGTCGAGCGGGCGTCGGGATTGCCGCTCGACAAATTCTTCCAGGAGCGGATCTTCACGCCGCTCGGGATGCACCACACCTGGTTTTTCCCGCCGGACGCGGTGGCCGGGCGGATGACGACGGTTTATGCCGTCACCGCCGAAGGCACTCTGGTGCGCGCCCCCGACGGCCCGAGGGGCCAGGGTGACTATCTCGCAGGCCCACGGCAGAATTTCGCCGGTGGCGCCGGACTGGTCTCGACCGCGGGAGACTACCTCAGGTTCCTGGAAATGCTGCGCAACGGCGGCGCGCTCGAGGGAGCGCGGGTCCTGTCACCGGCCACCGTGTCGCTGATGACCATCGACCAGGTGGACTCGCTGTACGACGACCCGGGGTTCGGGTTCGGGCTGGGCTTCCAGATCCTCGAGCACCCCGGCCTGGCCGGGGACTACGGCAACCCGGGGCGGTTCGGCTGGGGCGGCGCGTACGCCACGAACTACTGGGTGGATCCGACGGACGGACTGGTCGTCGTCCTGATGCAGCAGCTGCTTCCCGGGCGCGGGATTGACCTCGCGGGTAGGTTCCGCACCATGGTCTACGCCGCCCTCACTCAACCGACACGCACCCAAGGACGCTGAACATGCGCCGATTCTCCCTGCTCGCCCTCCTCGCCGTCACGGTGACGGCCCCCGCCGCCGCCCAGGTCCCGTCCCCCGCCTGGCAGATCGCCGCCGCGGTGCTTCCCCTCCCCGACAGCATGCGGCCGGGCGCGGAGGTGCTGGGCTACAAGACCGCGGGCGGGCCGCTGGTCCAGCTGCGCGCCGGCACCAACGTGATGATCTGCCTGGCTGACGACCCGACCGTCGAGGGCTACGCCGCCAACTGCTACCACAAGTCGCTGGCCGCCTTCATGCGGCGCGGCCGCGAGCTCCGCGCTGCCGGCATCACCAAGAAGTCGGCCGTGGACTCGGCGCGCCTGGCGGAAATCAAGGCCGGCACCATCACGATGCCGGCGGCGGCGGCGCTCTACTCGCTCTACGCCGACAGCGTCAACTTCGACCCGATGGCCGGCCGCCCCAAGAACGCGAGCACGCTGATCTCGTTCTACCTGCCCTACGCCACCGAGGAATCCACCGGCATCTCCCTGCAGCCGGCCCTCAACCAGCCGTGGCTGATGTACCCCGGCAAGCCGTGGGCGCACCTGATGAT
>JAHECL010000194.1 GCA_024641745.1 Gemmatimonadota bacterium | reverse complement strand
CGGCCGCGAGGTAGACCGCGCCGGGCCGCTCGGTGCCGTTGAAGCCCCAGACCGCCTTGGGCGTCAGGGGGTCCATGTCCATGGTCTCTGAGCCGTAGCACCAGCAGGGTGTGATCGTGAGCGAGACGCCGACGCCCTCCTTGCGGAACAGCTCGGCCACCTTGGCCGCCTCGTAGACGCCACCGATGTTGTGGTCCGGGACCACGACGTCGACCGGCGTCCCGTCCGGGTAGCGAAGGTTGGCCCGGAGCAGGTCCGCCGTGCGGAGGGCCATGGCCCGGGTCTGCTCCTCGAGCGACTCGCGGACGCCGTGCATGCGGCCGTCGACGGCGGGACGGATGCCGATCCGGGGCCAGTCGCCCACGAAACGGCCGGTGGTGTTGACAGTGGTCATGAACGTTCCTCGATTCCTGGGACGCCAGGCGGGGTGCTGTCGGATCTGCTGCCTCCTGACCCCTATTCCGGCATCACCACGCCGATCGTCAGCAGGATGTTGGCGTAGATGCGCTGCTCGCCCGTGGCGATCGCCAGCGCAGTGTCGGGCCCGCGAGCCATGTCGTAGAACTCGAAGCGGCCGAGGCGCTCAAGCTCCGTCTCGGGGAGCAGCTCCCGGAAGTCGGCATAGATCGACGGCTCGGTGCCGTCATCGGGGCCCATGACGTAGGCCGCCTCGACCGGGATCGCATCCGCGATGACATCGAGCACGTCGGTGACCGTGAGCTGCCCGGGCGCGAGGTTCAGGTACACCCGGTGGGCGTCGGGATTGGACCGCGTGGCCAGCGGGTAGTTGCCGTCGGCGATCAGGACCTGGGCACCGTGACCGGCCTCGCCCAGGGCCTGCAGGATCTCGGGGTGGAGCAGGCGGCTCTTCAGCATGGGATCTCCTTCACGCGCTGGCGGCGGTCAACGGGGTGACGGACGCGGTGCGCGGCGGCCCGCTGGACCGCCGGACGATGAGCTCGAACGGGAGCACGACGTTCTCGCCGGTAGGCTGGTGGCTGCCGGAGACCTGGCCCAGCAGGCGGGAGGCGGCGCGGTGGCCGATCTCGTAGGCGGGCTGCGCGGCGACCGTCAGGAACGGCTCGCTCACCCACTCCTCCGGCAGGTCGTCGAACGCGACGACGGACATGTCATCGGGGACGCGGAGGCCGGCTTCCCGCAGCGCCCGGATCGCACCAAAGCCGATGAAGTTGTTGGCGCAGAAGAGCGCGGTGGGGCACGCGCCCTCGGCGGCCAGCACCTCCTGGGTCATCCGGTGCCCGTCGGCCTGGTTGAGCTTGCCGAAGTTGAACCCGCCCCAGTGGACCATCTCGTCGTCCAGCGTCAGGCCGGCCTCCTCGAGGGCGCGTCGCGCCCCGGCGACACGGTCCACCGACGTCGAGACGTTCCGGCGGCCGGTCAGCACGGCGATCCGCCGGTGGCCGAGCTCGATCAGGTGACGGGTGAGGGCATACCCGCCGGCCTCCGAGTCGCAGCGGACACTGTCCACGTCGTGGGCGGCGACGCGGCGGTCCAGCACGACGACCGGCATCCGGTGGGCGTGGAGGAGTCGGAACGAGGCGCCGGAGCTGCGCGCGGGGACCAGCAGGACGCCGTCCACCTGGCGCTCGATCAGCATGAGGAGGTACTGCTCCTCCTCGGCCTCGGACTCGTCGGTGTTGCAGTACATCACCGAGAAGCCATGCGCCGCGGCCACGTCCTCGACGCCCCGGGCGATGGTGGTGAAGAACGGGTTGGAGATGTCGGAGACGACCAGGGCGATCGTCTTCGTGCGCTTGGACCGCAGCTGGCGGGCCAGGGCGTTGGGGACGTAGCCCAGCTCCGTGATCGCGGATTCGACGCGGGCGCGCGTGTCGGCACTCGTGTAACCGGTGCCGTTGACGACCCGAGAGACCGTCATGGTGGAGACACCGGCCCGTTTCGCAACGTCGCTGATGGTGCTCATTGAGGGGCCCTGGTAGAAGTGGGCGGCTGGGCCGGAGGAAGACCGGGGGCTGTCCGCGGTGCGGGCAGCCCCCGGTGGGTTCGACTGGGCTCAGGGAGCCGGGTGGCCTACTTGTAGAGGACCGCCTGGATCTCGGGGTTGTTGATGTTGGTCTTGTCGAACCAGTAGTAGCCGGTGTCGATGACCTTCTCCATGGACTTGCCCGCGATGGCGTCCATGGCGGCGGAGACGCACTTGGCGCCGATGCCGACCGGGTTCTGGGTGATGGCGCCGGCCTCGGTGCCGGCGGTGATGGCGTCAAGCTGCTGCTCGCCGGAGTCGTAGCCGATGGCCACGATCTTGCCTTCCTTGCCGGTCTCCTTGAGCGCGTTGAGGACGCCCTTGATGGAGCCCTCGTTGGCGCCGAAGAAGCCCTTGAGGTCCGGGTTCGCGGTCATGATCGCCTTGGCGAAGTCGGCCGACTTCACCGGGTCGCCGGCGCCGTACTCGATCGCCACGATCTCGATGTTCGGGTGCTTGGCTTCCATCTGCTGGACGAAGCCGTCGCGGCGGTCCTGGCCGGTCTTGGAGGTCTGGTCGTGGACGATGACCGCCACCTTGCCGGAGTCACCGATGAGCTCCGCCATCTTGTCGGCAGCCTCGCCGGCCGCCGCGATGTTGTCGGTGGTCACGGTGGTGACCGGGATGTCGCTGTCGACGCCGGAGTCGAAGCCGACGACCGGAATGCCGGCTGCCTTGGCCTTCTCCAGCAGCGGCGTTGCGGCCTTGCTGTCAAGGGCGGCGAAGCAGATCGCCGCGGGCGACTTGTCGAGGGCGGTCTGCAGCATGGTGAGCTGCTTGTCGACCTCGGACTCGGACGCCGGGCCCTCGTAGGTGATGGTCGCGCCGAGCTTCGCGGCCTCGTCGGTGGCGCCCTTCTGGACGGCCTGCCAGAACTGGTGCTGCGAGCCCTTGGACACGATCGCGACGTACGGCGCGTCGCCGCCGGCCGCTTCGCTGGCCGCCGGTGCGGCGGAGCTGCTGGTGCCGCCGCAGGCCGCGACAAGGGCCGCAACCGCGATGAGTCCCGCCGCCGGGCGGATGATCCCTGTGAGCTTCATGCTCCTCCTCCGTGAAGGGTGTCTGACCTTGGTGCCGGGGCCGCCAGGAGGTCGGCCGACCGGCGCGTGGTCCAATGGATGGGGCCCCGGAGGGCCGTTGCTAGGCGCGCCGGCTGCGGCGCAGGATGTCGAGCCAGACGGCGCCGATGACCACGAGACCCGTGATCACCAGCTTCCACTGGTCGGGAACGCCGGTG
>JAHECL010000193.1 GCA_024641745.1 Gemmatimonadota bacterium | reverse complement strand
GTGTACTCGACGCCCCGCACATAGACATGCTCGGCCCGGGTGGCGAACTCGAAGGGATCGCCGCTCCACACCACGACGTTCCCCTCGAGTCCCGCCTGCAGCGCCCCCACCCGATCCGATACGCCGAAGACTGCCGCCGGCGCCTGCGTGACGGCGGCGAGGGCGTCGTCCCAGGTCATGCCGTAGCCGACGGCGTTGCCCGCCTCGAACCGGATGTTGCGGACGTTGAACAGGTCCTCGTTGCCGCCGGCGTTGCCGACCAGCACGACCCGCACCCCCGCCCGCCGGAGGAGGGTGGCGTTGTCCTGCCGTGAACCGAGGGAGGTGAAGCTGCGAGGGACGTTGTTCATCGCTCCGGTCATCACCGGGACCCTGGCCGCGGCGATCTGCGGCGCCACCATCCAGCCCTCGGCGGCCCCGTACAGCACCATCTTCAGCTGATACGTCCTGGCCAGGTCGAGGGCCATGAGGATGTCGGCCGCCTGATCGACGGCGACGACGAAGGGCAGCTTCCCCGTGACCACCGGGATCATCGCCTCAAGGTCAACCCGGCGGAATGCGAAGGCCCGCATCTTCGCGGCGTCGTACGCCGCACGGTTGTTCATGAAAGCCTTCGTGTCCTCGAGCAATTCGGTCAGCTTCCCGATCAGTTCTCCCCGGGCGCCGACGCCCGCGCTGCCGTTGCCTTCGAGTCGGCCGAACATGCCGACCGGCGCCTGCACCAGCGCGTCCGCGAGGGACGCACCGCCCAGGTCGAGGATCGCGCCCTGGCCGGCTACGAGATTCCCCTCCGGCCAGATCGCCACGGTGGTGACGCCGTATTCCCGGTTGCCGGGGATCAGCACGCTCTGGGGATTGTAGGCGAGCCAGGGCTGGAACGACGCGGCCACCTGATCCGCGCCGTCGGCGCTGCTCTCGTTGGCGTTGCCGCCACTCCCCACTTCCGTCAGGCCGAGGGTGGTCTGCGCGTTGAACAGGCCCGGCGTGACCCACCTCCCGGTGGCGTCGACGACGGTGGCGCTGTTCGGGATCGACACGGTCGCGCCGACGGCGGTGATCCGGCCGTCGACGATCAGCACTGTCCCGTTGGGAATCATGGGACCGCTCACAGGGTAGACCGTGCCTCCGGTGATGGCGACCGTCTGTGCGGAGGCGATCGGGAGCGGAGCGGCGAATGCCACCAGGACGAGGGAGGGGAGGAGGCGGCGCATCAGTCGGTCCCTCCGCTCGTCACGTACCCGAGTTCGAAGTCGGTTCGCCACTGCCCCGCCGGATCATCCCGGTCGTAGAGCAGGGCGCCGTCGACCCAGACTTTCTCGGCGTGCGTGTAGATGCTGAAGGGATTGCCGGACCAGAGCACCACATCGGCATTCTTCCCGGCCTCGAGCGATCCGATGCGATCGTCGAGGCCGAGCGCCCAGGCGGGATTGATCGTCATCCACTTCACTGCCTCGTCCTCGGAAATGTCCAGGCCGGCGGCGCGTCCCGCCGCCAGCGCCTTGGCGGTCTCCTGGTTCAGCCGCTGGGCGAACGACTCGTCGTCCGAATGCGTGATGGCGCGTGCGCCGGCCCGGTCCACCAGGGCGATGTTCGCCGGGATGCCGTCGAGCGACTCCATCTTGAACCCGCCCCAGTCGGCCCAGAGCGACGCCGCGATGCCTTCGGCCGCGAGCACGTCGGCGATCTTGTACGCCTCCACGCCGTGATGGAAGGAGCGGATCGAATAGCCGAATTCCTTCGCGATGTCGATCATCTGCATCATCTCGTCGGCGCGATAGCAGTGGTTCTGCACCAGGATGTTGCCCCGGAGCACCTCGGTGAGCGTCTCCAGGCCGAGGTCGCGCTTGGGCGGACTGGTCTTCGTGGGGTTCGCAAAGTACTCGTCCCAGGACCGGCGGTAGGCCTCGGCGTCGATCCATGCCTGGCGGTATCCGGCCACATTGCCCATGCGGGTTTGCGGCCCGCCCTTGTTGCCGTACACCCGCTTGGGGTTTTCGCCGCAGGCCATCTTCAGCCCGTACCTGGCGCCGGGGAACTTCATTCCCTGCACGCTCCGCGAGGGTACCACCTTGAGGGTGACCCCGCGTCCGCCGAAGAGATTGGCGGATCCGGGCAGGACCTGCAGGGTGGTCACCCCGCCGGCCAGGTCCCGCGGGAACTGCGGATCCTGCGGCCAGACGGAGTGCTCGGCCCAGACGTAGGCGGTGTTCGGCCGGGTGGCTTCGTTGCCGTCGCTCAGGGACTCGACGCCCGGGGCCGGGTACACGCCGAGGTGGGAGTGGGTGTCGATGATGCCTGGGGTGAGGAACTTGCCGGTGCCGTCGATGACGACAGCGTTGGCCGGGGCGCTCACCTGCTGGCCGACCGCAACGATCTTCCCGTCCTGCATCAGCACCGAGCCGCCGACGATTCGGGGCCCGGCGGCGGTCAGGATCGTGACGTTGGTGATGACCGTGGGCCGGGAGGGAAATGGCCGGTAGGTGCTCGGGAAGGGGTCGGCGTTCGGCAGGGAAGTGCCGCCGGGCCCTGGAGGAGACTTCGGCATGCTGTCACGCCGGGCCGAATCGGCCCCGGTCTGCTGGGCAGTGGCGGCGGCTGGGAGCAGGAGGATGAGCACAACAGCCAGGCTGACAGCGCGCATTCGAATCCATCCCTTGCAGGCAGAGGGGGGAGTGGACCGCGAGGGGCCCGCGACGAACCTACGGCGCGACTTCCGCCTGGGCCAGCCCCAATCCGCCTCCGATTCCTGGGATCACGGAGCCTGCCCGATGTTCCGCAAGCGCCCGCGGGCCTCGCCGTTGGTGGAATCCCGCACGATCGCCTCCCGGTATGCCGCGGCGGCAGCGGTCGTGTCTCCCTGCATCAGGAAGACGTTGCCCCGGAAGACGTACATCTCCGACGAGCCGGGATACAGTGTCTCGTTCTGGTCGAGGTAGGCGAGCGCTGCCGCGAATCGCCGCTCCCGGGCGAGCTGGAAGGCGGCGATGTTGAGGCTCCGCTCCCCAAAGTCGTAGGCGTCCGATCCGTAGTACCTGTCGCGCAGCGCTGTGTAGAGCCGAATGCCGGAATCGGCGCCTCCGGCCGTGCCGGCGGCGAGGAGGAGGGTGGAGAGCGGGACCGGGCGCTCCACACCGCGGTGGCAGGTGCGGCACGTGACCTCGACGTGGGGCATCGAATGGCTCGGCAGGGTGTCGAGCCGGCGTCGGACTTCCTCGACCATTCGCATCATCTGTCGTGCGGTCCGCTTGGTCGGCTTCTCGTCCGAGGCGAAA
>JAHECL010000192.1 GCA_024641745.1 Gemmatimonadota bacterium | reverse complement strand
GAGGGCGACGCCGCGGCGCTTTCCACCGCGTCGGTGGGCGCCCGGCTGCAGGAACTCCTCGCCTCCGACAGCGCGAAGGTGGCGCGCAAGGCGGGGGACGCCGACGCCGGACTGGCGGGTGCGCCCCGGACGCTGGAGGCGGCGTACGAGGCGCCGTACCTGGCGCACGCCACGATGGAACCGATGAACTGCACCGCCCGGGTCCGCGACGGCACCGTCGAGGTCTGGGTCCCGACCCAGTTCCAGGCGGGTCCGTCGTTCCTCAACGGGGGGGGCGCACGCGGGGTCGCGGCCGACGCCGCCGGGGTCTCGCCCGATGACGTGACCATCAACACCACCTTCCTCGGTGGCGGCTTCGGCCGCCGGCTCGAGGTGGATTACGTCGGCGAAGCGGTGCGGATCGCGGCGCAGGCGGACCGCCCGGTGCAGGTCATCTGGTCCCGCGAAGACGACACCCGGCACGATTTCTACCGGCCCGTCACCGCGCACGCACTTGCCGCGGCCCTCGGCAGTGACGGACTCCCGGTGGCGTGGCGCCAGCGCATTGCCTGCCAGGCGATCGTCCGGAACTGGGTGCCGGGGTGGATGCCCGACTTCGCCCTCAACCTCGCCGGAGGCCTGGAGCACGGTGTCGATCCCTCCGCGGTCGAGGGGTCCGCCGACATGCCTTACGCGGTGCCCAATCTCCTCGTGGACTGGCGTGAGCTCACCGTGCCGGTTCCGGTGGGCTGGTGGCGCTCCGTGGGCCACTCGCAGAATTCCTTCGTGACCGAGAGCTTCCTCGACGAACTGGCGGCGGCGGCCGGCCAGGACCCGGTGGCCTACCGGCGGGCGCTGCTCCGCGACGAGCCCCGGGTGCTGGCGGTGCTCGAGCTGGCCGCGGCGCAGTCGGGGTGGGACACCCCGGCGCCGGCCGGTCGGGCGCGGGGCGTGGCGGTGGTGCGCTCGTTCGGGAGCATCGTGGCGGAGGTGGCCGAGGTGTCGGTGTCGGACGCCGGGGTCATCCAGGTCCATCGGGTGACCTGTGCGGTGGACTGCGGCACGCCGATCAACCCGGGGCTGATCGCGGCGCAGATGCAGGGCGGCGTGGTGTTCGGCCTGACGGCGGCGCTGCACGGCGAGATCACCATCGACAAGGGCCGGGTGCAGCAGCAGAACTTCTTTGACTACGAGATGGTGCGGATGGCGGCGGCGCCGACGGTGGACGTCCACATCGTGCCCAGCGCGGAGCCGCCGGGCGGGGTGGGGGAGCCCGGGGTGCCGCCGATCGCGCCCGCGGTGGCCAATGCGATCTTCGCGCTGACCGGGACGCGGTTACGGAGACTGCCGCTGCGGGTGTAGCCCTCGCTTACCCGCCTACGCCGCGACCAGCCCCAATCCCATCGCCGTCGCCGCCCTGATCCCCTCTTCCATCCGGTCGTCGATGCCGGGGAGCATCGTGCCTTCGACCGCCACCACCGAGAGTTCCTCGATGCCCATGAAGCCGAGGAGGGAGCGCAGGTGGGGTTCGAGGTGGTTGTGCGCCGCATTGGGCGAGGCGGGCCCGTAGTCGAATCCGCGGGTGATGACGGCGTGGGCGGTGCGGCCGCCAAGCAGCCCCACCGGCCCATGCTCGCCGAGGGCGAAGGTCCAGCCGGGCCGGATGACCAGGTCGAAGTAGTGCTTGAGGGTGGCCGGGAGCCCGAAGTTCCACATCGGCGTGACGAAGAGGTAGCTGTCGGCCGCCTTGAACTGTCCCACCAGTTCATCGAGCACCTTGCGCCGCCTGGCCAGCTGCTCCTTCGAGGCGTGGGAGGGGCTGTCGAAGAGGACCGCGATCATGGCGGCGTCCATCGGCGGGAGCTCCATGTGACCGAGGTCGACCGTCTCCACGTCGCCGGTGGGATGGACGGCCCGCCAGGCGTCGACGAAGTGCCGGGCCACCTGGCGGGTCCGGGATGCCTCCCCGGTGCGGGGAGTGGCGATGATCTGGAGCAGGGTGGTCACGGGAGACTCCCAGGACGGGTGTGGGTACGCTCGCTGCCTCCGCCCAGCATAGTGCGTGTCGGTTGAACCGGGCGTGACGGCAGAGTGAAGGGCGGTTCACGGCGCTCCCTTTACCGTCTCCTCACGCTGGCTTCACGGTTCGGGGATCGTCCCGGTTTGACTTGGGATGCTTCGCGCGGTAACTCCCGTGCTGGTCCATGTGCCGGGCCGGATGCGGTGCCCACCACCGATCCCTGTACAGCACGATGAAACTGAGGGAGCCGGCCACCACCGGCCCCCGGCCGTAAGCATCACATTCACGTTTCCAGGAGGCATCATGGGCAGCATCGTCAAGGTCATCGAAGTCATTTCCCAGTCGGACAAGAGTTTCGACGACGCCCTGCGCAACGCGGTCAAGGAAGCGGGCAAGACCGTCACCGGCATGAAGACGATCTGGGTGGACAATTTCAGCGCCGAAATCGACGGCAACCAGATCTCCCAGTTCCGGGTGAACGCGAAGATTTCGTTCGTGCTGGACGGCAAGAAGCAGTAGCAGCCGGGCCGACCGGCGGGGCAGGAGCGAAAAAGGTGCGGGGCCTCGAATCGAGGCCCCGCACCTTTTTCACCTGCGGTACGCCGTGTTCGGCCTAGCGCACCAGCGAGAGCTGAGTGGTGGCCAGGACGATGCCGGCGTACGACACGGTGGTCTGCCAGGTCCCCTCGTTCCAGGGACTGGTCTTGCCGGTCTTCACGTTGAAGTGATAGTGGCCGTCGTCGTCCAGGAACCAGGCGGAGGAGCCGGTGCCGAAGTCGTTGGCCTCGATGGTCTCGAGCCCGGGCGTCCCGCTGAGCTGCGCCATGACCAGAGTCAGCCCGGAGGCCAGGTCGAGCGCCGGGGTGCCGTCAGCGTAGGTGGGCGGCACGAACTTATGCGGGATGGTGGATCCCCGCTTGTGCGCGCTGTAGGGCGCCGCCATCCGGAGCGGCGTCAGGAAGCCGGCCCCGCTCACGTTGAGAGTTACGAAGACGTCGAAGCTGCTGATCTCGCTGGTGTTGCCGATCGCGTCGCTGGCGGTGCAGTCCACCGTGGTGGTGCTGCCGATGGCGAGGGCAGTGCCCGTCACGTAGTCGCAGTCGAAGGTGGACGGCTCGGAGACGTTGTTCCAATCCTCGACGGTGATGCCGAGGGAGCTGATGTCGAGCACGGCGCCGCTGATGTTGGCGGCGACGAGGGTGACGAGCCCCGACGGGAACGAGGTGAAGTAGGCCGGAGTGGTGTCCTCGACGGTCACGGTGAAGCTGGTGTCCGT
>JAHECL010000191.1 GCA_024641745.1 Gemmatimonadota bacterium | reverse complement strand
CCGCGGACCGCTTCCTCCACGTTGCCGCGGACGTCCTTGTCCGGGTCGAGCACCGGTTCCTGGGGCAGGAATCCGATCTTTGTGCCCTCGGCGGCGCGCGCCTCGCCGATGAAGTCGGTATCGATCCCCGCCATGATGCGCAGCAGGGAGCTCTTGCCCGCGCCATTCGCGCCGAGCACGCCGATCTTGGCGCCGGGGAAGAACGAGAGATAGATCCCCTTGAGGACTTCCCGCTTGGGCGGGACGACCTTGCCGAGGTTGATCATCGTGTAGATGTACTGGGGATTGGCCATGGGGCGGGAGTATAGCGAGCGCCCCGACGGGCTGGAAGGGGCGGGAAACCGAAAGGGCACGCCAGCGGGCGTGCCCTTCGTCCGGTCCCTGCGGGGGGTATCGGGAACTACGAAAGGTGCTTGCTGACCAGCTTGGTCATTTCAAACATGTTGACCTTGGACCGCCCACCGAAGACCGCCTTGAGGTTGGCGTCGGCGTTGATGTCGCGACGGTTCTTGGCATCCTGCAGGCCCTTCCGCTTGATGTACGCCCACAGCTTCTTGGTGACTTCGGTGCGCGGATACGGCCCGGCGCCGATGACGGCTGCGAGTGCGGGAGAGATCTTCATCGGCTTCATGAACGCCGCCGAGGGCTTACGCTTGCTGGCCGTCTTTTTCTTCTTGGGAGCCTTCTTCTTGGCGGCCTTCTTCACGACCTTCTTCTTCGCGGTCTTCTTGACCGCCTTCTTCGCGGCCTTCTTGGCCGGCTTCTTGACTGCCTTCTTCTTCTTGGTTGCCATCGCGAGTCTCCAATTCGAGGGTGAACACCACGCATGCCGCAGGGGACACCGTTGGACTGCGACCCCAATGTAGCAACTTTTCCCTGTGGCAACAATAGGAAATCGGGGATTTTCCCTGTAGGATCGGAGGCGGGCTTCCGTGGCGGGTCGACGCGGGAGGTCAAATGCGACGCCTCGTGGTACCTTTCGGCCTGTTGTTCGCCCCCATGCACCGGACCAACACGAGGAGGCTTCGTGCGCACGCGCTCCTGGAAATCTCCCTGCGCCGGCGCACTCGCCGCCGCCCTCGCCTGCGCCGGCGGCATGCACGCCCCCCTCGAGGTCGGCGCGGTGGCGCCCGGGTTTTCCCTCGTGGGCGCGACGCGTGACGGGGTGCTGGCGACCCCGGTCACGCTTGCGGACCTGCGAGACAAGACGGTCGTGATCGCGTTCTTCTACCGGGCGCGGACCAAGGGCTGAACCATCCAGATGAACGCGTACCGTGACCAGTACGCGACGCTGTTCCACGACGGCCGCGACGTCGTCCTCCTGGCGGTCAGCACCGACGCCCCCGAGGAACTCGCCGCCTGGGCGAAGGACGGGGCGTATCCCTTCACCTTCCTCAGCGACCCGGACGGCACGGTGGGCCGGGCGTACGGCGCCTTCAACCCCGCGTTGCGGATGGACAGCCGCAACCTGTTCGTCGTCGCGCCGGACGGCACCATCGGGTACCGGGCGGTCCCCTTTCGCGAGGTGGACCCGACGGCCTACACCGCGCTGGGCGAGGCGGTCGACGCCATCACCGGCGCGCCCTGAACCGGCGGGGGCCGGCACCTCGCGAACCGCGCCGAATTGGATACATTGTCCGTCACCATCCACCCCGGAAGACACGACATGCGCATCGGAGTTCCTGCGGAAACACACCCCCACGAGCGGCGCGTCGCGCTCGTCCCCGACGGCGTGACCAAACTGAAGGCCGCCGGGTGCGACATCCTCGTGGAGCGCGGCGCCGGCGCCTCCGCCTTCTTCCCCGACGCGGCGTACGAGGCGGCCGGGGCCACGATCGTCGCCACCGCCGCGGAGGCCCTGGGCGCCGATCTCGTCCTCAAGGTCCAGCGCCCCTCTGCCGTGGAAGTGGGCCAGCTGCGCGAGGGAGCCGCCCTCATCAGCTTCCTCGCCCCGGCCACCTCGGGTGAGGTGCTGGACGCGCTGGCCGCCCGCAAGGTGACCGCCTTCGCCATGGAACTGGTCCCCCGCACCACGAAGGCGCAGTCGATGGACGCGCTGTCCTCCCAGGCCACCATCGCGGGGTACAAGGCGGTCCTGGTCGGCGCCGACGCGATGGGGCGGATCCTGCCGATGCTCACCACCGCCGCCGGCACGCTGGCGCCCGCCAAGGTGTTCGTGGTCGGCGCCGGCGTGGCCGGGCTGCAGGCGATTGCCACCGCGCGCCGCCTCGGCGGCATCGTATCGGCCTTCGATGTCCGCCCGGTGGTCCGGGAGCAGGTGCAGAGCCTCGGTGCCTCCTTCGTCGAGCTGGCCGTCGAGGGGGAAGGCGAGGGCGGCTATGCGAAGGAACTCGCGGAGGATCAGCAGCAGCGGGTCGTGGCCGCGGTGTGCGGCCACGCGCAGGGGCAGGACCTCGTGATCACCACGGCCCAGATCCCGGGGCGTCCCGCGCCGCGCCTCATCACGGCCGACGCCGTGCGGGCCATGAAGCCGGGCTCGGTCATCGTGGACCTCGCGGGGGAGTCAGGCGGCAACTGCGAGCTGACCCGCTTCGGGGAGACGGTGACGGTGGACGGGGTCAGCATCATCTCCCCGGTCAACCTCCCCGCCGGCGTCCCGTTCCACTCCAGCCAGATGTACGGCCGCAACGTGCTCACCTTCGTCACGCACCTCCTGCAGGACGGCGCGCTCCAGGTGGACCTGGCCGATCCGATCACCAGCCCGATGTGCGTGACCCACGCGGGCGAACTCCGCACCGGGAAGGCGGCCTGATCATGGAAGCCCTCGTCTTGAGCATCACCCTCTTCGTCCTGGCCACCTTCCTCGGGGTCGAGCTGATCAACCGGGTCCCGACGACCCTGCACACGCCGCTGATGTCGGGGGCCAACGCGATCTCCGGCATCACGATCGTCGGCGCGCTGGTCGTGGCGGGCGGCGGCTTCGGCTGGATTTCCTGGGTGCTCGGCGTCGCCGCCGTCATCTTCGCCATGATGAACGTGGCGGGCGGCTACGCGGTGACCGACCGGATGCTCGAGATGTTCACGAAGAAGCCGGAGGCCAAGTGATCCCGGTCGCGCTCGAACAGCTGCTGTACCTGCTCGCCGCCGTCCTCTTCGTCCTCGGCCTGAAGCGGCTCGGCAGTCCGCTCACCGCCCGGCAGGGGAACCGGATGTCCGGCGTCGGCATGCTCATCGCCATCGGGGTCACGCTCTTCGACCACGCCATCCTCTCCTACCAGGCCATCGCGGTCGGCATGGTCGTCGGCTCGGTGGTC
>JAHECL010000076.1 GCA_024641745.1 Gemmatimonadota bacterium | reverse complement strand
GTCCGCTCCGGCTGCTCGAGGAGTCCCACCTCAATCACTGGGGCAAGCTCGCCTTCCGCTGGGTGTACTGGAACATGCTGCTCCCCGGCCATGATATCCCGCTCGTCGCCCCGAAAATGACCATGCGCGGCAAGCGCCCGATCGAGCCTGCCGCCGCACCCGTTGCCGTCTGACCTCGAAGGAGACCCGACTGATGCCGACCCTGACCATGCTGGACACCATGCTGGATGTGGACGCGGAGGGCTTCCTCCAGAAGCCCGAGCAGTGGAATGAGGAGATCGCCGCCGAGATTGCCAGGGAAAATGGCATCGCGGAGCTGACCGACCGGCACATGCAGGTGGTGCGCTACATGCGCAACCGGTTCCTCGACACCGGCAGCGCCCCGTCGATCCGTTCGCTCGGCAAGGAATCGGGCGTCGAGATCAAGGAGTTGTACAAGCTGTTCCCGAAGGGCCCGGCCAAGCTGGCCGCCAAGATCGGCGGCATCCCGAAACCCAAAGGCTGCATCTGACCCGGCGCCATTACAGGAGGTATGACGATGTCTGCAACTGCCGTACTCCCGGAAGCCACCCCCGAGACCGCGGTCGAGCCGCCCCGGATCGAAAAGGTGTCCATCATCGTGTCGAAGGGATCGCTGGAGGGGATCTATCCGGCGCTCATCATGGCCAACGGTGCCCGCATGGAAGGGATCGAGGCCAACCTCTTCTTCACCTTCTTCGGCATGGACGCAGTGGTCAAGGCGAAGCAGGGGAAGATCAGGGTGGCGACGGTCGGCAATCCCGCCCTGGGACTGCCGACGCTGCTCGGGATGATTCCCGGGATGCCGGCGTTCGTCACGAGCCAGATGCAGAAGAAGATGGAGACGCTGGACATCCCGCCGATCGGCGAGTTTGTCCAGATGATCGCCGACTCCGGCGGGAAGCTCTACGCCTGCAAGGCGTCGGTCGACATGTTCGACCTGAAGCAGTCCGACTTTGTGGATTGCGTCGACAGCATCATCACGGTCGGCGATTTCTACGAGATGGCGGCCGGCGGCGAGATCATCTTCACCTGACCTGCCGCTACGGCGCGACGGTGTAGGTCACTCCGGCCGATTCCGTCGTGTTGCCGGCGCTATCCCGGGCCACGGCGGTCCAGGAGAAGATGCCCGCCCCGAATTGCGCGGTGTTCCAGGTGTACTGGTACGGGGGTGAAGAGTCGGGTGCTCCCAGGATGCCGCCATTGATCTTCCAGTCCACCACCGCGATGCCCCCGGCGTCGGCGGCTTCGGCGAGCAGGGTGATGATTCCAGTGACCGCCCCCGGGTCGGGAGCCACGATCGCGACGGTCGGGGGCGTCACGTCGCCTGTCGGCGGCGGCGCCGTCTGGTCGGAGCAGGCGAGGACGCCCGCTGCCAGGACGGTGAGCATGACTCCCTTGGCCAGGCGCATCACGAGTCCTTCCCTTGCATGGGTTGGCATTCCAGGGTGGGGCTACGAGCGGAGCAGGATCAGGACGTAGGTGGCGTACCCGCCGAGCAGGATCCCGCCCTCAAGTCTCGAGATCGACTTGCCGCGCCACATCATCGGCAGGAGCACCACCGCAAAGCCCAGCATCCACCAGACATCGGTCCGGACGATCCCCTCGGCGATCGGGATGGGGTGCACCAGCGCCGTGACGCCGAGGATGCCGAGGATGTTGAAGATGTTGGACCCGATGATGTTGGCCAGCGCCAGGTCGGTGCGACCGCGGGAGGCCGCCACCAGGCTCGCCGCGAGTTCGGGCGCGCTGGTACCGACCGCCACCACCGTCAGCCCGATGACCCGTTCCGTCATGCCGGCGTAGCGGGCGATCGCCACCGAACCGTCCACCAGGAACTTGCCGCCGAGCACGAGCAATCCCGAGCCCGCCACCACGGCAAGGATGCTGAGGGCCAGTTCCTTGGTCCGGGGGTGGAGCGACCGCCCCTCCGTTTCGCTGGCATAATCCGATTGCTCCTCCTGACTGACCTCGTACTTGGCGATATAGACGGAGTAGGCCACGAACACGACCAGCGAGGCGACGAAGAAGCCGCCTTCCATCCGGTCCAGGCGGAGGTCCCGCATCAGCAGGAAGCCGATCCAGCTGGCCAGGAACATCACCGGCCACTCCAGCCGGACTGCCGTGCCGTGGATCTTCAGCGGGGAGACCAGGGCCGCGGCGCCGAGCACCATCGCGATGTTGAAGATGTTGGACCCGACCACGTTCCCGACGGCGATGTCCGGCGTGCCGCGAACGGCCGCCATGATGCTGACGACCAGTTCCGGCAGCGAGGTGCCGGCCGCGACCACCGTCAGCCCGATGACCGCCGGCGTGAGCCCGGCGACCCGCGCGATCGTGGTGGCGCCGCGGACCAGCGCCTCACCGCCCCCGGCCAGGAGGCCGAGGCCGAGCACGATGGCCAGGAGGGCGAGGAGCATTTCCATGGCAACGAATATACTCGCCCCAGGCCATCCGGCCGGGCCTGTGCGCCAGCCGCCATCCCTGTACCTTTCCCGCCGTTCCGTCGCCCGGCGCTGGCCCGGCGGCTCCGTTCCACTGTCCCCCAGAGGCTGGAAGTGGCCCTCGAAGTCCAGATCTTCGGCACGAAGAAGTGCCAGGTCACCCGGAAGGCGCTGCGCTTCTTCGCCGAGCGCCGGGTGAAGACCCATTTCGTGGACCTGCAGGTGCGGCCGGCCTCGCCGGGTGAGCTGCGCCGGTTCGTGCAGAAGTTCGGGGTGGCCGCCCTGATCGACCGGGAAGGGAAGCGGTTCGCCGAACTCGGCCTCCGAAGCGCGGCGCTCTCCGACGAGCGCTGGCTGGAGCGGCTGGCTGACGAGCCGATGTTGCTGCGGACACCGCTGGCACGCTGCCAGCAGCGGCTGGCCATCGGTGCCGCCGAGTCGACCTGGAAGGAATGGGTGGGGAAGTGAGCCAGTTTTCGGTGTCGGGTCTCGCGGTCGAATTCGGGGTGACCCGGCTCTTTGCCGACGCCACCTTCACCATCGAGCGCGGAGAACGCTGGGGCGTCGTGGGCCGCAACGGGACCGGCAAGACGACCCTCTTCCGGCTGCTGGCCGGGACCGCCCAGCCCAGCCGGGGGACGGTGGCCCGGGAGTCGGGGCTCCGCATTTCCCTGATGGATCAGCACCGCGACTTTGGCGACGCGACGAAGGTCTGGGAAGCGGCGGCCGGTCCCTTCGCCGAGCTGCTCGCGCTCGAGGTGTCGCTCGCGGAGCAGGCGGCGGGACTCGGCGCCGACCCCTCCGAGGCGGCCCTCGACCGGTACTCCCGGGATCTCGAACGGTTCGAGAGGGACGGGGGGTACACCCTCGCCCCGCGGGTGGATGCCGTGCTCCACGGCCTCGGATTCGATCCCGAGGCGGCCCGGACCCAGGAGGTGGCCACCCTGAGCGGTGGTGAGCGGGGGCGGGTGGCGCTGGCCCGCCAGCTGGTCGCCCCCGCCGACGTGCTGCTGCTCGACGAACCGACCAACCACCTCGATCTCGACACCACGCGGTGGCTCGAGGACCACCTCCTCGGTCTCGACGCGACGGTCCTGGTCATCAGTCACGACCGCGCCTTCCTGGCCCGGCTCTCGAACCGGGTCCTGCACTTCGAGGCGCGGACCATCACCGCCTACCGGACCGGGTACGCCGGCTTCCTCGAGCAACGTGCCGAGCGGCGGCTGTCACAGCAGCGCGCCTTCGACAAGCAGCGGAAGAACATCGCGGCGGAAGAGGATTTCATCCAGCGGAACATCGCCGGCGGGAACAGCGCCCAGGCGAAGGGCCGCCGGCGGCGCCTCGAGCGACTCCCCCGTCTCGGAGCCCCCCCGGGGGAAGAGGGGAGCATGACCGTCAGCTTCCCGCCCGGTGATCGGGGCGGGGACCAGGTGCTCGTGGCCCAGGACGTCCGGGTCCAGATCGACGACCGGGTCCTGCTTGACCGTTTCTCGGCGCGCGTCACGCGAGGCGAGGTGGTCGGACTGGTGGGACCGAACGGCGCAGGCAAGACGACTCTCCTCCGCGCCCTCCTCGGTGAGCGTCCGCTGGCGTCGGGCGAACTGCGCCTTGGCGATTCGATCCTTCCTTCGTGGTACCGCCAGGACCTCGGTCAGGTCCCGCAGGACCAGTCGCTTTACGACATCACCGCCGGCCTGCGCCCGATGTGGAACCGCGGCGCCATCCAGGGGCACCTCGGCGCCTTCGGCTTCAGCGGCGATACGGTCCTCCGGCGGGCCGGCTCCCTCTCGGGAGGTGAACGGGCACGAATGGCACTCTCGATGATGGTGCTCGACAACGCCAACCTGCTGATCTTCGACGAGCCGACCAACCATCTCGACGTCGAGTCGATCGAAGTGCTGGAGGACGCCCTCGGCGAGTGGGGGGGCACGGTCCTGCTGGTGAGTCACGACCGCGCGCTGCTCGAGGCGCTCGTCACCCGCGTCTGGGTCCTCCACCACGCCACGATCACCGACTATCCCGGCACCTTCGTCGAGTGGGAGGAAGCGAGCAGGGAACGGGAGCACGCCGCGGCGGTGGCCGCGGCGGAGGACGAAGCGAGCCGACGGGTCGAGGAGCGGAAGCGCACGCGGCGCGGTGACGACCGGTCGCGGGACGATCGTGCCGCGCTGCGGGCATCGAAGGAGGCGTTGACGGCGGCGGAGACGCGGGTGGCCGCGGCCGAGCAGACGGTGGCCGGGCTGCGTGACCAGATGGAGGACCCGGCGCTCTATGCGACCGCCGAGGGGGGGAAGCGGGCCGCCCGGCTCGGGATCGAGCTCGAAGAGGCGAAGCGGGAGCTGGAGGCGGCGTTCCGCGGATGGGAAACGGCGACGGCGGCGGTGGAGGGGCTGGACTCCGGGCGCTAGTACCCGGGCGGGGCCCGGAATCCCCCGAGGATGGTGGCGACCCGGTCCGCGACCGCCAGCAGGTGGTCGTCGTCCCATCGCCGCCCGATCAACTGGACCCCGATCGGCAGGCCGTCGGCGGACATCCCGGCAGGGAGGGCCACGGCCGGACTCCCCGTCAAGTTGAACGGCGCGGAGTACGATCCCACCGCCGTGGTATACCCTGCTTTTCGCCCGTCAATCGTGATCGGCTTGCCCGATCGCATGTGGGGGAAGGCGGAGAGGGGACTCACCGGCAGGATCCAGCCATCGACATCAGCGAGGAACCGTTCCAGGGCGGCGATCATATGGTCCCGGCGGGCCAGCGCCACGGCGAAGCGCTTCGGGTTCATCGCGAGGCCGCCGCGCATCCCTCGCGTCCACCGGCTCTTCCCCAGCCCGAAATAGGTGCCCTGCCTGAGGAGCATCCGGACCGGGACCGGCGTCATGACCGCCATCTCGAATCCGTTGATCTCCCCCCAGAGCTCCAGGGCCTCGTCCACATCGAAGTCGGCGGGAGTCGCGCGCGTCATCGTGCAGCCGGCACCGCCGAGGGCCTCCGCCGCGGAGCGCACGACGCTGGCCGTCTCGGCGGAGACCGGCTCGTGGGGCAAGGCGTCGCTCCAGGCGATTCGCAGCGTCCCGGGCAGCGGCGCGTCACGCAGCGGCGCGACGGGCGCGACGGGGGGGATCTCCGAATGCTTCCCGTCCGGGCCCTCGAGAATCGTGAGCGCGAGACGCAGGTCCGCGACCGAGCGCGCCAGGGGACCGAAACTCACCATGTGGCGGAGTCCGCGCGGCGGGCCACCAGGGAGTTCCCCGTGTCCGGCGCCCGATACCCGCCCTTCCGTCGGCTTCAGGCCGAACACGCCGCAGAAGTGACTCGGGATCCGGATCGATCCCGCGGCGTCGCTCCCGATTTCCAGCGGCGTGAGTCCGGCGGCCACCGCCGCCGCCCCGCCGCCGGTACTGCCGCCCGGGGTTCGTGCGAGGTTCCAGGGGTTGTTCGTGCGGCCGAAGACCGGGCTGTCGCACTGCCAGTCGTAACAGAGCAGGGGGACGTTGGTCTTCCCCATGATGACCGCACCAGCCTCACGCATCCGCGTCGTGACGGTCGCGTCCGTGACGGAGATGTTGTCCCTGGCCGGCGGGTAGCCGGCGGTGTTCCGCAGCCCGCGGACGTCGAAGATGTCCTTGATCGTGATCGGCACGCCGTGCAGCGGCCCCCAGACCTCGCCGCGTTCCATGGCGCTGTCCGCCGCCACGGCGTGCGCCCGGGCGTCAGGGTTGGGGATGACGATGGCGTTGAGGGAGGGATGCCACCGGCGGTGTCGTTCGGCGAGCTGGTCGAGGATCTCGACCGAACGGAGGCGTCGCTCCCGGATGGCCGCCGCCAGTGCCCCAGCCGTCATGAACGGGACGCCGGGGTCGGTGCTCACTGCGGCAGGGCGAGGCCGGGCGTCCAGCCCTCGGCAGCCAGGCGCTGGAGAAACCGCAGGATGCTGTCGCGGTCGGCGTGCACCGTCAGCATCAGGAGGTCGCCCTCCCGTGCCCAGGCGAGCGCCTGACGCGCCGACTGCATCTCGCCCACAGCCAGGTCGAGCTGGTCCTCCCGGGCGCCGAGCCGCCGGAGCTCATCGAGGAGCAGTCCGGTCACCTCGCCGACGGGCCGTCCCCTGAGGTATTCCGGCATCGCCTTCACGACGATCCGATCGGGCGTGCCCAGCCAGGCGGTCCGCGCCAGCTCCCGGATGGCGTGGTCGTCCCGGTCACCCGCCTGCCCGATGACGACGAGCCGCCGCGCGGCCGGCAGGGCGCGTCCCAGCCCCATCAGCGCCGTCAGGCCGTGGGGATTGTGGGCGAAGTCCACGAACACACGCGCGCCGCCGAACTCGAAGACGTTCAGCCGCCCGAGGTTCCCTGCCGGATCATTGGTGAGGGAGGCGAGTCCCGCGGCGATCGCGCGATCCTCGAGCCGGAGGAGTGCGCCGACCAGCGCGGCCGCGAGGGCGTTGGCCACATTGTACCGCGCCGCCCCGCCGATGGTGATCGGCACCTGCCCGACGGTCGTGACGGCCCGTTCCGCCTCGCCGTCGCCGAGCATGATCGTCTCGCCACGGAGGGTGGCGGTGGGCGCGCCGTCGGCGCGGGCCCGCCGAAGGACGGGATGGTCTGGATCGAGGGAGAACCAGGCGACGGCACAGTCGAGGTGGGCGCCTGCCGCCACCAGGGCGTCGTCGTCGGCGTTCAGCACCAGCGGTCGTGCGTCCCCAAGTGCGCGCGCGACGACCAGCTTCGCCTCGGCGAGGTCGGCCAGCGAATACACGGCCGACTCACCGAGGTGGTCCTCGGCGATGTTGGTGACCAGCGCCACCTCGGCCCGGTCCACGGTCAGGCCCCGGCGGAGGAGCCCCCCGCGCGCGGTCTCCAGGACGGCGATCTCCACGCGCCGGTCGCGCAGCAATCGTCGCGCTCCCCCCGGTCCCGAGAAGTCCCCGGCGTCGAGCGTGTCCTGCCCGACCTTGATCCCGTCGGTCGAGGTGTGCCCGGCCACCTTCCCGGCGGCAGCAATCATCCCGCTCACCAGCCGCGTCACCGTCGTCTTGCCATTGCTGCCGGTCACCAGCGCGATCGGAACGTCGTGGATCGTGGTCCAGTCCACGGCCTCCGGTGCCGGCAGCGCGTCCATCCGCCAGCTCTGCGATCCCGTGCCGGTGCCGACGGAGACCTGGTCGTCATCCCACAGAAACCGGACACCGTGCTCCAAGGCGGCACGCTGCAGCGCGAGCAGCGCCGGCCGCGCCTCCTCGGCGATCAGCTTCGCCAGGCGGGCCAGTTCGGCCTCGGCATCCACCGGGTCGCCGTGCGACCGGGCGGTGGCCGCGGTCCAGGCCCATTCGTTGACCTCGGTGGCGGCGTAGAGGGCGTCGATGGGCGCCGTGAATGCCAGGCTGGCGCCACCGGGGTACCGACGGACCGCCAGGGTTTCCCCTGCCCAGTTGAGGGCCTCGAGCGCGTGCCGCGCCTCGCCTTCCCAGGCGCGGACGAGGTCGTCCCCGGACGCCGCCGGGAGTTCGACTTCAAGGATCGCACCGGCCCGGTCGGTGACGAGATTCGGCCCGGTGAGACGACGGGAGTCCCGGATCGTGTCCGGCAGGACCATCAGTCGTCGGCTTCCCGGGCCAGGCGGACGCCGCGATCGTCACGGATCAGATGCTCCGCGTCGGGAAGTTCCGATCCCGGGGCCGCCGATGTCTCGGCCTGCAGGGGCGGCGCGGAGGTTGACGCGGCGGGCGCGGGCTTGCTGGCCCCGGCGGGGTTGAAGTGGATGATCTGCTTCCAGGTGCGGGCGATCGCATCCCCGAAGACCAGGAGAAGATCCCCGGCGCGGGCCATGCGGAGCGCCGTGTCGACCGCCCGCTGCTCGTCGGAGATGATGGTGATCTGCGTGTCGGGCACCCCGGCGGCCAGGAGCGTCTCGCGCAGCAGGCGAGGAACTTCCTCGTCGGTCCGCCCGCGGAGCGAATCGTCCCGACGGCAGAAATAGTGCTCGAACCGCCCGGCGGCCCGCTGGGCGATCTCCCGGATGTCCTCGTCCCGCCGGTCGCCCGGGCCCGCGAGGACCACCAGCTTCCGGCCCTTCACCTCGAGCCGGTCGGTGAGCTGGCACATCACCTCGACGGCGTCGGGGTTGTGGCCATAGTCGAGGATGACCTTGAATCCGTGCTCGTCGAAGACGTTCATCCGGCCCGGCGCCTGGAAGAAGCTGGTGTCGAAGGTCCGCAGCCCGTGCCGGATGTCCTCCAGCTTGACGCCCATGCTGAACGCCATCGCCGCGGCGAACATCGCGTTCTGGACGTTGTGCAGCGCCCGGCCCTCGAGGGTGGCCGGAATGAGGTGGGTCCAGAGCAGGGGGATGTGTCCCCCCTTGTCGTAGATCGTGATCATCTGGCCGTTGACGCCGGCCTCGAGCGCGAGCGCGCGGCCGCCTGCCCGGATGTGCTCACGCACCAGCTGGTGCTCCGGGTTCAGCGTGACGTAGCAGATGACCTTCGCCTCGGTGTAGTCGGCCATCGCGAGGCAGAGCGGATCGTCGGCGTTGAGCACCGCGGTGTCCTGCGCCACCTCGATGGGAATCCGCTTCACCTTGGCGAGTTCTTCCAGCGTCTCCACGCCGCGCAGGCCGAGATGGTCCGACTTCACGTTCAGGCAGGCCGCCACGTCGCAGCGCCGGTACCCCATGCCAGCCCGCAGCAGTCCGCCGCGGGCCGTCTCGAGCACCGCGACGTCCACGTGCGGGTCGCCCAGCACCATGCGGGCGGCGATCGGTCCGGTCATGTCGCCCTCGACCGTCCGGTTGCCGTCGATGTAGACGCCGTCGGTGCTGGTGAGGCCGACGGTCCGGCCCGCGAGCTTGTGGATGTGGGCCAGCATCCGGGAGGTCGTGGTCTTCCCGTTCGTCCCGGCGATGGCCGCGATGGGAATGCGTGACGGGGTGCCGGGCGGGAAGAGCATGTCGAGCACCGGGCCGGCCACATCCCGCGGGGTTCCCTCGCTCGGCGCCATATGCATCCGGAACCCGGGGGCGGCGTTGACCTCGCAAATGGCCCCGCCGCCGCTCTCGCGGTAGGACTGCGTGATGTCCGGCGTGAGGAAGTCCACCCCACCCACGTCGAGCCCGATCGCCTCCACGGCGCGCACCGCCATCTCCCGGTTGTCGGGATGCACGGAGTCGGTCACGTCCACCGAGGTGCCCCCGGTGCTGAGGTTGCCGGTGGAGCGGAGGTAGACGACTTCCCCCTCGGGCGGCACCGTCTGGCGGGTGTAGTCCTTCATGGCGAGCAGGCGGTCCGCCTGCGCATCGAACTCGATCCGGGTGAGAACCTTCTCGTGCCCGATGCCGCGCCGGGGGTCGGCGTTCACCGTCGCGACCAGTCCCTCGATCGTCTGCACGCCATCACCCACGACGTGCCCCGGGAGTCGCTTCGCCACCGCCACCAGTTCGCCGGCGATGACCAGCATCCGGTGGTCGTGGCCTTCGATGAACGTCTCCACGATGACGCTGCGACTGATCGCCTGCGCCTGGCGGAAGGCCACCGCCACCGACTCGTCGTCACGCAGGTTGATCGCGACGCCGCGGCCGTGATTGGCGTTGTAGGGCTTGAGCACCACCGGGTAGCCGATCCGGCGGGCCGCGTCGATCGCCTCGTCCTCACGCTGGACCAGGCGCTGCTTCGGCACCGGCAGGCCGAGCTTGGACAGGAGCTTGTTCGTCTCCTCCTTGTCCGAGGCAATCTCGACCGCGATGTGCGGCGTCTTGCTGGTGACGGTGGCCTGCACCCGCTGCTGGTAGCGTCCCAAGCCGAACTGGATCATGCTGTAGTCGTTGAGCCGCATCCACGGGATCCCGCGGTCCTCCGCCGCCTTCACCAGCGACGCGGTGCTCGGCCCCAGGGCGCGGCGCTGCGCGAACCGGATGAAGGCGTCCCGTTCCTCGGCAAAGTCGAACCCCGGTGGTACGCTTCGCTCGGGCCGGAGCGCCTCCGGCAGCAGCGAATGGAGCAGCATGAGCGCCAGCCGTCCCGCCTCGAGACCGACCTCCTCCTGCTCGTACTGGAACACCACGTGGTACCGGCCGGGGACGCCGGTGGAGCGTGTCTTCCCGAAGGTCACATGCGCGCCGGCCACGTTCTGCAGCTCGATCGCGACATGCTCCAGGACATGGCCCAGCCAGGTGCCCTCGTCCTCCAGGACCCGGCGCCGGAAGCCGCCGGCGTCGCCATAGGAACAGCCATGCTCGAGGAGCCCCGGCAGCGCGTCGAACAATGCGTCGGTGAATGCGGGGCCGAGCCGGACCGTCGGCCACTCCTCGACCGGGCCGAGGTCGACGTCGAACCGGATGACGGGGAAGTGGGCGTACAGGCTCGGTCCGAGGTAGACCGAGGTTTCGAGGATGCGCATAGGCCTTCCGGGGGGGACCGGGGTCAGGACGGCGCCGCGACGGCGTGGGGTGCCGTGGCGATGCGCGTGTGGAGGTTGAAGGTCGCGCCGGCGGTCAGAATGTGCATCCGCAGCCCGATGAGGCAAACGGCCTCGTGGTCGCCGACCTGGTCCATCGAGGAATACTCCACGTTCGAGCAGTCCACGATGGTGACGCCGCCGCTGCCGACTACTTCGAGGGTCTCGTCCGGACCGATGAAGGCGGCGGTGTCCTCGTCCAGGCCCACGCCGATGGCAAAGGGGTTGTAGGCCAGCGCCGTCAGCAGGCGCCCCAGGCGGTCGCGCTGGCGAAAGTGCTGGTCGATCACGACGCGGTTGGTCAGGCCGAGGCCGGGCGCGAGCGTGACGATGTTGGCGCGCGGCACCGCACCGTCCTCTCCGTGGGCGATCATGTGCTCGGAGAGGAAAGCGGCCCCGGCCGAGGTCCCCGCCACCGGCACGCCGGCGGCGTTCAGGGTCCGGATGGTGCGCGCCACGTCGGTGCCGCCGAGGGTCGTCGCCAGGCGGAGCTGGTTGCCGCCGGTCATGAACACGCCGGTGGCGCGGACCAGCTTGTCGAGCAACTCGGGATTGTCGCAGTCGGCGCGGGTCTCGAACGGCAGGGACCGGACCCGGCCCGCGCCCAGCTCGGTGAACAGCGCTTCGTACCGGTCCCCGGTGTCGGCGAGCTGGGAGGCGGTGGCGATGACGGCGATCTTCGCCTCTTGGCCGCCGCAGAGGCCCACGAAGCGTCGGAGGATGCGCGCGTCGCTCATCTTCTCCTCGGCGCCCCCCACCGGAATGATCGCGCCGCGCGCCGCACCCATGGGCGTCTTGGCCGGGCTCACGCGAGCCCCTCGAAGGTTCCGCGCACGACCGCGCGGCCGTCCACCAGGTGCCAGCGTCCCATGGCCATCACGTCGGTCATCTCTCCGTTGGGGTTGAGGACTACCAGGTCCGCGTCGCCGCCCGCTTCGATCCGTCCCTTGTCGGGGAGCCGGAGCAGGTCGGCGGGGTTCGAGGTGAAGGCGGGGAGCACCCGGTCGAGCGGCTGTCCCCGGTCCAGCAGTTCCCGCAGTGCCGCCGCAAGCGCGCCGGGACTTCCGACATCCATGTCGGTGACCCTGCCGTCGGTGTCGAACACCGGGAGGCAGCCGCCGCCATCCGAACTGACGGTGACCCGGTCGGCCGGAAGCTCCGCGCCGAGGTATCGCAACAGCGCGTCCTCCGCCGACCAGGCGTCCTCGTCCGCCCCGACGGGGAAGGCGGTGAGGTCGATCCACGCCCCGCGGTCGGCCAGCAGCATGGCCTCCTCGAAGAGGGCCCGGCGGCGGTTGACGTGCGTGGGATTGAAGACGCGGGGAGGGAGTTCACTCTCGTCGAGCGCGGCGCGAACCAGGTCCAGGCCGCGCGGGCCGTCGCCGAGATGCAGGTGCACG
>JAHECL010000190.1 GCA_024641745.1 Gemmatimonadota bacterium | reverse complement strand
TCCGCCAGCACCTTGAAGTCGCCCTTGGTGCTGAGCGCGCGGATGGCGCCGTCGAGGCTGCCATTCGGACCGGAGAGGAAGAACTTCACCACCCCGTCGGAGATGGTCTGGGCGCCCCAGTCGTAGTTGTCCCGGTTGCCGGTGCCGATCCGGTCGGCGTTGGTGGCGGTGAAGGCGAAGGAGAGGTCCTTCAGCGCGCTCCGGTTCACCTCGGCAAATCGGACCTTGAGCAGCACCTGCACGGCAGGCGGAGCCACGAGGTTGTCGATGACGGTGGCGCCGGTGCCCTTGGCGACCTCGACGGCCCGCTCCACCGAGTTGGGGTCGTTGACGGTGCCGGAGAGCGTCACCGAGTTCCCGCTCGCCTGCACCTGGATGTTCTCATTCGGCAGGAGGGCCTGGAGGTAGCGCTGCAGGCTGGCGGCGTCGGCCGCCACTTCCACCGTGTAGAGCCGGGGTCCGCCGCCCTGATCCCAGAGGATGAGGCTGGTGGTGCCCACGCCCTTGCCATTGACCAGCAGCTCGGTGGGGCTCACCACCACCGGCTCGGCAATGTCAGGATCGCCGACGGTATAGCGCTGGAAGCTGACAGGATTCACCAGGAGCAGCGACGCCCCCTTGGCGAGCGACAGCACCCGGGTGGGGTCCCTGACCACCACCTGGGCGGCCGCAGAACCTGGCGAAAGGAATCCAAGGCCGACAACGGAAGCCGTCAGCACCAACAGTCGGAGGAGTCGAGCATTCGTCACGGGGTGCCTCGATCCGAGGGAGACGATGGAGAGGTCGAGAAGCGCGACAGCGTCTTCTCGCCGCCGCGGAATCCTTCGATAACGGTGGGCTGAGTTCCTGCTGCGCGGACCACGGTGCGCCGGCCTCCGGAGACCCGAACCGCCCGGGGCCCACGCATCAGGGAGGTCACCGGGGCGCCGGCGGTCATTATGGTAACGGTGTCCATGAAGTTCCGGAGCGCCATCTGGATCCTGCCCTCTTTCGAGGCCAGCACCAGCGTCTCGGCCTGCTCGGGGGTCACCAGCACGGTGATGACCGGCACCTGCATCGGCTTCCCTTCGGCGTCCCGCTGGATGGTCTGCCCGGCGGCAATCGTGGTGATGTTCTGCATCAGAATCCGGGTGCTCTCCTCGTTGGTGGGAGTCCCCTTGGCCATCGAGAGGAGCACATCCACCCGGGTGCCGGGGATGACGAATCCGGCCACCCCCACCACCTCGTCCACCCGCACGGCGAGCGCCCGCATCCCCTCGGGGATGAGCGTTGTCATGCCCCCGCCGACCCCCCTGGGGGCCAGCTTCGCCTCGAGAAATGGCTCATTGATCCGCATCGGCGACACCAGCCCGCGACCGACCACGTCGGCGCTGGCCCCGAGAAAGCCGGGGGGCAGGGCGTCGCCCGGCCAGGGGAGGGTCTGGACATCCTTCTCGGTGACCAGGGCGCCGATGGGCAGGTCCTTGGCGGCGACCACCGCCTCCACCTTGCTCGGCCCCCGGATGAGCGGGGCGGTCTGCTGCCGCAGGTAACTCAGGGCGAGCCACGCCGCGACGCCGCCGGTGGCGAGCGCGAAGACCAGGAACAACCAGGGACGGGAGCGAATGGCCACGGGGGTAGGCCTCTTATTCGTTTCGCATCCGGGCTTCGGTGGCGACCGTGATCACGCCGTTGTTCTGCGCGAGAAGGCCGATCAACGCCCGGAGGAAGGTGAATCGGTAGGGATACTCGATCCTGACCGAGGTGACTTGACCGGTACCTGCGTGGAACCCGTTCGGCAGCGTGATGGTGGCATCGGCGGGGTCGAACCCCGAGGCCCCGATCCGGTTGGCGATGGCCGCGGTCACCGAGTCGAGCGTGACACTGTTGTCGGCGATGACCGCCTTGCGCGCGCCTTCACGGGCGGCGTCGGTGATGGTCTGGTGGAGGTTCCACGCGCGACCAAACTCGAACACCGAAATGACGAGGATCAGGAGGAGCGGCATGACCAGGGCAAACTCGACCAGCGCCTGGCCCCGCGAATTCCTCCGGAAGCGCCGAAGCAACGTCATAGGATTGGCACTCCCCAGAACCACCAGATGAGTGACCCGACGGCGATCGCCACTCCGTAGGGGACCGACATCGCCCCTGGGGAGTGCGCCGTGCGAAGCGATCCTGCGCGGCCGAAGGTCAAGAGGTACTTCATCGTCTGGCCGGTATTCAGGAGGATGGGCAGCAGCACCCCCTCCCGAACCGCCCAAGCCAGCCCGAGCACCCCACCCGCCAGCGCAATGGCGAGGAGCGCCCCGAGCATCGGGTCGGGACCACCGAAACAGGCCCCGACAGCCATCAGTAATTTACCATCTCCGCCGCCGAACACCCCCAGCGCGAAGAGACTGTATCCGACTCCGAGCCCGATCGCGGCACCGACCGCACCATGCAACAGTGCGCCATTGCCCGCCATCGTACGGAGAACAATAGCAAATCCCAATCCGGAGAACACGAGCCAGTTCGGGATCCTGCGAGACTTCAGGTCCAACAGCGCCGCGATGCCTACCACGCCCACGAGCGTCGCGGTCAGCCCAAGATCAGCAGGGAGCATGGGGCTTCGCTGTCACGGTGAGACCTTTGGCAGGGACGGTGGCAGGGCAAGCCCACCGACCGTCCGAGCCTTCGGTCGACCCCTTACGAGAAGGGAGTCGCGGGAGCGTTGTTCAACTCGGCCGTCGCCCGCTGGAACACCCGACCAATCGAGTTGCGGAAGAGGATGAGCACCGCGATGAGCGCCACCGCCACGAGCGCGATGATGAGCGCGTATTCGGTGAGTCCCTGACCGGACTCGTCCTTCCAGAATCCCTTCATACTGTCCTCCGCCTTGCATCCAGGGTGAGAACTGCCGAGGCCGCCAGGAAGTGCCTGACGAGCCGTCCCGCGAACTTCGCCGCCGTCGGCGGCACTGCCAACAAATCAAGGGAAAGCTGGTTCACGCATTTGGGGGGCCAAGCCGGCCAGCCCGACCGCCACTCGAGTGAACGCCGTGACCACTTGGGCAAGAGGCATGCCCTCGGGCGCATCTCCACGCCCGATTGTACCCCATAAGCTATTGCATACAAACGCTTTATCGATGTGGACAAGGCCTTTTCGACGGCGATCAGCCCCGTCAGCAAGGCCGGATGGCCTTTCCGATACTACTCCCCTGCCGTCATGGGGGCGTTAGGGAGAGGAGCTCACCGAGGCGGCGGTGCCGCATATTCCTGTAAGATGTCGCACATTGTCCACATTTCCTTCCGCCGACCAGCCACACTTCCCGTACGGCGGGGCGCG
>JAHECL010000075.1 GCA_024641745.1 Gemmatimonadota bacterium | reverse complement strand
TCCTTGGCCGGCGCGGCCGGGGGCCCCATACTCCTGAATGCGCGAACTCCTGCTGGATCTCTACTTTGCCGCGGTCCGTGCGGCGGACCCCACGGCGGCGGTGCAGCGGGAGCTGTCGGACCCTCCCCTGCCCTCCGATGCACCGACCCACATCCTCGCGCTGGGGAAGGCCGCGCGAGGCATGGCGACGGCCGCACTGACGGTGCTGACCGAATCGCGGGTGCCCCTGGCTGGGGGCGTCGTCGTCAGTGCCGACGCGCACACGCTCCAATCGTCGCTGCCGAGCGTCGCGGGAGATCATCCCGTCCCGGGCGACGCCTCGTTGAGGGCGGCCGGCGCGCTGGCGGCCGCGGTCGCCGCGATCCCCTCGGCCCACCAGGTGCTGGTGCTCATCTCCGGCGGCGCCTCGAGCCTCGCGGCGGCCCCGGTGACCGGCCTCGGCGCGCACGACCTCGGCGCGCTCTGGACCTCCCTGCTGGGCAGCGGGCTCGACATCCGGACCGTGAACAGTATCCGGAAACGCTGCCTCCGGTGGGGGGGCGGACGACTCGCCGCCTCGCTCGCTCCACGACCGGTGACGGTGCTCTGCATTTCCGACGTGATCGGCGATGATCCCGGGACCATCGGCTCCGGGCCCTGCGCCCCGGACGCCCTGTGGGCGCGCGAGGTTCTCGCTCTCGCCGAATCCGCCGGCGATGCGCTCGACCTCCCGGCAGCGGTGCGGCGACTCCTGGAACGACAGGCGGCCGGTCTCCTCCCCGACACCCCGAAGCCCGGGGACGCCGCCTTCCGAAACGTGACGACCCACGTCGTCGCGAGCAACCGCCTCGCGGTCCAGGGGATCGTGCGACGCGCCACCGAGCTCGGACTGCCGGTCCTGGCCGGCGCCTCGGATCTCTCCGGCGAGGCGCGGGAGGCGGGCACCCGCATCGGCGCGTTCCTGCGCGCCGGCGGGGGCGGCGCCAGCTGCTTCGTCTGGGGCGGAGAGACGACCGTGACCCTCGAGGCAGGGCACACCGGACTCGGCGGCCGGTGCCAGGAAATGGCGCTGGCCGCGGCGGAAGAGCTCGACGGCGTCCCCGGCGTGTCCCTGCTGGCGGCGGGCACCGACGGCCGGGACGGCCCCACCGACGCAGCCGGAGCGCTGGTGGATGGTGCCACGTGGGCACGGATCGCTGACCGAGGGAGGGACCCGGGGCGCGACCTCAGGTCGCACGAGGCCTACGCGGCACTCGACGCGGGGGAGGCGCTGCTCCGGACCGGGGCGACCGGGACCAATGTGATGGATGTGGTGATCGGACTTCGTCAGCGCGGCGGCCGCCAGCCGAACCGCTGATCAGGGATGCAGTTCCTCGGGCGGCGCATAGTCCCCGCCGAGGATCACCGTCAGGTCGACCCGCCGGGTGGAATCGGGATCCCACTCGGTGGTCCCCACCCCCAGCAGCCTCGCGGCGCGCCGCGCCGCCGTGCTGTCCCCCCGCCGGACGAGCAGTCGTGTCGTCGTGACACCCGACGCCTCGGCGTTCCCGAAGAACATCACGTCGAGGCCGCCGCGCCGGAGCACCCGGGTGGCCGTCCGCGCCACGCCCGCGCGCCCCGATCCGTTCAGCACCTCGACCGTCAGACGATCGGGCTCGCCGGGGATGGCGAACGCGTGGTCGGGAAGCTGGCGTGGCGCCGGCCGGTAGAGGAGTGCGAGGAGGGCGAGGAGGAGGACGCCCGCCCCGATCAGGGCGAGGCGACGGACAGGCTGTTCCAAAACCGGACCATCGGTTCGGGCAGCGGCCATCCCGACCGCGCCAGATGGGAGAGACGGGCGCGGGCCACGGCGCGAATCACACCGGGGACGTCCCGCGGGAAGAGCGCCGCCAGTTCGGCACGGGCCGCCACGTCGAAGGTCCGGCCGGGCTCGAGATAGTCGGCGCAGTAGAGCACGCGCCCCACCATGTCCCATTCGGCCAGGCCCAGCGAGTGGTACCGCACGGCGTCGAGCACGCCCCGATCCAGTTCCCCCTCGGCCTTGGCGCGCGCCGCCGCTGCCGGCCCGTGCCAGAGTTCGACGGGCCCGGAGGAACTGGAGGCCCACTCCCCGAGCGTCGCGGGGCTGGCGTCACGCAGCGCGTCGTGCAGCCACACCGCCTTCAGCCACCGGTTCCGCTCCGAGTCCGGGATGCCCATCCGGTCCGCCCACGTGGCGACGAGGTGAGCGACCCGTTCGATGTGCGCCACCCGGTCCGGCGTGACTTCCGCCCACGCCGGCAGCGTCGGCCGGAGCGCCGCGGAAATGTCCGCGGAGGCGGAGCCGCCGGTCACCGAATCATCCCTCGGCGCGCAGGGGGGGACGAACAATGCGGTTGCCCCCGTCCACGAACACCACCGTGGGTGCGTGCCGCTCGGCCTCCGCCGCGTCGAATAGGCCGTAGGAGATGACGATGACGAGGTCGCCCGCCATGCCGAGCCGCGCGGCGGCACCGTTGAGCTGGAGCACGCCCGAGCCCCGCGGGCCGGGAATGACGTAGGTGCTGAACCGCGCACCGTTGTTGACGTTCACCACCTGCACCTCCTCGTGTTCCAGGAGGTCGGCGGCATCGAGCAGGTCCTCGTCCACGGTCAGGGACCCCTCGTAATGGAGGTCCGCCGACGTGATCGTCGCGCGGTGAATCTTGGACTTCATGAGATGTCGCTGCATCACGGGATCCCTTCCCCGAAAATGACGTTGTCGATCAGCCTCGTCGAACCCACACGCACCGCGATGAGCATGAGACACCCGGCCCCCGCCGATGCGGCGGGGGCGAGCGCGTCAGGTTCGGCCACCGCAATATACTCCGGGCGCACACCGGGATACATCTGCAGGGCCACCCGCGCCGCCGCCTCCAGGCGGTCGGCCGCCGTCTCTCCTGCGCGCCAGAGCTCATGTGCGGCGCGCAGCGCGGCACTCACGCCCACCGCCTGCCGACGCTCCTCCCCCGACAGGTAGCTGTTCCGGCTGCTCAGCGCGAGGCCGTCCGCTTCGCGGGTCGTGGGTGCCACGACGAGGGCGACCGGCCAGTCCAGGTCGCGCACCATCTGCCGGATGAGCGCCGCCTGCTGGGCATCCTTCTGGCCGAAGACCGACACATCCGGCATCACGAGGTGGAAGAGCTTTGCCACGACAGTGAGGACCCCGGCGAAGTGCCCCGGCCGCACCTCGCCTTCCCACCAGCCCGCGGCGGGGCCGGGCACCACGCGGGTGTCCGAGCCGGGGGGATACATCGTGGCGGCATCGGGGAGGAAGAGGACGTCGACGTGCCGGCCGGCGGCGAGCGCGCGATCCCGGGGCAGGTCCCTCGGGTAGCGCGTGAGGTCCTCGGTGGGGCCGAACTGGAGGGGGTTCACGAAGATGCTCATGACCACCACATCCGACACCGCGCGGGCGGCGTCCACCAGGCGCAGGTGGCCCTCGTGGAGATACCCCATCGTCGGGACGAAGCCGATGCGCCGGCCGGCGGCGCGCTGGTCGGCGCTCCAGACCCGCATGCCGGCCGCGGTCGTGATCTCCATGGGGGCGGGGAGGCGGCTCACTCGAAGCTGTGTTCCGGGTCCGGGTAGGCGCCGCTGCGCACCTCCGCGCCATACGCCGAGACGGCGGCGCGAATGTCGGTGTCGAGGTCGGCGTAGCGCTTGAGGAATTTCGGGCTGAAGCCGCTGTTCATGCCGAGCATGTCCGGCAGCACCAGGACCTGTCCGTCACAGTCGGGCCCGGCCCCGATCCCGATGGTCGGGATCGTGAGCGACTGCGTGACGGTACGCGCCAGCGACGACGGCACCAGCTCGAGCACGACGCTGAAGGCGCCGGCCTCCTCGATTGCCCGGGCATCGGCGAGCAGGCGATCCGCGGCCGCCTGGTCCCTTCCCTGCACCCGGTACCCGCCGAGCGCGTGCACCGATTGCGGCGTGAGTCCAACGTGGCCCATCACCGGAATGCCCCGATCGACCAGCGCACGAATCGTGGGGCCCATCGGGACGCCGCCCTCGAGTTTCACCGCCGCCGCCCCGGTCTCCTGCAGCACGCGGCCGGCGTTCCGGATGGCCTCCTCCGGCGTGACCTGGTAGGTCAGGAACGGCAGGTCCACCACCACGAGGCCCCGCCGCACCGCACCCTGCACCGCCCGGCCATGGTAGATCATCTGGTCCAGGGTGGCGCTCAGGGTCGAGGGTCGGCCCGCCACCACCTGGTTGACGGAGTCGCCGACGAGGATGACATCGACCCCCGAGGCATCCAGCATGCGCGCCATCAGCGCGTCGTAGGCGGTCAGCGAGACGATCTTCGTCCCGGCCCGCTTCATCGCGAGAAGATTGAGGACCGTCAGGGGCCGTGGCTGCTCACTCATGGGCTTGTACCTCCGCCAGGCCGCGCTGCCAGAAGTCGCGGTTGGGGAGCTCCGGATGCGGGATGGTCAGGCCCGGCTCAGCGACGCGGCGCCGGCCGTACTGAATGATATCGAGATCCAGCGAGCGCGAGGCCCAGCGCTCGCCACGCACGCGTCCGGCGGCACGCTCGATCGCCTGGCACTCCTCGAGCAACGCGCGCGGCTCGAGGTCGGTGTCCACCAGGACCACCTGGTTGAGGTAGGCTGGCTGGTCGAGTCCGCCCAGCGGCGCGGTCTCCTCCACCGCGGAGGCACCCACCAGGCGCGTCCCCGGCAGGGCGGCGAGCGCCGCGCGAGCCCGGGCGAGGTGCCGCGCCCGGTCCCCGAGATTGCTGCCCAGCGCCAGCGCCACGGCCTCTCCCACGTCACGCACCGACCGTGAAATGGCGCGCGATCGACTGGAGGTGGCTCGCCACCTCTTCCAGCTGGCGAATGGCGTCGTTGAGCTCCCGCTGCGAATCCACCGCGCGCCCCGCCTGGCTGGTGAGCACGTTGGTCTCCTCGCGGATGCGGGCGGAGACGGTCGCCAGATGCTCGATCTGCAGCTGCAGCTTCGCAAACGCCCCTTCCTGCAGCTCGGCCGTCTCCCCGATCCGCCTGGCGGACGATCCCGCCTCTCGCGTCACGGTCACGATCCCCTCGAGCGCCTCGACCGCCGCCTCACCAAGCTGTTCCACGCCCTCCACGGTGCGCTCCCCGTGGGACATCTGGGCGGTAATCACCGTGACCTGCTCCGCAATCGCGGCGAGGAGGGCCCCGGCCTCCCGGGCAGCGGCGGCGCTCTGGTCGGCCAGCTCGCGGACTTCCGCCGCCACCACCGCGAACCCCTTCCCCTCCTGGCCCGCGCGCGCCGCCTCGATGGCGGCGTTCAGGGAGATGAGGTTCGTCAGGTCGGCAATCTCCCGGATGGATCCGATGAAGCCAGTGATCCGCTTGGTGACGTTGCCCAGTTCACCAACCTGGCGGGAGCTCTCCGCGACGAAGTGCTTGAGGTCGACCAGCCGTCCAATCGCATCCCGGATCGTCTCCCGGTTGCTCGCCGCCGTCTCGGCGGCACGCCGGCTCGCCTCCGCCGCCCGCCGACCCTGGACCACGATGTCGGCCGAGCCGCGCGCGAGCGCCTCCGTTGCCTTCAGCCCGGCGGTCACGAAGGCGTCCTGTTCGCCGAGCCCCACCCGCAACGACCTCGCGGCAGCCGTCAACGCATCCGCCGAGGCGTGCAGCGATTCCGTCGCCCGGGCGAGCGCCCCCACCTGGGCGCCGATGCTGGCCACGGTGGTGATCAGCGGTCGCCGCAGTTCGGCGATGTGGATCGCCGTGGCCACCTGCGTCGCCAGCGTCGCCATCGCGGCGAGATCGCGACTCCGGTACATGTGCCGCTTGTGATGCTCGAGCTCGAGCGTCCCGACCACCTCGCCCCCGAACCGGAGCGGGAGGATCACGAGGCTCTGGGAATCGGCCGACGTCATCGCCAGCCGGGCATCGGCGGCGGTGTCGTGAATGATGACGGGCTCGGCCGTCGTGATGGCCTGGCGCCGGAGCGGCTCGAGTTCCGCCGGCACCTCGCCACGATCGCCGAATCCCACCTCGCCCCGGTACGCCAGCGACACCACGTCATCCTCCCGCCGATAGATCCGGAGGTCGCCCCAATCAAGGAGCCGGTGCGCCAGCCGCTCGATCTGCACGAACGAATCCATCAGGGTGACGTTGTTCGTGATCGCCGTCTCCATCAGGTGGACCTTGTTCAGGTCCTCCGCGGCAATCGCCTCCTCGAGAATCTTCTTGGTGAGCAGGCCGAACACCGACACCACCGCCAGCACCGCGACCCAGCCGGGCGGGCTGAGCGCCTGGACCGCGCCGATGATGACCCCAGCCGCCGCGACGGTGAGGAAGTGCGAGACGACCTCGTACCGGACGATCAGCAGGCGCTCCTCGCTCTCGAGCTTGTCGCGGAGGAGGAGCGTGAAGTAGAACAGCGCGCGGGTCAGGAAGAAGTAGATGCCGACCAGCGTGAAGGCGGCAGGGAGGAAATCGAGCCCCACCGGCGGCGAATCGCCGAGCCGCCAGACGAGGGCGAAGATGCCGTACGAGGCCACGAAGGCGATGGTCTCGCGACCGGCGTTGACCAGCCCGGCGCGCACCGGCTTTCGCAGCCAGACGGTGTCGACGAGGTAGACCCCCGCGGCCATGCCCGCCAATACCTGCGCCGGCGCGGCCACCAGGACACCCACGAGGACGGGGACGCCGTGCTGCGTCAGGTAGGAATACTTGCTGAGCCGGACCGGCGATGCCCGGAGGGCCGCCACCGCCACGAGGACGAGGAGGGTGGGAATCGGCTGCTCCACCCATCGGAAGTCCGCCAGGAGCGCGGCTGCCAGGAGCCCGAGGCCGGCCCAGACCAGGACCCGGGCGTACAGCGACAGCACCCTGCCTGTGTCAAACACGCGAATGCACCGGCCCCGAGGTACGGGCGCAGGCAGGGGCGAGCTCGGCCAGCAGCGCCTCGAGCGCCGGGACCCCGCCACGGCCCAGGGCCTGCACGAGCGCGCTGCCCACGACCACGCCGTCGGCCACCTGCGCCACGGCCCCGACCTGGGCCGGGGTCGAGATGCCGAAGCCCACCGCCAGCGGTCGCGTCGACCTGGCCCGCACCCGTGCCACCATCTCGGGCAGACCCGCATCGGGCGGGACGCCGGCCCCCGTCACACCGAGCCGTCCGATGAGGTAGAGAAAGGACGAGGCGCGCGCATCGATCTCGACGATGCGCGCCGGTGCCGTGGTGGGCGAGACCAGCGGGATCAGGTCAAGCGGGCTCGCCGCCACGAGCGCCTCGATGGCCGGGTCGGCCCCAACCGGGAGGTCGGTGACCAGCAGCCCGTCGACGCCGGCCTCCGCGGCGTCGGCCAGGAGGCGTTCGAAGCCGTACCGGAGCAGCGGATTGAGATACGAGAAGAGGACCACCGGGCAGGCGACATCCGACTCGGCGATCAGGTCCAGCGTGCCGCGCAGCGACATCCCGGCCGCCAGGGCGTCGAACGACGCGCGCTGGATGACGGGGCCGTCGGCCACCGGATCGCTGAAGGGCACGCCGACCTCGAGGATGTCCGCGCCCAGGGACGCGGCGCGCAACGCCCCGGCGCTCGTGGCCCGGTCGGGATACCCGGCGGTGAGGTAGGCGATCAGGGCTGACTTGTCCGGCCGACAAAGGGAGTCCCACGGGGCGCCGAGCATCGGCTCAGACAAAGTAGTCTCCCACCACCAATCCGTACCGCGCCGGATCGGTGACTTTCACGATCGACCGCGCGTAGCCGCCGCGGCCGTCACCGTCGGAGAGGTCCACCAGGTCGCCAGGGGGCGGCCGCACGGCGCCATCGGCGTCAATCACGATGCGCACCTGCGGCCGATTGAGCACCGACGGATCGGGATTGGCCGCGGCCACGAGGCCCACCTCGAGGGTGTCGAGGATGACGCAGGTGCCGACCGGGTAGATGCCGATCAGGTTGATGAGCGCCTTCACGAGCAGGCGGTCGTACCCGCGGTTGGGATTGTCCCACATCTCCCGCAGCACGACGTCCGGCTGGATCGGCACCGTCTGGTAACTCCGACGCGTGGTGGCGGCGTCGAACCCGTCGGCCACCGACACCAGCCGCGAGTAGAGGCCGAGGGTCCGCGGGCGAATCGCCTTGGGATAGCCGGTCAGGTCCGTCTTCATGTGGTGTTCGTGCGCGACGAGGATGGCGCGATAGGGCGTCTCCTCGTACCGGCGCGAGCTGAACAGCGTCAGCGTCCCGAACCAGGGGTGCCGCGTCATCACCTTCCATTCGTCCTCGTCCAGTCCGCTGGTCTTGTTCAGGATGTCCAGCGAGATGCGCGCCTTGCCGATGTCGTGCAGCAGCGCGGCCAGCCCGAGGTCGTAGAGCTGGAGCTTCCCGAGTCCCAGCTTCTTGCCGAGCGCCACGGAGAAGATGCAGACGTTCACCGAGTGCGTGAAGGTGTATTCGTCGTAGTCGCGGATCGTGGTCAGTCCGACGATCGACGTCTCGTTGTTCAGGACCTGGTCGACCACCAGCTGCACCGCCCGCTTCACCTTCTTGAGGTTGGCGGTCCGGCCCATCCGCACGCTGTTCACCACGTCCTTGGTGACCGCCACGCCCTGCGAGTAGGTGCGCTTGGCCACCTCGCGGGCCTCCGCGCTGTCCTCCTCCTCGACGGCGGTGAGCGGCTCGAGGTGCAGGTGATGGATGTCGGCACGGTGCAGCCGCGCCTGCAACTCCTCGAAGCGGCTGCCGGCCGTGTCGCGCGTGCCGAGGCTGAGGAAGACGCTCAACAGCGCCTGCCACTCCCGCCGCTCGATCCCCTTGTGGATCCCCAGCGTACCGACCTCGAAGGTGCGGAGGAGACCAAGGACCTGGCTGAACGACGCGTAGTTGTCGAGCTCGAGGCGCAGGCGGGTGTCGTTGACGAAGAGGAAGTCGCCGGACACGCGAAGCTCCACCACCTCCTCGGGGCCGAGGAGCTGCTGGCCCGCGGCGAGGAGGTCGTCGAGCGCCTTCTGCACCGTCGCGTTCTCGAGCGGGTAGAGCTTGAGGCTCCGCAACGCCGCGTAGAACGAGAGCAGCAGGACGCGCCCGTCGTGACGGAGGTTGTGCTCGGTGGACTGTGGTTCCTGGCTCATTCAGCCACCCCCCGGAGTGCCGCCGTCACGGCGTTGCGGACCTGGCGATCGGCGTCCTCGGCCACCGACTCCAGCACCGCCCGCGCCTCGGGTGTGCCGATGCGTCCGAGTCCGAGCGCGGCGCACATCCGGACCTCGGCGCTTTTCTTGCGCCGGAAGAACCCGCGGCGCACGATGAGGTCGCGGAGGACCGGCAGGCCGGCCGGCCCCACGATGGCGCCGTACGCCTCGAAGAAGGCGCGGCGCTCGTTGAAGTCCAGGTCCTTGCGACCCTTGCCCTCCACGACCTCCTGTACCTTGCCGACCGCCCCCTTGTAGCCGCGAGCGGTGAGGGCCTTCAGCGCCGCCAGCCTCACGGCCCGGTCCTCGTCCCCGACGGCCCGTTCCAGGACGACGAGGCCCCCTGGGCTGGCGATCGCGACGAGCGCCTCGGTGGCCGCCAGGCGGAGGGCGGCGTCGGGGTTGTCCATCACCTCGCCCAGGCCCGGCACCGCCCCCTCCAGCTTCAGGCGCCCCGCGAGGTCGATCGCGCCGGGCAGCGAGGCGGCGTCGCCCGACCGGATCAGGCGCAGGACTTCTCCCTGGTGCGCCGAGGCGAGGTGCTCCACCGCCTTCTCGACCAGCCCGCGCACGGTGGCGGAGGTGAGCCGCGGGGTCCATTCGACCAAAGTTGAGAGCGCCTTGGGACGCAACTCGCGGAGCAGTTCCGCGATGTCGGCATCGTTCGGACGGCCCGTCCCCTCGTCGAGGGCCTGCATCAGCTGCCCGACGATGGCCGGCTCGCTCAGTTCCTCGATGAACGTGACCAGCCGCTCCTGGTGTTCCGGCGCCAGTTCCGGCGAGCGCTCGGCCAGCACCCGCGTCTCCCGGAGCATCGAGGCGCTCGCGCGGAATTCGCCGGCGTTCAGCATGCTGGGGAAGAGGGTCTCGAGCACCCCGAGAATCTCGTCGCGGGTTTCGGTCTCGACCTGGGACTCGAAGAGGTCGTAGATGGCGGTCAGTGAGGCCGCGCGCAGGTCGCGCGAGTACTCATATGCCAGGTCGGCGCTGAGCCGATCGACCTCATCGCCGTCGAGAAAGTAGAGCGTCGAGTCGAATTCGTCGGCGTCCACCACGCCCTTCGGCCGTTCGGGCGCGTCGGCCGCCTCCCCGGCGGCCCCATCGGCAAGATCCGCCTTCACCTCCGCCGAGAGGTCCATTCCGCCGGCATGCTCGGCCTGGGGGACGAGCTCACCGGTGCCGTACTCCTGCGCCGACTCCATGAACCGCACGTCGATGAACTGGAACTCCTCGGTCCACAGGAGCGTGAAAAGGTCATCCGCCGCGTCGGGAGCAAGGCCGCGCACGCGGTTCACGACGCCGAGGAAGCGGGTCAGCTCCTCCTGCTCGACCCCCTTCCGGAGGGTCAGCGCCCGCAGGCCGTCCTTGTACAGCGTCCAGGCGAGGCTGTCCGCCTTGGACAGCTGGTGGTAGACCACCTCCTGCTCCCAGACGAAGTCGGTCTCCTGCACCGTGAGCACCAGCTCGTCGATGGCGTTCCACACCGGCTCGAACGCCGCCGCGATGTTCGCGGAGGCGCGATGGTACATCGGGTTGTTCGGCAGGTACATCTGGAAGGCGCGCGCCGCCTTGACGAGCGTGTTGAGCAGTTCCTGCACCTGTTCCGCAGGGAGGACATGCGCGAATTCGGCGCCGGGTTCGGTCACGATGCTGCCCCCGTCAGTGCGGCCACGTGTGCCACGTCCTTGTCGCCCCGCCCGCTCAGGCAGAGCAGGACTGGATCGTCGGACTGCCAGCGACCGCGCTCCCGCCGCAGCCACGCGACGGCGTGGGCGGTCTCGAGCGCGGGAATAATGCCCTCCGTGCGCGCGAGCCGCGCGAACCCTTCGAGGGCGGCCTGATCGTCGACGGCGTGGTACTCCACCCGGCCGGTGTCGTGCAGCCAGGCGTGCTCCGGCCCCACGCCGGGATAGTCCAGCCCCGCGCTGACCGAGTGGGCCGGCGACACCTGGCCGTCGGCATCCTGGAGGAGGTAGCTCAGGGTGCCGTGGAGCACGCCGGGCAACCCCGCCAGGAGCGTGGCGCTGTGGCGCCCGCTCTCCATCCCTTCGCCCGCCGCCTCGACCCCGACCAGATCCACGGCCGCGTCATCGAGGAAGCCGCTGAACATCCCGATGGCGTTGGACCCTCCGCCGACGCAGGCCACCACGGTGTGCGGCAGGCGACCGGTCCGCTCGAGCACCTGCGCCCGTGACTCCCGGCCGATCACCGACTGGAAGTCGCGCACCATGCGCGGGTAGGGGTCGGGCCCGACGACCGAGCCGATGATGTAGTGGGTGGTCGGCACGTTGGCGACCCAGTCGCGGAGCGCCTCGTTGGTGGCGTCCTTGAGGGTGCGGGTCCCGGCGTCCACCGGAACCACCGTCGCCCCGAGCAGGCGCATCCGGTAGACGTTGAGGGCCTGGCGCGCCACATCCTCGGCGCCCATGTACACCACGCACTCAAGACCGAAGCGCGCGCAGATGGTCGCCGTGGCCACACCGTGCTGGCCGGCACCGGTCTCCGCGATGATGCGGCGCTTCCCCATCCGGAGGGCGAGCAGCGCCTGGCCGACGGTGTTGTTGATCTTGTGGGCGCCGGTGTGATTGAGGTCCTCCCGCTTCAGGAGCAGGCGGGCACCGATCTCGGCGCCGAGCCGGGGCGCCTCGGTCAGCGGCGTGGGACGCCCGACGTAGTCTCGCAGGATGGATCCGAATTCGACCCAGAAGGCCTCGTCGCCCCGCAGGCCGTCGTAGAGCGCCGACAGCTCCCCGAGCGCCGCGAGCAGCGTCTCGGGCACATAGCGGCCGCCGTACGGGCCGAACCGGCCTTCGATGGCGCGCTCAGGGGGAAGACTGATCGCCACGCACCGCCTCCAGGAAGAACCGCACGCGCGCCGGATCCTTGCGGCCCGGCGCTGACTCCACGCCACTGCTCACATCCACCAGGTCGGGAAGCACCTCCGCGATGGCGGCGGCCACGGTGTCGGGTCGCAACCCGCCCGCCAGGACCATGGACCGGCCCTCCAGCCGCCGCCGGGCGCCCTGCGCCAGCGCGAAGGACAGCGGCACGCCGGTCCCGCCATCCGCACCCGTTACCGCCGGTTCGATCAGGACGGCGTCGGCGGCCAGCGCCAGTCCCTCCAGCGCCTCGAGGTCCGCGGATCGGGCGATCCGGGCCACCGCCCAGACGAGCATGCCCTCCGACCGCAGCCGCGCGGCGATCGACGGATCGAACGCGGTGTGCAACTGCGCCCCGGCGATGCCCGTGGCCGCGCGAC
>JAHECL010000074.1 GCA_024641745.1 Gemmatimonadota bacterium | reverse complement strand
CCTCATCGACCTCAGCCGGCAGACGGTGCTCCCTGGCCTGATCGACGCCCACACCCACCTCCTCCTGCAGGGCGACATCACCGCCGCCGAGTACGACGACCAGGTGCTGAAGGAGTCGACTCCCTACCGGACCATCCGGGCGGTGGCGGCGGGCCGGGTGGCGCTGATGCACGGATTCACCACCCTCCGTGACCTCGAGACCGAGGGCGCGATGTACGCCGACGTCGACCTCAAGCGGGCCTTCGCGCGCGAGGTCGTGCCCGGACCACGGCTGTTCGTCGCGACCCGTGGCTTCAGCGCCACCGGCATGTACCCGCTGCTGGGGTATTCCTGGGAACTCACCATGCCGGAAGGGGTGCAGATCGTGGACGGGCCGGAGGAGATCCGGAAGGGGGTGCGCGAGCAGGTGAAGTACGGCGCCGACTGGATCAAGGTGTACGTCGACCGCCGCTACTACTTCGCGGAGGACGGGCGGCTGCGGAGCTGGGTCAACTTCACCGACGACGAACTGAGGATGTTCGTCGACGAGGCGCACCGCCTCGGCAAGCGGATCGCCGCCCACGCCATCGGGTGGGACGGCATCGATGCCGCGCTCAGGGCCGGCTTCAACAGCATCGAACACGGCACCGGCCTGACCCCCGACCTCATGGACCGGATGGTCAGGCAACAGGTGTACTGGTGTCCCACGATCTTCGTGGTCGCCTACGTGTCGGACGGGCGGGGAGGAATCTGGCCGAAGCTGGTGGATCTCGAGCGGGTCGCCTTCGGACAGGCGGTGCAGCGGGGCGTGCGGATCGCCTACGGCACCGACGCCGGCGGATATGCCTGGACCGAGCACCAGGCCCAGGAAATGTCCTACATGGTGCGATACGGCATGACCCCGATGCAGGTCATCCAGTCCGCCACCACCGTGGCGGCCGACCTCCTCGGCCAGTCAGACAACCTCGGTGCGGTCGCGCCGGGACGCTGGGCGGATCTCGTGGCGGTGTCGGACGACCCGCTCGCCGATATCAGCGCGCTCGAGCGGGTCAGCTGGGTGATGAAGGGCGGCGTGGTGTACGCTACTCAGCGTCCATGAAGGGGTAGCGGTACCTGGTGGGCGGATCGAACGTCTCCTTGATGCTCCGCGGCGAGATCCAGCGCATCAGGTTCAGGATCGAACCCGCCTTGTCGTTGGTCCCGCTGGCGCGCGCGCCACCGAAGGGCTGCTGCCCCACCACGGCGCCGGTCGGCTTGTCGTTCAGGTAGAAGTTCCCCGCGGCATTCCGGAGCGTGTCGGAGGCGGCGGCAAGTACCTGCCGGTCCTGCGCAAACACCGCGCCGGTCAGCGCGTACGGACTGGTATCGTCCACCAGCGCCAGCGTCTCCTCCCACTTGGCCGCCGGATAGACGTGCAGGCTCAGCACGGGGCCGAAGATCTCCTCGCACATGGTCCGGTAGCGCGGGTCCTCGGCACGGAGCAGCGTCGGCTCGATGAAGTATCCCACCGCGTCGTCGGCCTTGCCCCCCGCCACCAGCTCGACCCCCTTCGCCTGCCGGGCCGTCGTGATGTACTCCGAGATCTTGTCGAACGCCTTCCGGTCAATCACCGCCCCCACGAAATTCCGGAAGTCCGCCACGTCGCCCATCCGGATGTCGGCCATCATCGCCGTCACCCGCTCACGCACCGTCGGCCAGAGATTGTCCGGGACGTAGGCGCGGGACGCCGCGCTGCATTTCTGCCCCTGGTACTCGAAGGCGCCGCGGACCATGGCCACCGCCAGTGCGTCGGCATCGGCGCTCTGGTGCGCGACGATGAAATCCTTGCCGCCGGTCTCGCCGACGAGGCGGGGATAGGTCGCGTAGGTCGGCAGGTTCTGGCCCACCGTCCGCCAGAGGGACTGGAACACTTCGGTCGACCCGGTGAAGTGGATGCCCGCCAGTCGCCGGTCGGCGAGCAGCAGGTCCGAGACCTGCGCGGCGCTGCCCGGCAGGAAGTTGATGACGCCGGGCGGCAGGCCGGCGGCCTCGAGCAGCTTGAAGACGTACCAGTTGCTCAGGATCGCCGAGGAGGCCGGCTTCCAGATGGCCACGTTGCCCAGGATGGCGGGCGTGGTGGGCAGGTTGCCGCCGATCGCCGTGAAGTTGAACGGCGTGATGGCGTAGATGAACCCCTCCAGCGGCCGGTGGTCCATCCGGTTCCAGATCCCCGGCGAGGAGATCGGCTGCTCCTCGTAGAGCCGCTCGGCGAAGTGCACGTTGAACCGGAGGAAATCGATCAGCTCACAGGCACTGTCGATTTCCGCCTGGTACGCCGTCTTGCTCTGCCCCAGCATCGTCGCCGCGTTCACCACCTGGCGCCACGGCCCGGCCAGCAGGTCGGCCGCCTTCAGGAAGACGGCGGCCCGGTCGGCGAACGGCATCGCGGCCCAGTCACGCTGGGCTGCCGTGGCCGAGTCAATCGCCTTGGCGATCAGCGCCGGGTCGGCCAGGTGCGCCTTGGCCAGGACCCGGGCATGGTCATGCGGAGCCACCACGTCGATGGTCCGGCCGGTGCGGAATTCCTTGCCGCCGATGACCACGGGAATATCGAGGGTCTCCGCCGACAGGCGCTCGAGTGCCGCCTTGAGGGCGGCTCGCTCCGGCGAGCCGGGGGCGTAGTTGAGGACGGGTTCGTTGCGAGGGGCGGGGGTCCGATAGGCGCTCATGGCAGGCTCACTCTGAAGGAAATAGTCCCCGCAAAGATAACGGCGGCTGACCCGGTCCGCCGAGCACCGGGGGCGCCGCCGGCTGCAATCCCGCCTCGGCGAGAATGCGCTGTCCTTCCGGCGAGAAGACGAACTGCACGAACGCCTCCGCCACGGCCGGATGGGCCGCCCCGCGGGGGATGGTGAGGGCGTAGACGATCGGCTCGCCCCGGAACTCGATGCTGTCTCCCGCGGCCTTCGTGGCGCCGGGCAGGACCACCCGCGCCCCCGCATACGTGGCGGCGCGGGCGGGGTCGCTGAGGTTGATTTCAGCGGGAAGGTCCACCCAGCGAAACCCGCTGGTCCTGGCGATCGACCGGTAGGTCCAGATGTAGTCGAGCTCCCCGAGCTGGAGCAGCGCGGTGAGGTCGGCCTCCTTGGGCCGCATGTACCGCGGAGGGCTCGCCGCCTTGAGCTGCCGCGCCAGCTGCGGCTGCGCGTAGTACCACTCCGCCAGCTGCCAGGCCATCAGCGTCCGGTACCCGGCCGGGTCGAGGGCGGGATCCGATCGTCCGGTCCGGATCCCGGACCGGAGCAGGACGCGATACCAGTTCTGGGTGTTGATGTCGTACGCCCCCTGGGACTCGTCACGGTACGCCAGCACCAGCGCGTTTGACGCGAAGGTGGCGTACCAGTCGGCGTGCGACGGGATCAGCAGCTTGGGGATGATGGCGTAGTCGGCGACGCCGAGCACGTCGGGGACCTTGCCGAGTTCGGTGAGCTTGCGGGCCGCCTCCAGGCTGCCGGACGACTCCTGCGCCGTGCGGACGCCGGGGTTGGCCTGCTTGAATGCCTTCAACAGGTTGCGGAAGGGCAGCCCGAGGCTGCCGGCGTTGAAGACGACGAGCGCTCCCTCGACCGCGGGGGCCTGGGACGCACCGGTCGCCGGGCAGAGCAAGAGCAGCGCCGCGAGCGGCGGGAGGATGCGGACCTTCAGCATGACGCCATCTCCTAGAACGTGCCGTGCCAGCTCACCGTCACCTGATGCCCGTCGGTGAAGACGGCGGGTGTGCGAATCCCCCAGACGCGCCACGTGCCGTTCACGAGCTTCGCCGACGTGATCCCGACCACGGCACCCGCGATGACGTCGCTGGTCCAGTGGTCATTGTTGTACACCCGCGACCAGGCGGTGCCGGTGGCGAGCGTGTAGAGCCCGATCTTGGCCCAGAGCGGGTGCACGTCGTCGGCGAGGCTGGCGGCGAACCCGAACGCGCTGGAGGTGTGCCCTGAGGGAAACGAGGCGTCGCTGGACGCAAACTCGAAGTTGAACGGCTCGAAGCTCGTCACCGTCGACCCCGGATCGTTGGGTCGCTCCCGGCCGAACACCCACTTGAGCACGGTCGTGATGCCACCCGCCAGCGCCGCCGACGTGACGGCCCGCAGCCCGCTGCGGGTCAACCCGGGCTTCCTGACGATGAGCCCCGTCCCCACCATCACCGCGGGGACCAGCGCCCACACCTCCGGCTCGCCGACCTTCTTGAACAGACTCGCCGCATCGTCCTTCTCGGTGGTCTGGTTGTCAAGCATATAGGTCCGGACGGGGTTGTCGACCAGGAGGAACACCGAGACCCCGGCCGCCACGATGACCGGCTCGTACCACTGGATCTGGTGCGGTGGATCGGCCTCCTGGGCGGAGGCCGGGACGGCCGTCCCGATGGAGAGCACGAGACCGACCAGCGGGATGAGGAGGCGGCGGCCTTCCCCCTTGGGACTTGGCGCATTGGGCATTATCTAAGATACTTCGGAGCGATGACCACAGCGTGACACACTCTTCAGGAATGCCCGCATGCGACGCCTTCTCGCCCTGCCGATCCTTGCCCTGGCCCTCACCGGCTGCCCGAGCTACGACGGCTATTCGCCGGTCGTCTCCCAGAAGGGGCTGATTCCCCCGGACCAGTTCGCCCGCTACGGGGCGGAGCAGGCGCAGGCGGTGGCGATCGCCCGGGAATTCGGGGCCGCCTATCAGGGCGACACGCCCGCCGACTTCGGCGCGCAGGCCACCGCCGGGATGGCGTACGCCCGGACCATGCCGGACGTGGTGAACGTGACGGCCGACAGCCTCGGCCACCGGCTCACCATCCAGTTCAAGAGCGGCTGGCGGACGGCGGTCGATCCGATTGCCGACGGCCGGCGCGGCGGCGAAACGCCCAACCTCCCGGCGGGCGTCCCGGCGTCATGACCGGGGACTGCGTCCAGGTGACGGTGGCCGCCGCCTCCCGCGAGGAGGCGGACCGCATCACCCGGGCGGCAGTCGAACGGCGGCTGGCCGCATGCGGACAGGTCAGTGGCCCGGTCCGATCGACGTATCACTGGGAGGGAACGGTGGCGGAGGGAGACGAGTGGCTCTGCGTCCTGAAGACCGTTCGCCGTCACTTCGCCGCACTCGACGCCCTCATCCGGACGCTGCACAGCTATCGGAACCCCGAGATCGTGGCGACCGCCATCGCGCTGGCCAGTGACGAGTACCTGGACTGGCTCCGCGCCGAGACCGCCTCCTGAACCGGAGAATCCCATGACCGCACCTGCCGCGCCGGCCCCCGAACGCGCCGCCCTCTGGGAAGACTTCCTCGAGATCTTCATCAAGCCGTCTGCCGTCTTTGAGCGGCGGAAGGACGCCGGGTTCCTCGTTCCGCTGATTGTGCTCACGGTCATCATCGCGCTGCTCTGGTTCGGCCTGAAGGACGCCATGCAGCCGATCATCGAGGCAGATACCATTCGTTCGGCGACCAAGGCGATGGCCAAGAACCCGCAGTTCACCGAAGAGATGATGGCCCAGCAGCTGTCCATGGCCGCCAAGATGACGCCGATCTTTGCGACCATTGCCATCCCGGTCATCGTCCTCTTGCTCGGGTTGACGACCTGGCTCGCCGGGAAGATGGTCGGTGCCGCGATGTCGCTCGGCGCGGCAATGATGATCGCCACGTACAGCTATTACCCCAAGGTCCTCGCCTTTCTCGTCACCGGGGCGCAGGCGCTGCTGCTGCCGGAGGAGCAGGTCTCGGGCGGCACGTCGGTCTCCATCGGGCCGGCCCGCGCCTTCGATCCCGACACCGCGTCGACCCTGATCGTGGGGACACTGGTTCGGCTCGACCTCTTCACGCTGTGGATCACCTTCCTGCTGGCCGTCGGCATCCGCGTGGTGGGGAAGGTGCCGATGAGCAAGGCGCTGGTCGCCGCCGGCATCATCTGGCTGCTCGGGCACATCCCCACCCTGTTCGGCGCGATCGCCGCCGGTTGAACGGCAACTCGACCTGACCTCCCGGAGAGTTCCATGAAACGCAGCACCCTGATCACGATCGCCGTCGCCGTCGCCTTCGGCGTCATGCTCCTGTATTCCACCCTCAACAGCCAGAACGTGGAATGCACCGTGACGATCGAATACAACGGACGCAGCAACACGGCGACCGCCTCCGGCGCCACCGAGGGCGAGGCGACCCAGCAGGCGCAGACCACCGCCTGCGGACCGATCATCTCCGGCATGAATGAATCGATCGCCTGCGGCCGGGCGGTGCCGGTGTCCAAGACCTGCCGAACGCTCTGACCATGCCACGCCTCCGCGTCCCGCACCCCCTCGTCCTCCTCGTGGGGTTCGTGCTGGCGGCGGCGGCGCTGACCTGGGTGATTCCCGCCGGCGCCTACTCCCGGCAGGAAGACACGACCACCGGCCGGCAGGTCGTGGTGCCAGGCACCTATCAGGCGGTCCCGGCCTCTCCCGTGTCCCTCACCGAGGCCCTGGTCGACATCCCCAAGGGAATGTCGGACGCCGCGTCGGTCATCTTCCTGGTCTTTCTCGTCGGCGCCGCCTGGACGGTGGTGGAACGGACCGGGGTGTTCGGCGCCCTCCTCGACGGGCTGGTCGAGCGACTGCACGGCCACGATCAGCTCGTCATCCCCGTCGCGTGCCTCGTGTTCGCCGTCGGCGGCATCCTGATCCAGATGCAGGAGGAGCTGATCGCCTTTGCGCCGATCCTGGTGCTGCTGGTCAGCCGCCTCGGCTTCAATCGGGTCACGGCCGTCGCGATGAGCATCGGCGCCGCCATCATCGGCGCCACCTTCAGCCCCATCGATCCGTTCATGGTGGGCATCGCGCAAAAGGTGGCGGGCCTGCCCCTCCTCTCCGGATCGGCGTTCCGCATCGTCGTCCTCGTCCCCGCGCTCGCGATCTACACCTGGTACACAATGCGGTACGCGGCGCGCACCCGGACCGCCCGCGAAGCGCCCGTCGCGCGGGAAGCGGGCGCCGGCTCGGCGGGATGGCGGATGCGCGCGATCCTCGTCCTCGTGGTCGGGAGCTTCGCCCTGTTCATCGTGGGCGTCCTGCGCTGGGACTGGGATTTCGACCAGATGTCCGCCCTCTTCTTCGCGATGGGCATCGTGGTGGGGCTGATCGGCCGGCTCGGGCTCGAGGGCACCGCCGACGCCTTCGTCGACGGATTCAAGTCGATGGCCTACGCCGCCCTCCTGATCGGATTCGCCCGCGCGATCTACGTCGTGATGGACCAGGGACAGATCGTGGACACGGTGGTGCGCGCCCTCTTCGCCCCGGTCGCCGACCTCCCCGTCACCCTGACCGCGTTCGGGATGATGGTGGCGCACGGGCTGCTGCACATCCCGGTGCCGAGCACCAGCGGCCAGGCGGTCCTCACGATGCCGCTGCTCGTCCCGCTCTCCGACCTCCTCGGCCTCTCCCGACAGGTCACGGTCCTCGCCTACCAGTTCGGCGTCGGACTGGCCGAGCTCATCAACCCGACCAACGGCGCCCTCCTCGCGATGGTGGCCGCCGTGGGGATTCGGCTGGACGAGTGGTGGCGATTCGCCCTGCCGATCACGGGCCTCCTGGCGCTGCTGTCCACCGCGGCGCTCGCCGTCGCCATTGCAATCGGGCTGACCTGACCCGGATCCCACGCAGCAAGCCGTCCACCCTGGGGGACGCCGGGGCCGGGAACACCGGGCCCCCGACGGCTGTAAGATGAATGACGAGAGGGCCTTTCCCCGGGTGACAGGGTCGGGGAGGTGCCCCGCTGGCACCCAAGTTGCTTGGCATCACTGGTGGAACCACGTTTCCGCCTGACTCGACACCGGAGATTCCGGACCGATGAGCGAAATCACGATCCGCGAAATGGAACAGGACGAGGAGTTCGCCGCCTGGTTTTCCGACCTCCTGACGGAGGAAGACGAGGCGGAGGGCACTTCGAGCCGCGTCGAGGACCGCTACCTGGTGCTCACCAGCGATATCGGCGATTGGGTGGGCGGCCTGCGGTACACCCTGCAGGGTGGCGTCGCCCACCTGGTGGAAGTCGCGGTGACTCCCGCGGAGCGGCGCCAGGGCCACGCCCACCGCCTGCTGGGCGCCTTCGAGGAGCGTGCCGCCGGCTATGGTGCCCATCTCATCGAGTTCTGGACCGACGACCTCCGCTCCGAGGCGCTCCTCGCGGCGATCGGCTGGCAGCGCGTGCTGGTCCGGTCCGGATATATCGGCGGCCGCACCTGGTACCTGATGGAGAAGTCGCTGGCCCCCGCCTGAGCAACCCTGTACGGGGCTGAGCCCGGGACGTTACCTTGGAGAGTCGGCGCGGCGGGACCGCGGCGACTCTCTCTCGTTCTGGACCGGGTGCCCGGAGGAGCAAGATGACGCTGCGTGACACCGCTCGCGACCTCATCGAGAAATTCGAGGTGTTGAGGGATTTCGAGGCCACCGTGCGTGACCTGATGGCCACGCACGAAGCGAAGCGCCCGCTCTGGTTTCCCCACGACCTGATCGGCCCCGGTCCCGATGAATCGATCGCGGACCACCGGAAGCGCGCCACCAAGCGGGCGGAAGGCATTCCGGTGCCGGCCCGCGCCGCGGTGGCGCTCAACCTCCTGACGGAGGAAGGGCTCCCGCACTTCCACCGGGTCTTCGCGGCGCACGCCGGCGAGGACAGCCACTGGCGCGACTGGCTCAACCTCTGGACGGCCGAGGAGGATCGGCACGGCCAGATCCTCCACGACTACGTGCGGGACACCGGCCTCCTCGACCAGCGGAAGCTGGAAGAAATTCAGTTTGAATACATGCGGGCCGGGTTCAATCCCGACTGGGACAAGGACCCCTACCGGGTCTTCGTCTACACCTCGGTCCAGGAGCGGGCCACCCAGCGGTCGCACGCCGAGACCGGGAAGGTCGTCGCCGAGTACGACCCGCTGCTCGGTGAGGTGCTCGAGAAGGTGGCCCAGGAGGAGGCGCGGCATTTCACTTTCTACCGGGCCGTCTTCGGCGAGGTCCTCAAGCGCGACCCGAACCGCGGCCTGGAGTCGGCGTCGCACATCCTCCCGGGCATCGACATGCCGGGGCTGACGATCCCCGGATTCCGCGACTTCGCCGAGGTCATCCGCCGCTCGGGCATCTACGGGCCGCGCGATTACCTGAAGATCGTGCAGGAACAGATCGCCTTCTGGAAGATCGAAAAGCTCGAGGGGTTGAACGAAATGGGACGCAAGGCCCAGGAGCGGATCATGGCCGTCCCCGACCGGCTCCGCCGCATCGCCGACCTGATCGAGACGCGGAGCCGGGCCAAGACTTTCTCGTTCGAGGTGGTGTTCAATCGTGAATTCGCGATGGAGTAGGCGGGCCGCCACCGCCCTGGTCACGGCGCTCGCCTGCGTCGTGGGGGCGGGCGGCTGCGGCGGCGACCGTCCGCCGGACGGCGGCGAGACGGCGGCTCTCCCCCCGCCGCCGGCCGGGGAGGTCGCGCAGGAGGAAGCCACGCTGCTCGGCCGCGACGTCTTCGACCTCGTCGACCGGCTGGCATCCTATGCCGCCGCCAACCAGCGGAAGTACCCCCGCACACTCCGGCTCGCCGGGATCGACAGCCTGACCCCCCAACTCGCCCGCCGGATCGACACGCAGGCCTCCCCGCCGATGGCGTTCTCGATGTTCCGCCGCCCGCTCGATCGACTCCTGACCAGCTGCCGGGGCACCACCGACCTGCTCGAGGAATCGGCGCTGAACGACGGGCGCTTCACCGTGACCTGCACCGATTCGACGGGGCGCAGCGCGCCGTACCAGGTGCAGCGGGCGTCGGGACGGTGACCGCGCCATGGACCTGATCGGCCAGGCGGCCCGCTGGGTGAGCGTCCTGGCGCTGTTCCTGACCTCGGTCATCGCCCTGACGTACTGGCTGGTCCGCAGCGGCCACATGGCGCCGTTCGGGCCGTGGCCCCGGGCGGTCCGACGCGCCGCCGACCCCATCCTCCGGCCCATCGAGCGCCGCATCACGATGGCCGGCCGGAATCCCCAGGACGCGCCGGTCTGGCTCTTCGGCTTCGCCGTGCTCGGCGGCCTCCTCCTCATCACCCTCGCCGACTGGCTGGTCGGCTTCATCGCCCGGGTCCAGATGGCGGCGGCCGGCGGACCCGGGGGTCTCGCCGCGTTTCTCGTCAACGCCGTGTTCGGCATCCTCATCGTCGCCCTGATCGTCCGGGTCGTCGCCTCCTGGTTCGGGATCGGTGCCTATCGCCCGTGGTTCCGTCCGGTCATCCTGCTGACCGAGTGGCTGGTGGCGCCGATCCGCCGGATCTTGCCGCCGATGGGCATGATCGACCTCAGCCCGCTCGTCGCCTGGCTGGTCCTGATCGTCCTGCAGTCGATGCTCCTCACGCTCCTCCGATGAATCCGCTGGACCGCGTGGCAGGCGGCATCCGCCTCCGCCTCCGGATCCAGCCGCGTGCGGCGACCTCGGAGGTGGCCGGCCTCCACGGCGACCGGCTGCGCATCCGGCTCTCCGCCCCGCCGGTCGACGGCGCCGCCAACGAGGCGCTGGTCCGGTTCCTGTCGGAGGTGCTCGGCGTGGCGCCCCGTGCCGTGGAGATCACCGCCGGCCATGGCGCGCGCCAGAAGACCGTCCACGTCTCCGGGGTGGATCCCGCCGCGGCCGCGGCGGCCCTCGGGCTTCCCGCGCCGTGATTCCCTCTTGCCATCAGGGAGTCGCTGAGTACACTTCGGGTGTCGGACCATTCGCGTCGTGGTGATTTGCGCATATTGCGGCCACGTTAAACAACCTGCTAAAACGCTCGCCTGGAGCCGTTTTGGTTCCGGGCGTCGTTGTTGGAGCCTCGAGTGATGTCCTTGCCTGGTCCTGCCTTTCCTGCCCGCGCCCGTCGACTGGCCGCACTCGAGCGCCTGCTCGCCGAGCGGATCCTGGTGCTCGACGGTGCCATGGGTACCATGATCCAGCGCCACGACCTCTCCGAGGCCGACTTCCGGGGAGACCGCTTCGCGGCCCACGCCAGCGACCTCCGCGGCTGCAACGACCTCCTCTGCCTGACCCGGCCGGACATCATCGGCGGCATCCACGACGCCTACCTGGCCGCCGGCGCCGACCTGATCGAGACCAACTCCTTCAACGCCACCTCCGTCGCCCTGTCGGACTACGCCCTGGCCCCCCTGGCCCGGGAGCTGAACCGCGCCGCCGCCGAGGTGGCGCGCGCCGCCGCCGACCGGGCGGAGGCGCGGGAGCCGGGGCACTTCCGGTATGTGGCCGGGGCCGTCGGCCCCACCAACCGGACCGCGTCCCTCAGCCCGGACGTCAACGATCCCGGCCATCGCAACGTGGATTTCGACACCCTGGCCGAGGCCTACCGCGAGGCGGTGGAGGGGCTGGTCGAAGGGGGCGCGGACCTGCTGCTGGTGGAGACGATCTTCGACACGCTGAACGCGAAGGCGGCCATCTTTGCCATCGAGGAGTGCTTCGAGCGGTGGGGCGCCCGGTTGCCGGTCATCATTTCCGGCACCGTCGTGGATCAGAGCGGCCGGACGCTCTCCGGCCAGACCGTCGAGGCCTTCTGGCTGGCGGTCTCCCACGCGCGCCCCCTCGCCGTCGGCCTGAATTGCGCCCTCGGCGCCAGGGCGCTGCGGGGGCACCTGGGAGAGCTGGCCCGTGTCGCCCCGGTGCGGATCAGCGTGTACCCCAATGCCGGCCTGCCGAACGCCTTTGGCGGGTATGACGAATCGCCGGCGGAACTGGCCGGCGTGGTCCGGGAATTCGCGGAGCAGGGGCTGGTCAACATCGTGGGGGGCTGCTGCGGGACGACGCCGGAGCATATCCGCGCCGTGACGGCGGCGGTGCGCGGCCTGGCGCCGCGACGCCCGCCCACGATCGAGCCCCGTCTCCGGCTGAGCGGCCTCGAGCCGCTCACCATCGGCCCGGACACCAACTTCGTGAACGTCGGCGAACGGACCAACGTGACCGGCTCCCGGCGCTTCGCGAAACTGATCCTCGACGGCCAGTACGAGGCGGCGCTCGAGGTGGCCCGGCAGCAGGTGGACAACGGCGCCCAGCTGATCGACGTGAACATGGACGAGGGGATGCTCGACGCCGTGGCGGCGATGACCCGCTTCCTTCGCCTCGCCGCGGTCGAACCGGGCATTGCCAGGGTCCCGGTGATGATCGACTCCTCCCGCTGGGACGTGCTGGAGGCGGGGCTCAAGTGCGTGCAGGGCAAGAGCGTCGTGAACAGCATCTCGCTCAAGGAGGGGGAGGCGTCGTTCCTCCAGCAGGCGCGGCTGGTCCGGCGCTACGGCGCGGCGGTGGTGGTGATGGCGTTCGACGAGCAGGGACAGGCCGACACCGTGGAGCGGAAGGTCGCCATCGCCCGGCGGGCCTACGACCTGCTCACCACGAAGGCGGGCTTCCCGCCCGAGGACATCATCCTCGACCCGAACGTCTTTG
>JAHECL010000189.1 GCA_024641745.1 Gemmatimonadota bacterium | reverse complement strand
TCGCGTCGCGCTTGAAGTAGTCGCCGAACGAGAAGTTGCCCAGCATCTCGAAGAAGGTGTGGTGGCGCTTGGTGTGGCCGACCTGTTCGAGGTCGTTGTGCTTGCCGCCGGCGCGCACGACCTTCTGGCAGGTGACCGCGCGCGCGTAGTCGCGCGGCTCGACTCCGAGGAAGGTCCGCTTGAACTGGTTCATGCCGGCGTTGGTGAACAGCAGGGTCGGGTCGTCGGCGGGGAGGAGCGAGGACGAGGGCACCGGTCGGTGGCCCTGGCCCTCGAAATACTGGATGAAGCGGCGGCGGATCTCGGAGGCTTGCATCGGGGAAATATAAGCCGACTTCCCCGGGACCATCAGGAGGAAATGGCCAGCGCCTCCTGGACCGCCTCCCGCACGTCCGCCCCACTGAACCCCCGCCGGGCCAGGTAGGCGACCAGGCGGCGGCGCTTGGCCTCCCGCGGAATCCCCCCGAGCTGCCTGGCCCGCTTGGCGGCCAGCGCCCTGGGCATCGCCGAGCGATCGACGTCGGGGGGCCAGTGCGCGGCGATGGCGATGTCGATATGCCGCCGCTCGACCCCCATCGCCATGAGGTCACGGGCCACCCGGGCCGGACCGCGGCCTCGGGCGGCCCTGGTCTCCACGAAGTTCCGGGCGAAGGCGGCATCGTCGAGGAGACCGAGCCCGGCGGCCCGGTCAAGGGCCGCCTCCACCGCTTCGGCGCGGTGACCCTTCCGAGCCAGGCGCCGGCCCAGATCGACCCGGGCGTAGGCGCGGCGCTCGAGGGCGCGGAGGAGGGTCCGGAAGGCCCCCTCCTCGTCCGCCAGCCCCCCGAGCAGGTCGAGCCGCTCGGGGGTCAGCTCCGTCCCGGTCCCCACCGCCGCCAGAGCCAGGGCGGCGGCGGGAACCGCACAATAGGGACGGCCATCCACATGCACCCGCATGACCTCCGGCCTCCGCGGATCCGGCTCGATCGCCGTGACCATCCGCGGCGCGCGGTCAGTCATCATCGCCCTCTTCCGCCCCGACCACCTCGGCCTCGGCCTCGACCGTGACGCCACCCGCGCCGAGCCCGAGGAGATCCTTGACCTTCGCTTCCACCTCGAGCATCAGCGCCTCGTTGTCACGGAGGAAGAGCTTGGCGTTTTCCCGGCCCTGCCCGATCCGCTGGTCGCCGTAGGAGTACCAGGCACCCGACTTCTGGATGATGTTGGCCTCGGACGCGATGTCGACCAGGAGCGAGGTGTGGCTGATGCCCTCGTCGAACATGATGTCGAATTCGGCCTGCTTGAACGGCGGGGCCACCTTGTTCTTGACCACCTTGACCCGCACATGGTTGCCGATGACCGCTTCCCGCTCCTTGACCGGCCCGATGCGCCGGATGTCGAGCCGGAGGGAGGCGTAGAACTTCAGCGCCTTGCCGCCGGTCGTGGTCTCGGGGTTGCCGAACATGACGCCGATCTTCTCGCGGAGCTGGTTGATGAAGACCACCGAACAGCTCGAGCGGTTGATGGCGCCGGCCAGCTTCCGGAGCGCCTGGCTCATGAGCCGGGCCTGGAGGCCGACGTGGCTGTCACCCATTTCGCCCTCGATTTCGGCCTTGGGGACCAGCGCCGCCACCGAGTCGATGATGATGAGGTCCACCGCCCCCGACCGCACCAGGATCTCGACGATTTCCAGCGCCTGCTCCCCGGTGTCGGGCTGGGAGACCAGGAGATTGTCGATGTCCACGCCCAGCTTCCGGGCGTACTCCACGTCCAGCGCATGCTCGGCGTCCACGTAGGCGGCCACGCCGCCGCCCTTCTGGACATTGGCCGCCACGTGGAGACAGAGCGTCGTCTTGCCGGACGACTCCGGGCCGTAGATCTCGGTGATCCGGCCGCGGGGAATCCCGCCGACCCCGGTCGCGGCGTCGAGGTTGATGGCACCGGTCGGGATGGCGGCGATCTTCACCCGCGGGGTCTCCGATCCCATGCGCATGATGGACCCCTTCCCCAGCTGCTTCTCGATCTGGGAGATGGCCAGGTTGAGTGCCTTGCGCCGTTCACCCTCGAGCTTCTCCTGCTTCTTGTCTTCGTTGGCCATCTGGATTGCTCTCCCGATACTGAAATGGATGATTTTGCTTCACTGATTCACGGACAACAATACAACCGAACAGGCGCCGAAGCAATAGGCAAAAAGTGGATGATTTTGAGTCACTTTTTCATATGTTTGCGTTATCGTCGCTCCAGCCTCCATGCATCGGGCGTGTGTTCCACCTCCATCCTCCCATTCCCGGCATCCGTAACTGACACCAGGTCAAAACGATAGGTGTCCCCGGGACGGCCGTGTCGCAGAAGCCAGAGCTCCGCGACCCGACCCAGGATGCGCTGCTTCCTCCAGCCGACCGCCTCCGCCGCCAGCCCGAAGACCGTGGACCGGCGGGTCTTCACCTCCACGAACGCCACCAGGGACCGGCGGCGGACCACCAGGTCGAGGTCGTGCCGGCCCAGCTTGAAGCGGTGGGCCTCGACCGACCAGCCGCAGGAAGTCAGGTAGGCCATGGCGGCGTGTTCGCCGGCCAGCCCACGGATCTGGCGGGCGTCTTCCCATTCACGGCTTGGGATGAAGCGGCGTGCAGTCATGGGGCACGCTACCACCGCGGGGACGCCGGGCCGTCATCACGACAGCGCCGCCGGCGTCCCGGATTCCGCGGCTCGACATCCGGCCTCCGGGCACAAACGAACGGGGCGCCCCTCGAGAGGGACGCCCCGTCAACCTGCCGTTCGTGCCCGGCTACTTCGGATCGACCGCCACGCGGAAGGAAGGCGCCGGGTCCTTGGGCCGGAATTCCGGCGGGATGGTGACGGTATTGCCATCGCGGAGCGCGTAGAAGTGCGGCGACGTGATCTCCTGCCCCGCCTCCCAGAAGGTGTCCTGGATGAGCGAGTGGAGGCTGCTCCGGAGGCGCGGGAGGTTCACTGCCTCCTCGGAGTCGATCGGCACGAATACCTCGTAATGCACGTAGAAGTCGTTCAGCGCCCGCTGCAGCACGAACGGCTCCGGCGCACGCAACGCACCCTCCAGCTTGGCACCCGAGGCGAGCAGCAGCTCGTGGATCCGCTGCCACGGCGTGTCGTACCCGATGGTGACCGATGCCCGCACGAACAGGGACCGGCCCTCGCGACCCGCGGCGCTGTAGTCCACGATCGACCCGTTCACCATGGTGCTGTTGGGCACCAGGATGAACTCGTTGGCGACATTCTTGATCCGGGTGGAGAGCAAACCCAATTCCACCACCGTGCCCTCGGTGGTGCCCGCCTGGATGAAGTCCCCCACCTTGAACCCGC
>JAHECL010000188.1 GCA_024641745.1 Gemmatimonadota bacterium | reverse complement strand
CGAAAGCGGACCCGCGGGGTACCCATTGGTGTAGATCGTCTTGTCGCATGGGCACGGAAAGTGCTCGTCTCAGTCTTGAAGCGGTGGCCCGCCCCCTGGGTGCCGCTCTCCCGCAAACCATTTGCGGTCAATGATTTAAGCACTGGAGAAGATGATGACCGGAGCGAACTTGCGCCGTCTGTGCCTGCTCGGACTTGTGGTATTTGCCCCCGTCGCATGCAGCACGGACAGCGGGACAACGACCCCTTCCGACCCCAGCAACCCGGGCGCGCTCGGACTCGCGGTTGGCGTCCGGTACGATACCGCCGGGTTGCAGAACCTCGGTGAGTTCACCCTCGAACTCATTCCGAGCACGCCAGGCGGGACCTCCCTGGTGAACGAGGAGTGGACCACGACGGTTTCGCTCTCGGGAGGCTACACTGCGTCCCTCGTTTCACAGACGCTCGAGATTCCCGATCTCCGGCCCTTTGCCGCGGCGGTCAGTCTCGACGGGTCGAAGTCGATGAAGGACAGCGATCCCAACTACAAGCGCAAGGACGCCGCGCAGCTGTTCGCGCAGACGATCCTGACCGAGAATGCAGCCAGCCGGGTCTCCCTTTTCGAGTTTGCACCGGCCGATTCAATCGTGACGCCCGGCTGGACGCGGGTCCGGGTGCTGCAGGGGTGGACCTCCTCGCTGGCCACCTTCCAGGCGGGGATAGCGCAGATGCTGCCGCCTGAGGGCAATTTCACCCCGCTCTACTACACCAACGGTTCCATCGTCCGGTGGATGGACACGACGACGAGCCCAGCCGGCGAGCGCCGCGCCCTCCTCCTGCTGACCGATGGTCTCGCGACAGACACGCTCACGCGCGATTCGCTCTTCAACGCGGCCCTCGCCACGGGGACCCGGGTCTATACCGTCGGCGTCGGTCCGGGGTCTGATCGCAGCACGAACAGCGATCCGGTGGCGGTGGCGGACCTCCAGCTGATCGCCAACCAGACCGGTGGGCTCTACGCCGGTGCCGCGACGCCGGATCGGCTCGCCGGCATCTTCCAGGCCTTCGCGACGACCATCACCGAGAGCACCATCTTCGCGAGGCTCGACATCTCTCCGGTCCCGCCCTCCGGCACGGTCATTACCGGGACGGTCCGGATGGAGAACAGCCGCGGCGTGGCCCTCGCCGCCTTCAGCTTCGTGGTGCCGTAGCGGTTCAGCGGCTAGCGATCGAGCGCAGCACCCCGGTCCCCCGCCTCACCCTGTGAAGCGGGGGATTGGCTTGCCAGGAGCACCGCGAATGTCGCTCCGCCTCCCGGCGTCTCCCTGACCTCGACCGACCCGCCATGTGCGACCGCCGTCTGGCGCACCAGCGCCAGGCCGAGGCCGGTGCCCTCGTCCTTCGTGGTCCAGTAGGGCTCGAACACCTGGCTCCTCATCTCATCGGCAACGCCTGGTCCGTGGTCGGCGATCGCCACGATCACCCCGCCGGCGCCCGGCGCGATCCGGATGTCCAGGGTGCCGCTGCCGCCCATCGCCTCCACGGCGTTCCGGATCAGGTTGCTGAACGCGCGCCGCAGCGGGTCGTAGTGCCCCAGGATGCGCGGGGTGGCGGGGTGCACATTGAGGGTGGATTCCACCGACGCGGGAATCGCGACGCGGCGCAGTTCCTGGAGCAGTTCCTCGAGGTCCACCTCGGCGGCGGGGCCTTCCGGCAGCCGTCCCAGCTCGGCAAACTCCTTCGCCAGCCGCTCCAGCCGGTTCGACTCGGCGGCCAGCACCTCGATCGCCTCGGCCTGCTCCGGTCGTGCGGTCCTGGCGAGGGCCTTGACCGCGAAGCCGATCGGGGTGAGCGGGTTCTTCATTTCGTGCGCCACCCGGCGCGCCACCTCACCGAAGGCGCGGATCCGCTCGGTCTCCAGCTCCCGGGCGCGCCCCGCCTCCAGCTCACCGGCCATGGCGCGGAGCGCCGAGCGCAGCGCCTCGAATTCCGGCGCACCGCGGAGCAGGGGCTCATCCGGGATCGGCTCATGCCGCGCGATGTGCCCGGTCCAGCCGATCAGCTCGTCGATCGGACGGCTCAGTTGCCGTGAGAGGTGTCCGCCCAGCCGGATCGCCAGATAGACATAGAAGGCGCCCAGGCCGAGCAGCAGTGCGGCCAGGCCGGCGTAGTAGTAGCGGCCATATGCCTCCGCCGCCTGGGTGCGGGCCAGCGCCTGGTTGAGCGCCTGCGCATGCGCCGCGAAGGCTCGCCGTTCCTTCGCGCGGAGCCGTGTGGTGTCCACGGTCTCCACCAGGACCCGTCCCGACACCCCCACTCCTTCCACGGCGGCACGGGCGGCGGTGGCGGGGTTGTTGGTGCGGATCGTCAGCGCCCAGCCGAGAATGGCGATGGCGGTCGGCACCGCACCGAGGGCGATCAGCACCACCAGGATGCGCTGGCGGAAGGGGAGGGGGAGGCGCAGCGTGCGGCGATTCATCCGGCCGTGCGGCTCTCAGGCCCGTGGACGTCAGGTGCCTGGGCGGCGGCCACCTCACCGGTGCCCTGCGCCGACCGCGCGCCGAAGACACCAAGCGCGATCCCGGTCGCCGCGGCCACCCACTCGCTCCAATGGACAGCGGGGAACTCTGCCAGGTACGGAATCACGCTCAGGACGACGCCAGCAGCGACCGGGACGAGGGCGAGTGCCGGTCCGCCGGCGAGGAACGACCAGTAGGCCAGCATTCCGAGCAGCCCCGCCACCCACAGGCCGGTCAACAGGCGCACTTCGGGCCCGAGTGCGTAGTCCCACGGGAGGACGAGGCTCCAGCCCCAGCTGGCACTCACTGGAATCCGCCTGGTCCTGACGGCCTTCCCGTTCCGGGAGGCGAGCTGGAACACGCCAGCGTTGAACGAGGCCTCGGCATCCACGGTATCGCCGATTGTCCCGGTCATCCCTCCGGGCAGAACGGCGATCGGATTCCGCAATCGCAGGCTGGTGGCGCGCATCCGCAGGCGGAATTGGAGGTCGGAATGGTCCTGGCCGAGGAGCAGAACCTCGCGGCGGTACTGGTCGTGAATCGCCCCGACAGGGGCCAGGCCGTCAGGGGCGGGTCCAAGTACTGCCCGGAACGCCATGGACGGATGCAGGACGATCGCGTCCTCGAGGCGGCCCTGATCCAGCGGCCGGCCAGGCAGCAGCAGTTCGCCGCCGGCGGTGATCATGAGGGGCCGGCCGTTGAACTGCTGGAGGTGTCCCAGGTCGGGCGCCCACTGGCCGTACCACGGGGCGCCGAGCGGCCAGGTGGGGGTGAGGGCCACCTCGCCCTTGCCGCGGAACCTGGCCGCGAGCGCGGCGCCGCAGGC
>JAHECL010000187.1 GCA_024641745.1 Gemmatimonadota bacterium | reverse complement strand
CGACATCCTTCAGGACCGAATCCCTCGGCCACTGCGCCCAGGTGTCCTCCAGTGACTTGGAGTACCCGAAGTCATAGGCCCGGGTGAAGTACTGCTGCGCCCCGTCCAGCTGGCGCGCGCCGAGCATCTCCTCGGTCCGCAGGACGCCGAGCGCCTCGCCCAGCTCGGACCCGATCAGGTTCTGACCGCCCTCCCCCCGGTTGAGGGAGAGGTAGGCAGTCACCGCCCCCTCGCCCCGCACCAGCCACGCGACCAGGTCGTTGTCCTCGTCGTCGGGGTGCGCGCCGATGAGCAGCACCCGCTTGTTGTGGCCCAGCATCAGCGCCGCGTGCTCCGCCACGGCGGCGCCGCCGGTCGAGGGCGGCCCGATCTGGGCCTGGAGGGGGAGGGCGAACAGCAGGAGGGCAACCGTGCCCGCCGCCAGTGAAGCAATGAATCGCATGGGATCCCTGGGGGAAGTGACCGAAAAAGAATAACCCCGGCGGGGCCGGGGCGTGAGACGGTGTGTTCTGCAGTGGATCCCGGGCTAGGAGGCCGCCCGCCCGCGTGGGGGCCGCCCGACCCAGAACGCCCCGAGGAAAAGGGCGATGGCCACCCCGAGGAGGATGCGCGCGGCCAGGTCCGCCACCCCGTGGAGCAGGAAGAGCATGCCCACGCTCAGGATCACCGTTGCCAGCGAGCGCAGGATCTCGTCGAGGTTCCGCCCGTGCGTCCGCCGCCCCCAGTAGGCGGAGGCGACGGCCCCCGCGATGCCCACGAGGAGGAATCCGTACCAGATGAGGATCCAATAGCGACGTCCTGCGATCATGCGTATCCGCCCGGTGGTGGGGATCCAGGGAGGAAGAGCGGGACCGACCGGAACCGAGAATACCACGCGCAGCGCTCATGCGCCATACCCGCCGCACCCCGGATCATTCCGAAAGCGCCCGGAGGCGTCGCCACGGAAAGATGCCGGTGGAATGCCCGTCGCTCCAGGTGATGCGGATGGCGTAGGCCCCGACCAGGTGGACTGCGACGGGGCGAATATCCGCGGGAACCGACGCCGGATCGAGCAGGGGCCGGCCCGACATCTCCTCCACGCACATCGCGCAGGGGCACGAAAGCCGGAGCGCGCGGGCCGGCACCCGGCGCTCCGGCAGGCCGGCCGTCCACTCGAACCAGAGCCCGTCGTCGCGACGGGTGATGGCGTGCGGCGCACGGTTCGTGTCCGGCCCGTCGGGGGTGATATTATTCACTGTTGCCATCGCTCGCTTCCTGAACCGACACTCCCGGATGTTGCCATGACCTCCCCCCAGTCCAACCCCTTCGGCGCCCGCGGGACCCTCTCGCTGGATGGCCAGCCTGTCACGATCTATCGCCTGCCGGAGCTCGCCCGGCAAGGGCTGGGAAGTCTCGACCGTCTCCCCTTCTCCGTGCGGGTGCTGCTCGAGAACGCCCTCCGCTGGTGTGGCCGGGAGGCGGTCACGGATGCCCACGTCCGGACCCTCGCCGCGTGGCCGGCGACGCAGGCCGAGCGCCCCGAGTTTCCCTTCATGCCCGCCCGGGTCGTCCTCCAGGACTTCACCGGGGTGCCCTGCGTCGTGGACCTGGCGGCCATGCGCGATGCGATGGCGGAGATGGGCGGCGACCCGGACCGGATCAATCCTGTCGTCCCCTGCGACCTGGTCATCGACCACTCGGTCCAGGTGGACCACTACGGCACGCCCGACGCCTTCCGGCTGAACGTCGCCCTCGAATTCGACCGGAATGCCGAACGGTACCAGCTCCTGAAGTTCGCGCAACGCGCCTTCCGCAACTTCCGCGTGGTGCCTCCGGGGATGGGCATCGTGCACCAGGTCAACCTCGAGCACCTCTCGCCCGCCATCCAGCTGCGGGAACAGCACGGCCTCCTGACCGCCTACCCCGACACCCTGGTCGGCACCGACTCCCACACCACGATGATCAACGGACTCGGCGTGGTCGGCTGGGGCGTGGGGGGCATCGAGGCCGAAGCGGTCATGCTGGGCCAGCCCTACTTCATGCTGGTGCCCGACGTGGTCGGGATGAAGCTGACCGGCGCGCTTCCCGCCGGGACCACCGCCACCGACCTCGTCCTCCGCGTGACCCAGATGCTGCGGGCGAAGGGCGTCGTCAACAAGTTCGTGGAATTCTACGGGCCCGGCATCTCCGGCCTCGGCCTGGCGGACCGGGCGACCATCGCCAACATGTCGCCGGAATACGGAGCCACCGTCGGGTTCTTCCCGGTGGACGCCGAGACGCTCCGGTACCTCGAGCGTACCGGCCGGGACACGGCGACCGTGAACCGTGTCGAGCGGTACACCAAGGAGCAGGGTCTCTTCCGCACCGATGCGACGCCCGACCCCGAGTTCACCAGCACGATCGAGCTCGATCTCGCCAGCATCGAGCCCAGCCTCGCGGGGCCGAAGCGGCCGCAGGACATGGTGCCTCTCCGCAGCATGCGGAAGAGCTTCGCGGTCACCCTCCCGGCACTGATGCAGCCGTCCGTCCCCGCGGCACGCCGGGAATTCGCCTCGACCGAGGCCGGACGGTGGGCCAACGAAGGGGGCGGTCAGGTGCAGGTCGTGGCGGCCCCCACGGTCCGCTGTCACATCGACGGCGAAGACCACGAGCTGAGTGATGGCGCCGTGGTCATCGCCGCCATCACTTCCTGCACCAACACCTCCAATCCGTCGGTGATGATCGGTGCGGGCCTCCTGGCACAGAAGGCGGTCGCCAGGGGTCTCCGGACCCGCCCGTGGGTCAAGACCAGCCTCGCGCCTGGCTCGCGGGTGGTCACCGACTACCTGCGCGATGCGGGACTGACACCCTTCCTCGACACGCTGGGGTTCCAGACCGTCGGCTACGGCTGCACCACCTGCATCGGGAACAGCGGTCCGCTGCCGTCCGAGGTCGCCACCGCCATCGAGGAGCACTCGCTGGTGGTGGCGGCCGTCCTCTCGGGCAACCGGAACTTCGAGGCACGCGTCCACCCGATGGTGCGGGCCAACTATCTCGCCTCCCCGATGCTGGTCGTCGCCTTCGCCCTCCTCGGTCGGGTCGACGCCGACCTCACCGCCGAGCCGCTCGGCATGTCGGACGCCGGCGAGCCGGTCTACCTGCGGGACATCTGGCCCTCGTCCACCGAGATCTCGGAGGCGATGGCCAAGGCCCTGACCCCGGATCTCTTCACCCACGAGTACAGCAGGGTGTTCGAGGGGGACGAGGAGTGGAAGGCGCTCGAGGTGCCCGCCGGCAGCCGGTATGCCTGGGACGACGCCAGCACCTACGTGCAGCTGCCACCCTTCTTCCAGCAGCTCCCCGCGAC
>JAHECL010000186.1 GCA_024641745.1 Gemmatimonadota bacterium | reverse complement strand
GCGGTGACCCCGCCCTGCAGGTCGAGCAGGTCGTACGAGGCGGTGTCGGTGCTGATGACCTCGGGGCCGTTGTCCCCGACGATCGAGACGCCCGAGATCCAGATCATGGCGCTTTCGATCTCCTCGCCGGGCGCATCGCCCAGGCGGATGATCACGGTGCCCGTGCTCGAATTGGTGGCGATGCTCGCCTCCCCGCCGCAGGAGGCCAGGGCGAGGCAGGCCGCGCCGACAACCAACGTCAAGCTCTTGTTTATCATAACGTTAGCCTTTTCGTTCTGGGGGAGCAGGGGGACGCCCCGAATGCAGGAGCGGCCCCGATGACCGGGGCCGCTCCAAGGGACGTGCCGGTCACCCCTAATTATACAACTGTGCCCAGCTGCGTTCCGTGAGGGGGCGCACAATGGCGCTCGCCGCAAGGGCCTTGGAAATGGCACAGGAGGAGAAGTTCACCACCGGGTTGCCGATCAGGGTGGTGAGGTCGCCGAGGTCGGCGTTCTGGGCCAGCACGCCACCGGTGATCTTGTTGCCGGTGCCGTTCGACTTGAGTTCGCCGCGCACGATCACCAGCCCGGCAAACTCGAAGTTGCCGCGCACCTCCAGGTTGCCCTCCACGAGCAGGATGCCCTGGCCGCGACCGTTCTGGACCCGCAGGTCGCCGTTCCGGTAGATGACCGGGAAGTAGGTCTGGCACTGGGTCACGGCGCCAACCACCGGGGGATTGTACAGGGGCTCGCCCCAGTTCAACTCGAGCGCCTTGTTGCACCGGACCGGCGTGCCGGTCGTGCTCGGCGCCATGCCGTTGTTGCTCAGGTTCGAGAGCGTGATGGTCGCCACCGCCTTCAGCGCATTGAAGGGATTGGCGAAGATGGAATCGACGACGCCGGCGTCATGCTCCTGGTTCGGTGGGCTGCCCAGGGTGGTCGCCGCGCCCGAGACCTGCACGACCTGGTCGGTCCGCACGCCGGCCTTGGCCGGGCCGGGTGGCGGGCACGCCGCGCCCCAGCCGTCGGGAACCCCGTCGTTGCCGTTGACGGTGGAGTTGCCTCCGACCTTGACCTGGCCCTTGGCGGTGACCGCCGCCTTCACGTCCACGTCCACCGGCGCCAGGCGCGCGAGGGTGCCGAGCATCCGGCGCGAGAGTACTGCGCCGCCCCCGTCGAACTGCTCCCCCCGCGCCGCCACCAGGAAGAGCTGGCTGTTCAGCCGGGTGATGATGGGGGTGTAGCGGGTCCGGCCGACGGTCACGGCGGTCAGCACCTGCGGCGTGTCCACCGGGAAGACGCCGTAGGCGGCCTGGTCCCAGTTGTTCATCACCGCGGCCATGCCCCCCTCGGCCGCCTCGAATGCCTGCTGGGCGTAGAGCGTGTTTTCTCCGGTGCGCTGCTCGAGGAACGACGCGTAGAAGACGCCGGCCACGAGCATGCCGATGATGACGATGGCGAAGATGGCGACGGCCAGCGCCACGCCGCGCTCGTTGTCGAGCGGGCGCCGGGCCAGGGAGCGGAATCGGGTCGGGTTGTGCATCGGTTACCTCGGCGTGTTGCGCAGCATCACACGGGTGACGAGCGTGTCCTGGAGAATGACGTTCGCGCCGGTGGTCCCGCCGCGGGCGACCCGGCGCTCGGTCACGCCGATCAGCCGGAGCTGGATCATCCGGACAGAATCCCGGATGGCCGTCACGGCGCCGCTCCCGTCGAGGTAGGTGAGCGAGAACCCGCCGGCGGTGATCGGACCAAGAATCGGCTGGACGGCGTCGCCGCCGCTGAGGGACGCGACGCCGACCCACTGCTGCCCGCCCGAGGCATAGCTTTTCAGGCGCATGACCTCCTCGGTGCGCACCGGTCCGCCGACGATGACGGTGGAGAGGAGCCCGCCCGGAAGCAGCGCCAGGAAGCTCGGCGTGTTGACGGCGATGGCCGGCTGCGTACCGCAGGTGGACGTAGCCGTCGACGTGATCGGCAGGCGGACCCAGATGTCGTCGGTCCGCGAATCGGGATTGCCGTCCACAAAGAGCAGCAGGCTGTCCCGCCCCGGCGCGATCGCCCGCAGCCCGCTGAACGGCAGGATGCTGGTGTTCAGGATCTTGATCTGGGTGGCGGTGATCGTGCCGCAGGTGAAGCCGAGCCCGCGCGCGGCGCGGTAGGTGACCGAGTCGGCGGCGATCTGCATCAGGTCGGTCTGCCCGGCGGTGCTGGTGGCGATCTCGCGCAGCTCGGCGGGTATGACGAGCGCGCCGGTCCGGACGCTCGACTGCATCATCATCCGCTCCGCCTGCGCCGTCGAGACCCGCTGGGTGCTGTTCAGGAGCGCGAACACGACGCCCCCGACCAGCGTCATCATGACGATGGCAATCAGCAGTTCAACGAGCGTGAAGCCGCCGCGACTCGAGTTCATGGCAGGCACCGGATCTGGGTGAGGAGGGTATCGGCGCGGCGCCGGCCCGGCACCTGATAGGTGGAAATCACGCGCAGGGCGCGGCTCGTCCCGGCGCCGGTGACGGTCCAGCTGGTGACGACGCCTGTCGCCGCGGAGTCCGTCCCGCTGGCGAGCGCGGTGCAATCGGGGCTGGTCCGGTAGGCAGTGCTGCGCAGGATTTCCATGCGCTCGGTGGCCGCCTGGACGGCGCGGGTCGCACTGCGGCCCCGGCCGATCATGCGGGTCGAACTGGCTGAGGAGCTGACCAGCGCGATGATGCCGATGCCGAGGATGACCACCGCCACCAGGACCTCGATGATGGTGAAGCCGCCGCGCCCCCGCAGAGCTGGCGCGCTCACCGGACCACCCGCCCGAAGCCGGTGACCGAGAGCGTATCCGCCACGCTGGAATTCCGCATCACGATGGTCCCCCCGTTCAGCCCCAGCCCGCGCGGATCGAGCAGCAGCGAGTCGACGCTGGCGCTCACCGTGACCCCGTACACGTCATACAGCGACTGGACCGGGCCGATGGTGTCGGCCGTCCCGCTGCCGCCGACGGTGAGCCGCGGCGTGGCGGTGACCCAGATCGTATTGCCGCTGAAGTGCATCCGCACCGGGCGGTTGGTCTGCACCGCCGCCGCTTTGGCGGCGCCGTAGACCGTCACCAGGCGCGCACGCGCCCCGCGCAGGGCGCTCGCCTGATAGGCGGCCTGCATTCTGGGGAACGCGATGAGGCTGACGGCGCCGATGATCACCACCACGATGAGCAGCTCGATCAGGGTGAAGCCGGAATTGCGTCGCTGCATGCTGGGTCCCCTGAGGGGGCGAGTAGTCAAGAACTGCACACCTTGCACAGTGGCAAGGAGTATACCGCCCGGACCGGCGTTGTTACATAACGAGTTACGCGCGCCTGGGTACCCG
>JAHECL010000073.1 GCA_024641745.1 Gemmatimonadota bacterium | reverse complement strand
CGCGGGTGGTCGCGGTGGCGCTCGCGCGCCCCGTCGCCCAGCTCCGGCGCTCCGCGCTTGCACTCGGGCGGGGCGAGCCGCAACCGGCCCAGCGGGAGCCGCCCCCGGCGGAATTCGAGCCGGTGGTCGCGGCGTTCGAGCGGATGGCAGAGGATGTCCGGGTCGGGCGGATCGCCCTGGAGGAATCGCGACGGACTACCGCCGCGGTGCTGGCGACCGTGTCGACCGGTGTCGTCGGTGTCGGGCCCGACGGGGCCGTCCTGGTGGCGAACCCCCGGGCGGAGGAACTCCTCGGCGGCGCGCTGGCGGAGGGCGTCAACTTCAACAGTGCCCTTCGCGGGACCTGGCCCTCGCTCGTCACGGCGGTGGAGGCGTTTCTCTCGCGACCGGCCAGCGCGGCGACCGACGCCGAACTCACCGACGGCACCCGGCGCCTGGCGATGGCGCTTGCGCCGCTCGGACCGGAGATCGGCGGCGCCGTGCTCGCGCTCAACGACGTCACCGAACTCTCCCGGGTCGAGCGCGTGCTCGCCTGGGGGGAGATGGCACGGCAGGTGGCGCACGAGATCAAGAATCCCCTGACCCCGATGCGACTCGGCGTCCAGCACCTCCAGCGGGTGCAGCGTGAGCATCCCGAGATGCTGGACGCCGCGCTGACGGACACGGCCGACCGGATCCTCGCCGAGATCGAGCGACTGGACACGATCGCACGGGCATTCAGCCGGTTCGGGGCGCCGTCAGGACCGACCGTCGCGCCGGATCACATTCGCCTGGCACCGGTCATGGACGAAGTCGTCCACCTGTACCGGCTCGCGGGGCAGGGGACCGAAGTCCTGCTCGAATCGGATCCCGCCGCCTGGGGACGTGCCCGGCCGGACGAGGTCAAGGAGGTGCTGGTCAACCTGCTCGAGAACGCCCGGCAGGCCGGCGCCAGGCACATTGTGGTCAAGGTGCTGCCGCTTCGACTGGAGGTGCACGATGACGGACGCGGCATTCCCGAGGCGCTCCTGCCGCGGATCTTCGAGCCGCGATTCTCGACGACCACCAGCGGCTCGGGACTCGGGCTCGCCATCGTGAAGCGACTCGTGGAGGGGTGGGGAGGCACGGTGCGGGTCGAGAGCGAGCATGGCCGGGGCACGGTGGTGACCGTGGAGTTCGATTGAGCGCCGGGCCATCCCCCTCCGGTTCCGCTTTGCCCTCCCGCTCCCTATCTTAGAGCAACGTGGTCGCCTGCCTTCCATCGCCCCTGCATCGCTTGCCGGAGGTCGCTTGAAGCTTTCCACCCTGGTGTCGCGACGGCATTTCGTGGCCGCCTGCTGCGGCATCGTGGCGACTGGCGTGTCTTCCCGCCCACTCTGGGGCACGGTCCGGCCCGGTGGTGGCGACCCCGGCCATCCCACGCCGCGCCCCGGCATCACGGCCGCCAACGTCCTTCCCGATGCCGACCTCGTCGATTATCCCGGGTCCAAGTCGGCGTTCGAAGCGATCCGCGCAATTCCCCAGGTGGTCGACGGGATTCGCTGCAACTGCGGATGCGCCGAGCTGCCGGGGTTCTATTCGCTGCTCTCGTGTTACGAGGGGGCGGGGATGGCCCGGATCTGCGAGATCTGCCAGGGGCAGGGACGACTTACCGCCCGGCTGCACAAGGCGGGGAAGACGCTCGATGAAATCCGGACCGCCATCGATGCCAGATATGGCTGACGCAGTGCGGGCCCGAACACATGTTGCCCAGATGCTTCCACCTTTCCGGGAGTCCAGATGAAGACAGCCTTCCGCGGGCTGACCACTTTGGCGGCCCTTGTCTCCCTCGCACCGTCCGCCCGTGCGCAGGTGCGCGCCAGTGAGACTGCCTCCGTGTCCCAGACCGTCGACGGAACCACGCTGACGGTGGACTACAGCCGTCCCCGCATCCGCGGGCGTGCGCAAGTCTACGGGTCGGAAAAGGTGATTCCGTGGGGCGAAGTCTGGACCCCGGGAGCCAACTGGGCCACGACCCTCGAGGTGAACAAGGACGTGACGGTCAACGGGCACCTGCTGCCCAAGGGGAAGTATTCCGTCTGGATGAAGGTCGAGCAGCGGGAGTGGACCGTTGTCTTCGACACCACGGTACGACTCTTCCACACCCAGCATCCGATTGCCGACAGCGCGCTGGTCCACTTCCCCGTCACCCCCGAGAATGTGAAGGGTCCCGAGGTGCTGACCTGGTCGTTCCCCGACGTCAGCACGACAGGGACGACGCTGCGCATGGCGTGGGCCGATCGGGCCGTGTCGCTCGCGATCGGCGTCCAGCCGTCCACGCCGATTACGCTTGCCGCCGATCTCGCTCCGCGCTACACCGGTGAGTACTCCTTCCAGTGGACCTCGGCCGGGCCGGACGCGCCCGCGGGGGCAGGCCCGCCTCCTCCGTCAGTCTGGAAGGTCACCTATGCCCAGGACATGCTCCTCGCCGACTGGGGACCGCCCCCGTTCCCGGAATGGTCTCACCTGGTGCTGATCAAGATTGGTGACGACTGGTTCTACCCCGGCGCGATGCTTGACGGGGAGCTCTTCGACGTCGCGAACGACCTGGTCATCGAGTTTTCGCTGGCCGGCGGCAAGGCCACAGGGTTCGAGGTGCGGGGCGAGAATGACGAGATCATCGGCCGGGGCACCAGGACCAAGTAACGTCGGCGCATGAACCAGGCGCGTCCGGCAGCCGGCGCGCCTTCTGGGCGGCATCGCTATGGACAACGTCCTGGCGGTGCCGTCCACTGTTGTGACATCGCATGTCCGTCGTTCTCCACGGAGACCCTTCCATGCCTCGTGTTTCTGTCCTGGTGCCGGTCCTGCTCATGCTCTCCGCCGCCCCGACGCCGTCGTGGGCCCAGGTTCGGGCCAGCGAGGTCGCGACGATTTCGCAGACCGTGGACGGGACGGTGCTGACGGTGGAGTACAGCCGGCCGAGGGCGCGTGGCCGATCACCGATCTACGGCAAGGAGGTCACCTGGGGCGAGGTCTGGACCCCGGGCGCGAACTGGGCGACGACGGTTGAGGTGAGCAGCGACGTCACGGTGAACGGGCATGCGCTCCCGAAGGGGAAGTACTCGGTGTGGATGGAGGTCCAGCCCAAGGAATGGACGGTCATCTTCGACACGACGGCGAAGCTCTTCCACACGCAGCACGTCAAGCCGGACAGCAGCCAGGTCCGGTTTGTCGTGAGGCCGAAGAAGGTGAAGGGCCCCGAGGTCCTCGCCTGGACATTTCCGATCGTCACCAGCACCGGTGCCACCCTCCAGATGGCTTGGGCGGGGCGGTCGGTGTCGCTCGATGTCCGGGTCCCGGCCTCCGCCCCCGTCACCATGGCGGCGGAACAGGCGGGTCGGTATCTCGGCACCTACGCCTTCGGCTGGGTCCCGCGGGATACGGCGGAAGTGAAGCCCGACTCCACCATTCCGCAGCCGGATCAGTGGACCCTCACGTACCGGGACAGCATGCTGATCGTCGCCTGGCACGACACGGAGGAGAAGGACACGTGGGAGGCGGCGATGGTCCGCGTGGGGGAGGACTGGTTCTATCCGTTCTGGATCGAGGATGGGGAGCTGTTCGACACCTCGCCGAACATGGTGGCGGAGTTCGACGTCATCGACGGGCGTGCCACCGGGTTCGTGATCCGCAACAAGAAGGACGAGGTGGTCGGTCGGGGGACCAGGGTGGACTGAATCGCGCGGCACAGGGGACCACGCCGCACGCGAATGAGTGGGGGGCGGGTCCGGGGCGGCGCTACCGTGAGGCATTTCACGGAGGCGCCGCCCCTGTGCTTGCCCGCATCCGCTCCGCTGCCGTCCTCGGCATCGACGCCTACCTCGTCGAGGTCGAGGTGGACATCACCAACGGCCTGCCGTCAGTCGCCACCGTCGGCCTGCCCCATGGCGCCGTCAAGGAGGGCCGGGAGCGGGTGACCGCCGCGCTCGTCAATGCCGGCTACGCCTTCCCGCTCAAGCGCATCACGATCAACCTCGCCCCGGCCGACGTCCGCAAGGACGGGTCGGGATTCGACCTGCCGATCGCCCTCGGCATCCTCGTCGCGAGCGAGCAACTGGCTGGCGAGGGGCTGGCCGACCAGCTGGTGGTGGGGGAGGTGGGGCTTGAGGGCGACCTCCGGCCGGTGCGTGGCGCGCTTTCCATGACGCTCGCGGCCCGGAAGGCAGGACTGCGCGGCGTCATCCTGCCGGCCGCGAATGTCTCTGAAGCGGCGGTGGTCGATGGCATCGAGGTTCGCGGTGCGAGGTCGCTGGCCGACGTCTGTGGCCACCTCGGGGCAGGGGTGGCGCTTCCTGCGACCCGCGTGGACGTCCGCGCCCTGATGGGGGAGCGGGCGGTCGACGCGGTTGATTTCGCGGACGTCCGGGCGCAGGCCGGTGCCAAGCGCGCGCTCGAAGTCGCCGCCGCCGGCTCCCACAACATCCTGCTGGTCGGTCCGCCCGGAGCGGGGAAGACCATGCTGGCGCGACGGCTTCCGACGATCCTCCCGGGAATGGTCCTCGAGGAGGCGCTCGAAACCACCCGGGTGCACAGCGTGGCGGGGCTGCTGTCCCCCGGGCAGTCGCTGTGCACGGTCCGGCCGTTCCGGGCGCCCCACCACACCATCAGCGACGCAGGGCTCATCGGCGGAGGCTCCACCCCCCGCCCCGGCGAGGTGAGCCTCGCCCACGGTGGCGTCCTGTTTCTCGACGAACTGCCGGAATTCCGCACCAATGTGCTTGAAGGGCTGCGCCAGCCACTGGAGGACGGGGCGGTGACCCTCAGTCGCGCGGCGATCACCCTCAGTTACCCCGCGCGCTTCATGCTCGCGGCGGCGATGAATCCCTGCCCCTGCGGGTACCTGGGCGACCCGACCCACCGATGCCAGTGCACGCCGATGCACGTTGAGCGCTATCTGTCCAGACTCTCGGGTCCACTGCTTGATCGCATCGATATCCATCTCGAGGTCCCGGCCGTGGCCTACCGGGACCTGTCGTCGCATGCGCCGGAGGAGTCGAGCGCGTCGGTGCGCGCGCGGGTCGAGCAGGCCCGCCGGGTGCAGCGACAGCGGTTCGCGGGGCTGCCCGGGCTGCACGCTAACGCGCACATGACGGCGCGGGACCTCCGGCGGTTCTGCCGGCTGTCCGAGCCGGTTGAACGGCTGCTGCGCAAGGCGGTCGGCCGGTTGGGCCTTTCCGCGCGAGCCTACCACCGGGTGCTCAAGATTGCCCGGACCATCGCCGACCTGGCTCAGGTGGACGAGATCGGCGTGTCGCACGTGGGGGAAGCGGTCCAGTACCGGACGCTTGACCGGCGCCGCTTCCCGATGGCGGCAAGCACCGGATCCAGAGAAGGGCCGGAGCCTGGTCGCCCGGTCATGGGGCCCGAATTACATAACAATATGTGATGAGTGATGTTGCGATGTGCGGGCTGAGATTCTCCGGCATGTATGCAAGTAGGTACTTGCTAAAGGCGTTCTCCTCTCGTATGTTCCTCCCCCATGTCAACCGACACCAGGACCAAACTGCTCGAAGTGGCGGCGCGCATCTACGCCGATGCAGGCTATCACGGGACGACAACCCGCCGGATCGCGGAGGAGGCGGGACTCAATGAGGTCACCCTCTTCCGGCAGTTCGGGAGCAAGGATGCGCTCCTGCGAGAGGCGCTCGAACAGGCCGACCGCCACAGCCGCGCCTCGCTGAACGCCGGTGCCGCCGACCCGATAGCGGAATTGCACCGCTGGGCACGCGCCTGCATCCACCGGTTCTACGATCACCAGAAGCTCATTCGCCAGATCCTCGGCGACACGGTGCAGCGCCCCGAAATCGCGCCCCGCATCTGCGAGGACCCCAGCGATGAAATGAACCAGCTCGTCGATTTTCTCACCGAGCTTGAACGGCGGAAGATCCTGCAGGCTGGAGACCCGCAGCTCCTGCAGGGCGCCGCGGCCATGCTTGTGCACTCGTTGCTCAGCAACGCCCTGTGGCGCGACATGGTCCCCGACGTCCCCTCGCTCGACGAATGCGCCGCCCTCTTTGTCGTCGTCCTCCTGCGTGCCCTGCGCGCGCCAGCCGGCATCCCGGAGCAGACCACACCATGAGAACCAACACGCCCGCCCTGTGCCTGCTGCTCGGGCTGGTCATCACCTCGACTGCGCATGCCCAGCAAGCGCCCTCGGCCGCCCTGGTGCCCCCCGCGGCCACCGATACGGTGCGGCTCACCCTCGCCGCCGCGCTCGCCGAGGCGCGGTCGGCCAGCGAACAGGTGGGGATCGCCGAGGCGGATGTCAGCCGCAGCAAGGGCGTGGTGACCCAGACCCGTGCGGCCCTGCTGCCCCAGGTGAACCTGGGGCCGCAGTACACCCGCGTGCTGGAGAGCCCCTACGAGAATCTCTTTTCCGGCGGCGGATCGAGCATCGAGAACCCCTTTACCTCCACGAATCAGTGGCGGCTGGGGGGAAGTGTCGGGATTTCGCTCTTCAACCTGAGCCAGTGGTCGCAGCTCGGGGCCAGCCAGGCGGCCACCCGTGTCTCCCGGCTTCAGCTCACGCAGCAGCAGGCGCTGACCATCCTGACCGTTGCCAGTGCCTACTACGATGCCTCCCTCAGCGCGCAGCTCCTCGCCATCACCGAATTCACGCTCGCGCAGGCGGAAAAGACGCTGGCCGATGTCACGCTCGGTCGCGCGGTCGGCACTCAGTCCGAGTTTGAGCAACTCCGCGCGCGGGTCTCCCGTGACAACCAGATCCCGGTCGTTACCCGGACCCGGGCCAACAGGGAAATCGCGGTGACCCGGCTCAAGCAGCTGCTCGACATCCCGCTCCCGGCCGAACTTGTTCTCGCCACGCCGCTCGACGACAGCCCGGACATCGGGGATCTGCCACCCGACGTGGCCGCGATGATCACCACCGCCGACACCACCGTCCAGGCGCGTGCCGTGGTCCAGACGGCGGCGGCCACGGTGGTGCAGAGCGAACACCTGAAGACCGCCGCCTCGCGGCAGTGGATTCCCACGATGTCCACCACCATGAACTACAACCGCGCCGGATACAGCAGCGACTTCTTCCCCGTCAACAGCCAGTTCGGAAACGACTGGACCATCAACGCGGTCGTCAATTGGCCGCTTTTCACGTCGGGGCGGATCAGCGGGGCACGGCAGCAGGCGGCAGCCAACCTCGAGGCGGCGCGGTTGCGGGCCAAGCTGACCGAGGAGCAGGCGGCGCTTGACAACGCGACGGTCAACGCGCGCCTCCGGGAGGCACGGGACAACAGCCTCGCCACGGCCAGCGTGGTGGAGCAGGCCACCCGCGCGTACGAGATCGCCGAGTTGCGCTACTCGGAGGGAGTCTCGACGCAGACGGAACTCCAGGATGTCCGGCTGCAGCTCGAACAGGCGCGGGCGAACCAGGCGCAGGCCGCGCGCGACATGCAAGTGGCTCGCTTCCGGCGCGCGCTCCTGCCGTACCTGCCGCTGGGCACGGCGGACGGTGCGGCGCTCACGACGTCGTCGGTCACCTCGGCGGGTGCGGCGGCGCAGGCCGTCGCAGGCGCCTTTCCCACCTCCGGACGATAGACAGGCCATGCAGACAACTCACTCGACGGCAGAGGTCCGGACCATGACGGCACGCGGTGGCATGATGGCGCTGGCGATTCTCTCGCTGGTGGGGGTGGGGCTGACCGGATGCGGCGACGGCTCCAAGGGTGCCGAGGCGCCGGCGCCGGCGCCGATCGTGATCGGGCCGGAAAACATCGCCATTGTCCGGGATACCCTCCTGATGGATGGCCCGCCGATATCGGGAACGCTCGGCGCGGAACGCGAGGCGCGGGTCCGCTCGGAGTTGGGGGGATCCATCCTCCAGGTCCACGCCGAGCCTGGGCAACGGGTCTCGGCTGGCCAGGTGCTGGCGCAGATCGAGCCGCAGACGGCGCGGGAGCAGTCGCTCTTCGCAGACGCCCTGGTCAGAAGCCTCGAGAACGATGTGCGCCTGCAGCGGCGAAACCTTGAGCGCGACCAGCGGCTCGCCGAGGCAGGTGCGCTCTCGGAACGTGCCGTCGAGTCGGATTCGCTGGCGGTCGCGCAGGCGGAGGCCTCGCTGGCAGAGGCGAACGCGCGGCAGGTCGTTGCCCGGCGCGCGCTCGCCCGCGCCACCGTGCGTGCCCCCTTTGCCGGGGTTGTCAGCGAGCGGCTCGTCAGTGTCGGCGATGTCGTGCAGAACGGCACCGAACTCTTCGCCATCGTCGATCCGTCCAGTCTCCGCCTCGAGGCCCAGCTGCCCCCCCAGTCGCTCGGGGGGCTGAAGGTCGGGACGCCGGTGCAGTTCACCGTGAGCGGTTTTGGTGATCAGCCCCTGACCGGTCGTGTGACCCGCGTCTATCCCTCGGTCGATCCGGCCACCCGGCAGGTGCGCATCCTGGTCGCCGTTCCCAATCCAGGGCAACAGCTCGTCGTGGGGCTCTTTGCCGAGGGGCGGGTCGTCACCTCCGAGCGGCAGGCGCTGACGGTACCCAAGGCGGCGGTGGACCTGCGCGGGGTACGGCCTTCCGTGTCGCAGGTGAAGAACGGTCGGATGGCCCGGACCGAGGTGGTGACGGGACTGGAAGACGTGGTGGCAGAGCTGATCGAGGTGGTGTCCGGGCTGTCGGCAGGCGACACCATTGTCGTCGGCAGTTCGCGTGGTATCGCGGCCGGCACGCCAATCAGGGTCCAGGACATGGCCGAGCGGACCTCCTCATCCACCACCCCGTAGGGGGCGACGCCATGTTCATCTCTGATTTTGCCATCAAGCGCCCCACCATCACCGTGGTCACGATGCTGGCGCTGGTGGTCGGCGGGATCATCGCCCTGATCCGACTGCAGACCGACGAGTTCCCCGAGGTGGCGCCGCCGTACGTCTCGGTGGCCGTGCCCTATCCCGGTGCCTCGCCGGAAACGGTGGAGACCGAAGTCCTCAACCCTGTCGAGGAGGCGATCGCCTCGATCAGCGGCGTGAAGAAGGTGACCGGCAAGGCGGAGGATGGGTTCGCGTTCATCCTCATCGAATTCATGTTCGAGAAGCCCCTGCCCGAGGCCACGCAGGACATCCGCGACGCGATCTCCGGCATCCGGAACGACCTGCCGACCGAGATGGAAGAGCCCATCATCAAGAAGCTCAACGACACCGACCGGCCGATCGTGTCGCTCGCCATTTCCTCCACGAGGCTCACCCCGGCTGAACTCACCCGGCTGGCCGATCCGGGCATCACGCGCGAGCTGCGTTCCATTCCCGGGGTCGCCGAGGTCACGGTTACGGGCAAGCAGGAACGGGAGTTGACCGTGGAACTCCGGCCCGCCGCGCTCCAGGCGGCGCGGGTGAGCGTCGGGCAGGTGGTGCAGGCGCTGCAAACCCAGAACCTGGCCGCCCCCGTCGGGCGGATCGTGGGCGAGTACGACGAACGATCCATCCGGCTCCGCGGGCGGCTCAGCGGTCCGGAGGAGTTCGCACAGCTCGTGGTGGCCGAGCGCAACGGCGTGCTGATCCGGCTGGGCCAGGTGGCCGATGTGCGCGATGGCATCGAGGAGCAGCGGACGCTGGCGCTCTTCAACGGCACGGAGGCAGTCGGCATCGACATCAAGAAGTCCAAGGGCTACAGCACCACGGAAGTGGCCAGTCAGCTCCTCGACCGGGTGCACAAGCTCGAGGCGACCCTGCCGGAAGGCGTGACGGTCAACGTCGTCAAGAACTCGGGGGTCCGCGTCAACGCCGCCGTCCGCAACGTGCAGGAGGCGCTCCTCGAGGGGGCGCTGCTGACCGTCCTGGTGGTGTTTCTCTTCCTCAACTCCTGGCGGTCTACCGTCATCACTGGCCTGGCGTTGCCGGTGAGCGTGCTGGCGTCCTTCATCGCGGTCTGGGCCTTCGGCTTCAAGCTGGAAACGATGTCGCTGCTCGGCCTGTCCCTGGCCATCGGCATCCTGATCGATGACGCCATCGTGGTGCGGGAAAACATCGTCCGGCATGTCGAGCTCGGGAAGGACCACTACACCGCCTCGCTCGAGGGGACCGACGAGATCGGGCTGGCCGTCACCGCTACGACCTTCTCGATCCTGGCCGTATTTCTTCCAGTGGCGTTCATGTCCGGGGTCGGGGGCCAGTGGTTCAAGCCGTTCGCGCTCACCATGGCCTGCTCGGTCTTCGTGTCACTCTTTGTCAGCTTCTCGCTGGACCCGATGCTCTCCGCCTACTGGCCCGATCCGCACGTGCCGGTGGAGAAGCGAAACTGGATCACGCGGCAGCTCGACAAGTTCAACGCCTGGTTTACCCGCATGGCCGAGGGGTATCGCGGCGTGATCGCCTGGGCGCTCGATCACCGCGCCGCCATGGTGGTGCTGGCGACCGGGTCGATGATCAGCGCGTTCACCCTCCTCTGGAACGGCGTCCTGGGCTTTGCGGCGCTCGTGCTCGGACTGGTGATCAGCGTCTGGTCGCTGTCCGGCAAGCGACCGCTCCCCTTCCGCATCGCCGGGACCCTCGCCGGGGCCGTGGTCGGCATCGGTCTGTTCATGGTGGTGCCGGAGTGGCACAAGGTGGGCATCGGGTTCATGCCCATCGATGACCGCTCGGAGTTCAATGTCCAGATCGAGACACCGCCCGGCTCCAACCTGGCCTACACGCGCGCCAAGGCGGATGAGGCCGACCGCATCATCCGGGCGCGCCCGGACGTGATGTACAGCTACGTCACGCTCGGCGATCCCAGTTCGAGCGCGGTCGACGTCGGAAAGATGTACGTCAAGCTGGTGCCCAAGTCGGAGCGCTCGCTGGATGCGGAATCGATCGGCGCCGAGATCCGCAGCCAGCTGGCGCGGATGGGCGGCGTGAACATGGCCCTCTTCACCAGTGACATGGGCGGTGGGCGCAAGCAGCTGGCACTGCAGGTGAAGGGACCGGACCTCGCGTCAATCAATACCGCCGCCGAGCAGATCCGGGCTGTGGTGGCTGCCACGGAAGGCTCGGTCGATATCGCCTTGTCGAGCAAGGGACAGCGCCCTGAATTGACCGTGGACCTCGATCGGGGGTTGGCCGGCGCGCTTGGGCTCACGGCGGGGCAGGTGGCGCAGGCGCTCCGGCCGGCCTTTGCGGGCATCGACGCCGGCGACTGGGTCGACCCCAGCGGCGAGACGCGGGATGTGGTGGTTCGGCTGGCCCCAGCGGCGCGCCAGCGAGCGGAGGACCTGCGGCAGCTGCCCCTGCTCATTCCCGGCGGCGCCAACGGCGCGCCGCGGACCGTGCCGCTCGGGCAGGTGGTCCGCGTCAAGTCGGACCTGGCCCCGGCAGTCATCAACCATTTGGACCGGGACCTGGTCGTCAACGTGGAGTGGAACACGCAGGGCCGCTCCACCGGCGAGGTGATGTCGGATGTCCGGAAGGCGCTGGCACAGACCCAGCTGCCCCCGGGCGTCACCTACTCGGAGGGGGGAGACGCCGAGAACCAGAGCGAGGTCTTTGGCAACATCTTCCTCGCGCTCGGGGTCGCGGTGCTCCTGATGTACCTGATCCTGGTCATGCAGTTCGGGTCGTTCCTCGACCCGATGGCCATCCTCATGTCGCTCCCGCTCTCGCTCGTCGGCGTGATGCTGTCGCTCGCCCTGACCGGGCTGACCGTCAACATCATGAGCCTCATCGGCGTGATCCTGCTGATGGGCATCGTCGCCAAGAACGCGATTCTGCTGATCGACTTCGCCAAGTGGAGCAACGAGAAGGGGATGCCGATCCGCGAGGCGCTGATCGAGGCGGGTGCGATCCGGCTTCGCCCGATCCTGATGACCACCTTCGCCCTGATCGCGGGGATGATTCCCGTGGCCATCGCATCCGGTGAGGGGGCGCAGTTCCGGCAGCCGCTGGGGGTCGCGGTCATCGGCGGGGTGCTGACCTCGACCCTTCTGACCTTGCTGGTCATCCCCACGGTGTACGAAATCTTCTTCGACTGGCGGGAGGCGCTCAGCCGCCGGTTCCTGCCCGCGCCGGCGACGGAGGCGTCCCCGAGCCCGCGCGAATTTGCGTCCGGATAAACCCGGGACCTATCCTTCCGGCTTACCGGTCCGCCCCAGATCGACCTTCCGGAGCCTCCACATGCCTGCAACCGCCCGGCGCCGTACCCTGGTCCTGTTCTCCTTCGCGCTGGTCCTTCTCTCCGCGCCATTGTCGGCCCAGCAGCCGGCGGCCAAGCCGGGAAAGACATCGCGCCCGGCTGCCCCGGCACCCGGGGCGGTCAAGGTTGCCACGGTGGAGGGGATCACGGAATATCAGCTCCCCAACGGGCTGCAGATTCTGCTCCTGCCGGACCAGACGAAGCCGGTGGCGACGGTCAACATCACCTACCTGGTCGGATCCCGGCACGAGTCGTATGGGGAGACCGGCATGGCCCACCTCCTCGAGCACCTCCTGTTCAAGGGCTCGACCAACCACCCGAAGATCGGCGAGGAACTGACCGCCCATGGCGCCCAGTTCAACGGCACGACCTGGTACGATCGGACGAATTACTTCGAGTCGTTTCCGGCCACCGAGGACAATCTCGAGTGGGCGCTGCAGCT
>JAHECL010000185.1 GCA_024641745.1 Gemmatimonadota bacterium | reverse complement strand
GGCCATGGAACTGCTGGCTGTCGGGATGCAGTCTAGCGATCGGGTGCCGAACAGCTCCCAGGTCGTCTTCATGCCCGAGCTGTCCGCGCGCGCTACTACACGCCGCGACTGAAGCGGCGGGTCGCGCTTGATTCGCCTGGCGCTCGGCGAGCAGTTCGTGGATGAGTGCGCCTTCGGCGCGTTGATGGCGGGCCCTGGCATGGACGGGACGGCTGTGCCGGCACGAACGAAGTTGTCGAGGACCCGAAGAACATCCGCTTGCTCGCGGCGTGGGGACCAGCCTCGACCAACCGGAAGGGGCGAGACGGAGTCCGTGTTTCGTCCCAGTTGTCGTCGTTGACGAGCGTGGTGGCCCAACCCGCGGGGCTCGGCCCTCCCGACATCGGCCGTGGTAGACTCCCGTTCGCTCAGCAGGCAGCTCTGACAGAGCATGAGACCGTGGGGCTATAGCTCAGCTGGAAGAGCGTCTGAATGGCATTCAGAAGGTCAAGGGTTCGAATCCCTTTAGCTCCACCAACACCCCGCTAACGCCGACAACCTGACCCCTCGCCGGGACCGGCGGGGGGTTCGTTTCATTCCGAGCAGGGACGGGACCGTGACGACCAAAGGCGACACCGAGAGCACCGGCCAGGACAACGGCCACGGGGGACGCTCCCGCATCGAGCGCTACGAGCCCGCGGCCATCGAGCCCAAGTGGCAGCAGCGCTGGGCCGACCTCCGCCTCTACGACACCGATCTCGACGACCGGTCGAAGCCCCGCTACTACCTGCTCACGATGTACCCGTATCCGTCGGGCTCGCTGCACATCGGGCACTGGTACATCATCACGCCCACCGACGCCATCGCCCGCTACCGGCGGATGCACGGCGACAACGTGTTCCTGCCGATCGGCTTCGACGCGTTCGGCCTGCCCGCCGAGAACGCCGCGATCAAGAACAACATCAACCCGCGCGACTGGACGATGGCCAACATCGAGACGATGCGCGGCCAGCTGCGGAGCATGGGCGCGACATTCGCCTGGGACGCGGAGGTCGTCACCTGCGACCCCGACTACTACCGCTGGAACCAGTGGCTGTTCCTCAGGTTCCTGGAGAAGGGACTGGCGTACCGCTCGGTCTCGGCGGTGGACTGGTGCCCGAACGACGGGACGCTGGCCCGCGAGCAGGTCGAGGGCACCGACCGGCGCTGCTGGCGCTGCGGCGCCCAGGTCGAGAAGCGCGAGCTGCCCCAGTGGTACCTGGGCATCACCAACTACGCGGACGACCTGCTCGACTTCGGCGGCATCGACTGGCCGGATCCCGTGCGGATCATGCAGACGAACTGGATCGGGCGCTCGTCGGGTGCCGAGATCGTGTTCGAGACGGCTCCATCCCCCCACCACGCCGGCGGCGAGGAGCTGCGCGTCTTCACCACCCGCCCGGACACGCTGTTCGGGGCCACGTTCATGGTCCTGGCGCCTGAGCACCCGCTGGTCGCCGCACTGACGGCGCCAGAGCGCAAGGCCGAGGTGGACGCCTACGTGGCGCAGTCCGCCGCGAAGACGGAGATCGACCGCCTCTCGACCGACCGTGACAAGACCGGCGTCCCCATCGGCGCAGATGCCATCAACCCGGTCAACGGGGCGCGGATCCCGATCTTCATCGCGGACTACGTGCTGGGCACCTACGGCACCGGCGCGATCATGGCCGTGCCCGCCCACGACGAGCGGGATTTCGCCTTCGCCCAGAAGTTCGGCCTGCCGATCGTCAGGGTCGTCATGCCCAGGGGCGCCGATCCCGATGCGCCGCTGACCGAGGCGTTCGTCGAGAAGGCGGCCGACTTCGCGCCTGCCGGTCCCCCGGAGCACCACGGACTCCTTGGCGGCATCCTCGACGAGGTGGATCTCCTCACCCGTGGACGGACGGCAACCGAGCAGATCGTGATGGTCAACTCGGGCGAGTTCACCGGCCGGCCGGCCGCCGAGGCCTGGCACCAGATCGTGTCCTCGCTCGAGGAGCAGGGCAAGGGTCGCCAGGCCGTCACCTACCGCCTGCGAGACTGGCTGATCAGCCGCCAGCGCTACTGGGGCACGCCGATTCCGGTCATTCACTGCGAGCAGTGCGGCGCGGTCCCGGTCCCCGAGCGGGACCTGCCGGTCCTGCTGCCCGAGACCGTGGACTACCAGGGCTCCGGGGACAACCCGCTCGCTCGTGATGAGGCGTTCCTGAACGTCCCGTGTCCGCAGTGCGGTGCCGCGGCCCGGCGCGAGACCGACACGATGGACACGTTCATCGACTCGTCCTGGTACTGGTTCCGCTACCTGTCCCCGCACAAGTCCGATGGGCCGGTCGACATCGACAAGGTCAGGGACTGGACCCCGGTGGACCAGTACACCGGTGGGGCCGAGCACGCGGTGATGCACCTGCTGTACAGCCGGTTCTTCACCAAGGCGATGCAGGACCTGGGGCTCGTCCACGAGGCCGAGCCGTTCCGCCGCCTGTTCAACCAGGGCCAGATCCTGGGTGCCGACGGCGAGCGCATGAGCAAGAGCCGCGGCAACGTCCAGGATCCCGACGAGCTGGTCGCGCGCTACGGCGCCGATGCCGTCCGGCTGTTCCTGATGTTCATGGGGCCCTGGGACCAGGGCGGCCCGTGGAGCCCCACCGGGATCGGCGGCGTGGGCAAGTTCCTCAACCGTATCTGGGCGATCACGCTCGACCCGCACGGCCGTGAGCCCGGCGATCCTTCGGGTGGCGTCCTGCCGGAGGGCGAGACCGAGGAGGTCGCGCGCCACCGGATGCACGCCGCGGCGCACCGCACCCTGCGGGATGTCACCGCCGATTACGAGGACTTCCGCTGGAACACGATGGTGGCGAAGCTCATGGAGCTGAGCAACCTGCTCTCGCGGTACCGCGGCACCCCTGCGGCCGGGCGGCGGGAATGGGACGAGGCGGTGGAGCTGCTGCTGCTGATGCTGGCGCCTGCCGCGCCACACATCACCGAGGAGCTGTGGGCGCGGCGGCTCGAGGCCCGGGGCGAGGCGTGGGAGTCCATCCACGTCCAGCGCTGGCCGGAGCTGGACGAGCGGGCCCTCGCCGAGGCGACTCGCGAGGTCCCGATCCAGGTCAACGGCAAGCTGCGGGACAAGGTCACCGTCCCGAGCGACACCTCCGAGAGGAAGCTCGAGAAGATCGTCCTGGAGCGCGAGAAGGTCGTGGCGGCGATGGGCGGCCGCAAGCCCGCCCGCATCATCCACGCCGGTGGCGGCAGGCTCGTCAACATCGTCCTGGAGGACTGACGGCCGGACGGCACGCTCCCTGGCCCAGGTGCCGGACGCACGGACGCGGCGCCCCGGTCTCCCGGCGACACC
>JAHECL010000072.1 GCA_024641745.1 Gemmatimonadota bacterium | reverse complement strand
GTCCGTCCTGTGTTGGTGGAAGCCCATTTCACCATCAGGATGGACCCGCCCGAAGGAGGCGCCTCATGACGATGTCACTACGACCGACCTGGACACTGCTTGCCGTCGGGGCGCTCGCGCTCGCGGCGTGCTCGGAGGAGGTAGCGGGACCAGAGACCGCCACGACCCCCGACACACCGATGCTGGCCAAGGGCGGGGGCGGCAAGCCGGGAGGAGGCGGTGGCGGAGGGGGCGGCGGCCCGACGCCGACCGCCGAGATCGCATTCCACTACAACGGGGCGGTCTGGGCGATGAACGCGGACGGATCGAATCGTACCGAGCTCTTGACCAACGGTTGTGCGCACTCGTACACGTCGTGGGCGCCGTCCGGCAGCGGAGCATCCAGCAGTCCATTCCATTTCATCAACTTTTCGATCTGCGGTCCCATGACGATCGCCGATGTCGATACCGTGGGAGGCTCAGTGCATGTCGGCAACGTGCAGCAGCTGCACCTCGTCGGCGACGTGTATGACACGGGAATTTCAGGCGCCCCCCTCTATGGCTATCCTGCCTGGTCACCGGGTAACGGTGCCGAAATTGCGCTGACGGGATCCTGGCAGGCAGATCCGGTGACGAACGAGTGGCGGGACGCACTGTACATCATCGCCGCAGGAGACCTCCCCAACCCGACACCTCAATTGCTCTACGAACCGCCCGCTGGCTGTGGCCTGAACGGGGCGGCCTGGTCTCCGGATGGCGGCATGGTTGCCTGGCCAGAGAACTGCGGGACGGGCGGCTGGGCAATCAAGGCGATCTCCCGGGCCACCGGCACTGTCACCACCCTGCTTCCAGCTGGCACGCTGGACGCCTCCGGCGGTCTTACCTGGTCTCGCTCCGGCGACCAATTGGCGTTCACCACCAGCGACCAGTGGGTGTATGCCCTCCGGCTCGAGCCCGGGGCTGTTCCCGTAGTGGTGGAACGAGGCCTGGGCCCTTCCTGGTCCCCCGATCCCCAGGACAGCCAGCTGATCTTCACTACCAGTGGTGCCAAGCGCAAACTTCGGATCTTTGACTTCACGACGGGCACCGGCACAACCTTCGGGAACGGGGAATTCCCGGTCTGGCGCTGATGCCGAGGCCGATCGCCTCGATGGAATGCTGAAAAAGGCTACTCCGGTCACACCCAGAGCCCCCGCGCGCCTCCCGGCGTTCGGGGGCTTTCGCCGCCGGTCTGGCCCGAGCCCCTGTTCCGGCGTATCCTACTGGACCCACCGGAAAGGAACGCCGTGCCCGACCCCCTCGCCCGCCTTACCGCCTCACTCGCCGACCGCTACCGCATCGAGCGGGAGCTGGGTCAGGGGGGCATGGCCACCGTCTACCTGGCGCACGACGTCCGGCACGACCGCAAGGTCGCCCTCAAGGTCCTGCGCCCAGAATTGAGCGCCATCCTCGGCGCCGAGCGCTTCCTGGCCGAGATCAAGACCACCGCCAACCTCCAGCACCCGCACATCCTCAGCCTCTTCGACTCGGGCGAGGCGGCGGGGCTGGTCTTCTACGTGATGCCGTATGTGGAGGGGGAGAGCCTCCGCGACCGGCTCGCCCGCGAGACCCAGCTCGGTGTGGAGGACGCCGTTCGCATCGCGAGCGAGGTGGCCGACGCCCTGGCCTACGCCCACGACCACGGCGTGATTCACCGGGACATCAAGCCGGAGAACATCCTGCTCTACGGCGGGCACGCGATGGTGGCCGACTTCGGCATCGCGCTGGCGGTGAGCCGCTCCGACGGCAACACCCGGATGACCGAGACCGGCATGTCGCTCGGCACCCCGCACTACATGAGTCCCGAACAGGCGATGGGGGAGCGGGAGATCACCCCGAAGTCCGACATCTACGCCCTCGGCTGTGTGCTCTACGAGATGCTGATGGGAGAGCCGCCCTTCAACGGCCCCACCGCGCAGGCCATCGTGGCCAAGGTGATGACGGCGGAGGCGCCTGGGCTCACCGCGCAGCGCCGCTCGGTGCCGGCCCATGTCGAGGACGCCGTGCTGCAGGCGCTGGAGAAGCTCCCTGCCGACCGGTTCGCCAGCGCGGGTGAGTTCCGCGCCGCCCTCGGCGGCACCCTCTCGACTCGCAGCATGTCACGCTCGATGTCCCGCGCGCCGGCAACCGGACCGTGGAAGCAGATTGCGCTGGCGGCAGCCGGGCTCGCCGCCGTACTGGCCGCGGTGGCGCTCGCGGGATGGATGCGGAAGCCCGTTGTCCCGGTCGGGGAGCCATCGCGGTTCCTGCTCGACATCCCGGACAGCATTTCTCTCGCCAGCCCCGGGCTGGGGGCGTCCGTGGCCATCTCCCCCGACGGCAGCACTCTCGTCTTCGCTGGCGTCTCCGCGAGCGGTGAGTATCTCTACCAGCGGGCCATCGGATCGCTCGCCCTCGAGGTGGTTCCCAACAGCAAGGACAGCGATAGCCCGTTCTTTTCTCCCGATGGCCGCTGGCTGGGCTTCCGCCAGGGTAATCGCCTGCGAAAGGTGGAGCTGGCGACCGGCTCGGCGGCGACGCTCGCCACCCTGGACCGTTCGACGCTCCTGACCGGCGCCACCTGGGGCCGTTCCGACACCATCTACTTCGGCATGGAAGCCATCCCGGGAATATTCAAGGTCGCGGCCGGCGGCGGGGCGGTCTCCGAACTGGCCATACGTGACACGAACAGCTTTCTCTGGTACCCCAAGATCCTGCCAGGCGGTCGCTGGCTGCTGGCCAACCACTTGCTCGAGTCCGACGGATTGAACATCAATCTCGTCGCCATCTCAACCACGACGGGGGAAGTCAGGACCATCCTGCCCGACGTGTACTGGGCACAGTACCTCCCCATCGGCGAATTGCTGTTCATGACGCGGGAGGGATCGCTGGCGACAACCCCGCTCGATCCCGAAGATCCGCAACCGGCCACCACCCAAACCCCCGTGCCGGAGGAACCGGTGAGTCGGTCAACCGGCAACGCGGCCATCCTCGCGGTCTCCGACAACGGGACGCTCCTCTTTCTGTCCGCCGGAAGCGGGCAGAACACACTTGTCCTGGTGGATCGGCGGGGCCGCGAGACGCCCCTCCCGATGACTCCCCAGGCCTACAAGGACCCGAGGTTCTCGCCAAAGGGAGACCGCCTCGCGTACGAGGTAGAAACCGGCTCCGGAGGCGAGGGACACATCTGGATCTACGACTTCCGGAGCGGCACCTCTTCCCGACTCACCTTCGAATCCGAAAACCTCTATCCCGCCTGGACGCCGGACGGACGCATACTGATATACACCTCCCGGCGGGAAGGACTTGCCGGACTCTGGTGGAAGCCGGCCGATGGAAGCGGGGAGGCAGAAAAGCTGCTGGAAGGGCAGGAGCTTCGATTCTCGGGATCCGTCAGTCCGGATGGATCGACACTGTTCTTCCGGCAGACCTCACCGGTGACCGGATTCGACATCTACACCCTCCCCCTCAAGGGTGAACGGGTGCCGACCCCGCTCCTGGTGACCCGCTTCAACGAGAGTTCACCGGTGCCATCGCCGGACGGCCAGTGGCTGGCCTACACCTCCGATGAATCGGGGCGGGACGAGATCTATGTCCGTGCCTACCCGGGCGGCGGTGCGCGCTACCAGGTGTCGATGGGAGGGGGCTCCGAGCCGGTATGGGGACACAGTGGGCGGGAGCTGTTCTATCGAGAGGGAGACCGGGTCATGGTGGCCGCCGTGGAGGGCTCCACGGACGCCTTTCGGGTGGGGCGCCGGGACTCGCTCTTCTCTGCTCCCTATTTGAGGAACAATCGGTGGGCGGAGTTCGACCTCATGCCCAATGACAGCCAGTTCATCTTCGTCAAGCCGGGCAAGTCGACCGCCCGGCCGATCGTGGTGCTGAACTTCTTCGAGTCGCTGCGGCGGCGCGGGGGTGAACGCTAGGGGCTACTTTGGCACCTCGATCCGCCGCGCAAACACCATCTTCCCATTTCGCGGCTGCAGGCGCCGGTAGCCGCAGAGGTGGAAGATCGGCACCAGCAGGTAGCGCGCGACATGCGGGTCCACCTGCACCTGCCGCGGCCGGAGCGGGTCCCGTTGCACGCCGGGCAGCCAGGTCAGCGCGCGGTCCACGCCCAGTTTCCGCAGGACGGCGGACAGGCTGAGCCACCCCCGCCGCACAGGGCGGGTGATGAAGAACCCGTCCGATCCCAATCCCTGATAGCGTGGCATCAGCAGCAGCCCGTCCATCGGCGCGGTGACGGTGCCGCCGACGTCGTCGGCCAGCGCCTCCCCTCGCCGGATCCGCTGGAAGTGACGGAAGCCAGGCCGCATCACAAAGTGGTCGTCGGGGGTGGTGTCGTGGCGGTAGACCACCTCCGCCACGGCGGGCGCGCCGGCCGCGGCGGCACGGAGCCGCGTACCCCGGTCCCGCACCACGCCAGCGTCGCTCGGCACGGCGCCCGCCGCGGCCAGCACCATCCACATCGCCGATTCGAGATGATTCGCCGTCTCCGGCGCCTCGTGCTGGCCCCCCTCGATCACCAGGACCGACTTTCCCTGGGTCTCCATGTAGTCGAGCAGCGACCCGCGGATCGATTCCTCCACGCCGAGAATGAGCGGGATCGGATTGGCGAAGGCGATGGCGCGGTCGTGGAGGGTGTCGTTGATGGCCTGGAAGGGGACGCCGGGGCCAGAGGTGGAGTGCAGCTCGAGATAGAGCATGTCGCGTCCCGCGAACTCCGCCTCGAGCGCGTCGAGTTCGCGCACCAGGGCGCGGAGCTCACCCTGCTCCACGGAGGAGGGCGGTGCGTCGCCGCGGGCGCGCTCCACCTCGGCGGGGACCCAGAGCCGCCCCAGGTCACGATCGACGAAGCGCCGGCCGAGCTGCAGCGCCGGCCGGTTGCCGACCAGGGCGACGAAGGTCCCGGCCAGGGGAACGGTGCCGTCGCGCAGGGCATCCACGATGCGCCGTGCGGCCACTGGCCCGCCGGGTTCGTTGCCGTGCACCCCCGCGATGACGACGACGACGGGCCCGGGCCCGGGCCCGTCGATCCGGCCGATGACCCGGCCGGACGTCGCCTCGCTCCGCTGCACCGCAGCGCCGTTCACGTCGATGGTGACCCCTTGAGGTAGCGTTCGAAGATATAGAAGGCGATGTCGAGGAAGTCCCGCTCGCTCACCACGCCGACCAGCATCCCGTCCTTCACCACCGGCAGGCAGCCGACCTTGTGCTCCCGCATCAGCGCCAGCGCGTCCAGGCAGGGCATGTCGGGGGTGGTGGTGACGGGATTGGCCTTCATCACGTCGCGGACCGGGACCGGCGCAGCGGCGCTGGCCCGGCCGTTGGCCACGAGCCCGAGGAGGGTGCGGTGGGAGAGCATGCCGACCAGGCGGCCCTGCCCGTCCTCCACCGGCACATGGCGCAGGTGCCGCCAGCGCATCACGCTCGCCGCCACGTCCACCAGGTCCTCCGGGCTGACCGTGAAGAGATCGGTGGTCATCACCTGACGAACCAGCTGGTGGCTCTCGCGCCACTCATCGACGGTCATTTCCTGCGGCGGCGCCCAGGTGTGCACCGGCTCCCCCGACTGCTGGCGCTGGAGCATGATGCGGGTCAGCGTCAGGTAGCGGGCCGTCGGCGGGCGGATGGCGTGCAGCCGGTCGGCCGCATCGAGCGCCCACTGCGCCCCGGTCTGTCCCGTCGTCACCCGCGCCTCGATCACCCCGAGATACCGGTCGATGTCCTCGGCGGGGACGCCGCGCCGCGCCAGGCCGGCGCGGGCGAAGGGGAGCAGGATGTCGCGCAGGAGGGGCCGCGCGGCGTAGGTCTCGCCGTCGGCCCAGCGGAAGGTGGCGTGCAGGCCGTAGCGCGCCGCCGCCTGGAAGTTGCCCTTCACGTGCGGGAAGGTGAACGCCTTCCGCACGTCGCCGTATTCGTGGCTCAACTCGACCATCAGCCCGAAGAAGAAGGCGGCATTCGCCACCTCGTCGAGGACCGTGGGGCCGCTGGGCAGGACCCGGTTCTCGATCCGCAGGTTGGGGCGTCCGTCGAGGACGCCGTAGCAGGCGCGGTTCCAGCGGTAGATGGTCCCGTTGTGCAGCGCGAGGGCGCGCAGCGGCGGGACTTCGCCGCGGTCGAGCTGGGCGAGCGACGACTCGCCGGTGTCGGCCCGGAGCAGCAGCCGGAACCGGGCGATGTCCTCCTTGAACAGTTCGGTGACGGAGTGCTCCAGCCACCGCTCCCCGAACGACACCCGCTGCGGTGCGCCGCGCGCCTTGTGCTGGTCGGACCGGACGTCGAGGGACTGCTCGAAGAGCGCCACCCGCGTCTCCCGCCAGAGCCGGTGCTGCAGCAGGAGGGGCGAGTTGGCGGCGGCCGCCAGCACGGGGGCGGTCACCACCTGCGCCAGGTTGTAGCAGCGGGCGAAGTCGTCGGAACTGACCTGGATATGGACCTGGAAGCTGGTGTTGCAGGCCTCGAGCAGGACGTTGTCGTGGGTGAGCGAGAGTTCCTCGATGCCCTTGATCTGGGTCCGGAACGCCCCGCCCGACAGCTCGGTCATGATCCGGTTCAGTTCCTGGTACCGGGGCAGCGGGGTCATGCTGCTGAGCTCGAGGTCCTGCTTTTCGAGGCTGGGGAGAGTCCCGGTCAGCAGCACGTCGCCGCCGTGCGCCCGGGCGGCGGCGCGCGCCCGCCCCAGCGCAGCGTCGAGCCCCTGCTCCATCTCGCGGAGGCAGCGGTTCTCGAAGGTGAGCGGCGAGAGGTTGTACTCGATGTTGAAGAGGCCCAGCTCGGTGGTGAACCCGGGACCGATCTCCTTGAGGACATCCTGGGCCAGGAGGGCCGGTCGTCCGTCCGGATGGACCAGGAACATCTCCTGTTCCGCCCCGATCCGGCAGAGCCCCGGTTCCAGGATCCCGTCGGCGCACATCCGGTCCAGCGCCTCGACATCGTCGAGGAGCGCGCGGGCGATGCGCCGGAGCTGGTCGTCCCCCACCGGGACCACGATGTCGTGCTGACCCATATATAGGAGAAGATACCGGCCCGGGGGCCGATGGCCAGACGGGACTCCCTGGTCGGACGTCCCTCCATAATCATCAGGTCGGATGTCCGCTTTGCCTCGGTGCCCGACCAGGACGCCGGCGGGTGGCGCAACTCCGCTCGGCAGAGCAGTTTATAGTGGATGACCTCCCCCCTCTCCCGCCTGCGTGACGCCCTCTCCGACCGGTACACCATCGATCGGGAGCTGGGTCGCGGGGGCATGGCCACGGTGTACCTGGCCGAGGATCTGAAGCACGGCCGGAAGGTGGCCATCAAGGTGCTGCATCCGGAGCTGGCGGCGGCGATCGGTGCCGACCGGTTCCTCCGCGAGATTACCACCACCGCCAGCCTGCACCACCCCCACATCCTTCCGCTGTATGACTCGGGGGAGGCGGGGAGGGATGGAAGCGGCGAGGCGGCGTTCCTCTACTACGTGATGCCGCTGGCGGAGGGGGAATCGCTGCGGGACCGGCTGGACCGCGAGAAGCAGCTGCCGCTCGAGGATGCTCTCGGCATCGCGCGGGAGGTGGCCGACGCCCTCTCCTACGCCCACGCCCGCGGCATCGTCCACCGCGACATCAAGCCGGAGAACATCCTGCTCGAGAGCGGGCACGCCGTGGTCGCCGACTTCGGCATCGCGCGGGCCGTCAGCGCAGTGGGAGACGACAGGCTGACCGCCACCGGGATGTCGGTGGGCACGCCGAGGTACATGAGTCCCGAGCAGGCGGCGGGTGACCCCGACCTCGACGGACGCAGCGACCTCTACTCCCTGGCCTGCGTGCTCTACGAGATGCTGGCCGGGCAGCCGCCCTTCACCGGGGCCACCGCCGCCAACGTGGTGCAGCAGCACATGACGGCGGAGGCGCGGCCGGTCTCCCAGCTCCGTCCCGCGGTGCCGCCGGCCATCGCCGACGTGCTGGCACGCGCCCTCGCCAAGAACCCAGCCGACCGCTTCAGTCCCGCGGCGCACTTCGCCACGGCACTGAACAGTTCGTCGACGACGAAGGCCACGCCACGGCGTGCGGCACCGTCCCGCGCGATACTCGGCCTGGCGGCGGCGGGCCTCCTGGTCGCCATCGCCGCGGTCGTGGTGCTGGCACGGCGCGCGCCGGCAGGACCGGCCGTCGCGATCGGACGCACCGTGCAGGTCACCCGTGATGCCGGCCTCGAGGTGGACCCTGCCCTCTCCCCCGACGGGACTTCTCTCGCCTACGCCGCCGGCCCGACCGACGCGATGCAGATCTACGTCCGCCAGGTCAGCGGCGGCCGGCCGGTGGCGCTGACCAGCGACACCACGAACAACTTCCGCTGGCCCCGCTGGTCGCCCGACGGATCGCAGATCGCCTACCAGTCAAGTGACGGCATCTACCTCGTGCCGGCGCTCGGCGGGGTCCCGCGCATCGTGAACCGACTGGACAGTCGCGCCTACAGTGAGGGAAGAGGTGGCACCATGCCCCTGGCGGGATTCGACTGGTCCCCCGATGGCACCCGGATCGGCTGGGTCACCGGGTACGGCGACAGCCTCCTCTATCTGGTCGATCTCGCCGGCGGCGCGGTCACGACGATCCCCGGGGCATTCAACTCCTCCTCGCCCGCATGGTCGCCCGACGGCAAGGTGGTGGCCATGGCGGCAGGCAATCCGGCGTTCGTCTTCGGCGCGGCGTACTTTGGGAACTCGGGGCGTTCCGACATCTGGCTCGTCCCGCTGGATGGCAGCGGCCCGGTCCGGCTCACCGGTGACAGCGCCATGAATGAGTCTCCGCAGTGGGCGACCGACGGAGGGAGCCTCCTCTGGGTCTCGGACCGGGATGGCAGCAGGGACATCTTCGCGCAGCGCCTGCGCGACGGCCGCACGCCGGTCGGCGCCCCCGCGCGCCTCACGACCAGCGCCGACGCCCAGGGGCTGAGCGTCAGTCGGGACGGCGGGCACATCGCGTATTCGAAGTTGAGCGCCTGGTCGAGCATCTGGTCGCTGCCGATCCCGAGCCGGACACCCGGCTCCATCCGCGAGGCACGCCGGCTCACCACCGGCAATGAGACCATCGAAGATGTGGACGTCTCCCCTGATGGCAGGTGGCTGGTGTTCGACTCCGACCGGTCCGGCAACACCGACCTCTACGTGATGTCCGCGGCGGGAGGGGAGGCACGCCAGGTCACGACCGATCCGGCTGGCGACTACGGTGCCGCCTGGTCGCCGGACAGCAGGTCCATCGTATTCCATTCGCTGCGGAACGGGAACCGGGACATCTTCACGGTGGATGCCGACGGGACCGGGCTTCGCCAGCGGACCTCCGATCCGGCGCAGGAGCTCGATCCCGACTGGAGCCCCGACGGTGCGTCCGTCGCATTCGAGGCCATCCAGGCGAGCCCGGGCATGCGCATCCTCGAATTGGCCGAAGGAGGACGGAGCAAGTTCGTGGGCACCGTCGAGGGCGATTTCGTGCAGTGGTCGCCTGACGGCAAGGGCATCGCGTATCACGCCCTCGACGGAATCCGCCTGCTCCACCTGGCGACTGACTCCATCACCCTCCTGGTGCCCAACGCAACGGATGGTGCCGAGGCGTTCTATCCGGTGTGGGCGCCGGATGGATCGAGGCTCTATTACCTGGCCCGATCGCCAGCGGGATGGTCGGTGCGGTCGGTCGGCCCACGAGGCGGTCGGAGCACCATCGTGGTTGATTTCGACGACCCGACGCGGCAGCCCACCAAGTACGGGTTCACCACCGACGGAAAGCAGTTCTACTTTACCCTCGGTTCGCCCGAGAGCGACATCTTCGTGGCCGACCTGGAGCGCCCGTGACTGACCCGCTGCCCCGCCTTGCCGCCGCGCTGGCCGACCGCTACCGCATCGAGCGGGAGCTCGGGCAGGGCGGCATGGCCACCGTCTACCTGGCGCAGGACCTCAAGCACGACCGGCAGGTCGCGCTCAAGGTCCTGAAGCCGGAGCTCGCCGCCGTCATCGGCGCCGAGCGGTTCGTGGTGGAGATCAAGACCACGGCGAGCCTGCAGCACCCCCACATCCTGCCGCTCTTCGATTCGGGCACCGCCGACGGCTTCCTCTATTACGTGATGCCGTTCATCGACGGCGAGACGCTGCGTGGCAAGCTCGACCGCGAGACCCAGCTCGGCATCGACGAGGCGGTCAAGCTCACCGTGGCGGTGGCCGACGCCCTCGACTACGCCCACCGCCACGGCGTCATCCACCGCGACATCAAGCCCGAAAACATCCTGCTGCACGACGGCCGCCCGATGGTGGCGGATTTCGGCATCGCGCTGGCGCTGAGTGCCGCGGCGGGCGGGCGGATGACCGAAACGGGGATGAGCCTCGGTACGCCGCACTACATGAGCCCGGAGCAGGCCACCGCCGAGAAGGAGATCACCGCCCGGAGCGATGTGTACTCCCTGGGCAGCGTGCTCTACGAGATGCTGACCGGGAACCCGCCCCACACCGGCGCCTCGGCCCAGCAGATCATCATGAAGATCGTGACCGAGAATGCCGCGCCGGTCACGAACCTGCGGAAGTCGGTCCCGCCCAACGTGGCGGCGGCGGTGGCGCAGGCGGTCGAGAAGCTCCCCGCCGACCGCTTCGAGAGCGCGCGGGCGTTTGCCGAGGCGCTGGAGAACCCGGCCTTCCGGGGTACGACGGCGCTCGCCGCCGTGGAGGGAGGAGCGCCGGGCAGCCGGCGGACCGCGCTGGCGGGCTGGGCAGTGGCGGGGCTGCTTCTCGTGGCCCTCGCGGCGACCTGGTTGCTCCGGCGGCCGGAGATTCAGGCGCCGACCCGTCGCTTCTCGATGGGACTGCCCACCGAGCAGAGCTACTTCAACTTCGGGGCGCTTGAGATCGCGATCTCGCCCGACGGACGCCGTTTCCTCTATCCGGGTGGTCCGACCCGCACCGAGGCGGTATACACCCTCAGGGAGCGGGATCAACTCAACGGCCGGCCGCTGGCCGGGACCGGCAACTCCTTCACGCCCAGCTTTTCCCCCGACGGGCGAAAGATCGCCTTGCGTGAGTTACGGGCGGGCGCGCTCCGGATCATCACGATCGACGGTACGGTCTCCACTACCCTCCTCGACTCCCTGCCCGGATTCGTGAACGGCGGGACCGCCTGGGGCACCGACGGCTACATCTACGTGGCGGGGACGAACGGGACTCGGGGCATCCTCTACCGGGTCCCGGAGACTGGCGGCACGGCCGAGCCGGTCACCACCGCCGACAGTTCCCCCGGCACGGTGGCGCATATCGCGCCGAACGCCTTGCCCGCCGGACGCGGGCTCATCTACACCGACTGGCACGGCCCGACGCGCGGTAACGACAACTGGATCATGGCGTACGATCCGAAGGCCGGCCGCAGCGTGCAGGTGGTCCAGGGACTCCAGGCGTGGTACCTCGACATCGGTGCCCTCCTCGTGCTGCGTCCCAACGGCGCGGCGGTCGTGGTCCCGTTCGACGCCGAAAAGCTCGCCCTCACCGGCCCGGAACTGCCGGTCCTGGAAGGCATCGCGATCGGTTCGTTCGGGGTCGCCAACCTGGCGGTTTCCGCCGACGGCACACTGATGTACCGATCGGGAACCGCCCAGGCGACCCAGCGCCCGGTCCGCCCCGTCCGGGTGAGCCGGACCGGCGTGGAGCGGGAGATCGACCCTGCCTGGTCGTACACCCCCGGCTTCAACGGCGGCCTGAGTCTCTCCCCCGATGGCAGCCGCCTGGCGGTAACGGTCCACGGCGACCCGGTGGGTGACATCTGGATCAAGGACCTCGACCGCGGCCCGCTCACCCGGCTCACCTTCGACAAGACCGTCAAGTACCGGCCGATCTGGATGCGGGACGGGGAGACGCTCAGCTACATCACCGAGGACGGCCAGTCGAGCTCCATCCTCCGGCGCCGGGCCGATGGGGGCGGCGCCGTGGACACCGTCATCACCTCGCTCAACACCATCGCCGAGGGGGCGTGGTCGGCCGACGACTCCTGGCTCGCCTACCGGATCACCATGCCGAGCCGGGACATCTACGCCATCCGGCCCGGCGTCGACTCGGGAGGCTTCCCGGTGGTCAACTCCCCGAGGTTCGACGAGCGGGCCCCCAGTCTCTCTCCCGACGGGAAGTGGCTGGCCTACCAGTCCGACGAGTCGGGCCGCGACGAGATCTACATCCGGGCCTTCCCCGATTCCTCGGCCGGCCGGCGGCAGGTGTCGGTGGCCGGCGGCGGGGAGCCGCTCTGGGCCCACAACGGCCGCGAGCTGTTCTACCGCTCGCTGGCGGGGCAGATGGTGGCTATTCCGATCACCACCACTCCAACGCTCACCGTGGGCCAGGAGCGTGTGCTCTTCGCCGATTCCACCTACCTCGAGGCGCCCAGCTACCGGGCCTATGACGTCAGCCGGGACGACCAGTCGTTCGTCATGCTGCGGGTGCTCCCGGAGACTGCGGCGGCGCCGACGGGCCAGCTGGTGTTCGTGGACAACTGGTTCACCGAACTCAAGGCCAAGGTGGCGAAGTGACCGATCCGCTCGCCCGCCTCACCGCTGCCCTCGCCGACCGCTACCGCATCGAACGGGAGCTCGGGCAGGGCGGCATGGCCACCGTCTACCTGGCCGAAGACCTCAAGCACAAGCGCAAGGTGGCGC
>JAHECL010000071.1 GCA_024641745.1 Gemmatimonadota bacterium | reverse complement strand
GAGCGGGAAGGAATGCAGTGCCGTGATTTCGCGAGAAGGAGGGTCGGATGGGCCAGAAGAAGAAACACGCCGGCGACCACCGCACGGAGATGGGCCGCAAGGTGTTCGAGAAGGAGCTGAAGCGGCTCCACGTCGAGCTGGTGCACCTCCAGCACTGGGTGCGGGAGCAGGGTCTCAAGGTCTGCGTGGTCTTCGAGGGGCGCGACGCGGCCGGCAAGGGCGGCACCATCAAGGCGATCACCGAGCGGGTGAGTCCCAGGACCTTCCGGGTGGTGGCGCTCTCCGCGCCCACCGAGCAGGAAAAGTCCCAGATGTACATGCAGCGCTACATCCGGCATTTCCCGTCGGCGGGGGAGGTCGTGATCTTCGACCGGAGCTGGTACAACCGGGCCGGCGTGGAGCGGGTCATGGGGTTCTGCACGCCGGAGGAGACGCGACGGTTTCTCGAGGCGGTGCCCGGCGTCGAGAAGGCGATGGTGGAGGCCGGCATCATCGTGATCAAGTACTGGCTGGATGTGAGCCCGGAGGAACAGACCAGGCGGCTCAACGACCGCATCACCGACGGCCGGAAGACGTGGAAGCTCTCGCCGATCGACCTTGCCTCCTACACCAAGTGGGACGAATACACCGAGGCGCGTGACGCGATGTTCGCCGCTTCGCACACCGCCTGGGCGCCCTGGCACACGGTGCAGTCGGACGACAAACGACGGGCCCGGCTGAACATCATCCGCCACCTGCTCAGCGTGATCCCGTACAAGCGCTCCAAGCTGAAGACGTTGCGCCTTCCCAGGCGGAACGCGCCGCACAAGCGCCGGTCCCGTGAGCTGATGGCGACGCCGGTCCCGGAGGTCTTCTGAGCCAGGTGCCGCAACGTCCGGAACTCCTCGCCCTGCAGGAAGCCGTCGCCGGCCGGTATGCCGTCGACCGGGAACTTGGCCGCGGAGGCATGGGCATCGTGTTCCTGGCGCGGGACCTGGCGCTTGACCGGCTGGTGGCGATCAAGCTGCTGCCGCCCGTCCAGGCGGCCTCAGCCGAGCGCCGCGCCCGGTTCCTCCGGGAGGCACGCACCGCCGCCCGGCTCTCCCACCCGAATGTCGTCCCCATCCACGCTGTCGAAGAGTCCGACGGCCTCGTCTTCTTCGTGATGGGCTATGTGGCGGGAGAGACCGTCGGGGAGCGCGTCCGGCGTCATGGCCGGCTCCAGGCGGCCGAGGTGACCCAGATCGTGCGCGAGGTCGCGTGGGCGCTGGCCTACGCCCACCGGCAGGGCGTGGTGCACCGCGACGTGAAGCCGGAGAACATCCTGCTCGAGCGGGAGGGCGGCCGAGCGATGGTCACCGACTTCGGCATCGCGCAGGTGAGCGGCGACGCGGCGGATACGCCGGCAGGCCAGGTGATCGGCACCGCGCGGGCCGTGAGTCCCGAACAGGCAGCCGGCGAGCCGGTGGACGGACGCAGCGATCTCTACTCCCTCGGCGTGACCGCCTACCTCGCGGCCACTGGCCAATGGCCCTTCGACGGCGACACCGCCGCCGCCGTGCTCGCCCAGCACCTCACGCAGGAGCCGCGGCCCGTCCTCGAACTCCGTCCGGACCTCCCGGCCCCGCTGGCCCACGCCATCGAGCGCTGCCTGGCCAAGGCGCCGGAGGACCGCTTTCCGTCGGGCGAGGAGCTGGCTGCCGCGCTCGGCAGCACCCTTCCGGTCCTCGCCACCACGCCAGCCCCAGTCGCACGCGCCGCGAGGGATCTGCACGAGCTCGGCACCGACATGGGGGGGTACGGCAGCGTAATCCTGCTCGTCGTCGTCTCCGAGGTCGTGTTCCAGTTCCTTCCTTCCACCGGTTGGGCGGCACTCGGCGACGTATTTCTGAGCCTTTTTCGAATCGGCATCGGCTTCGGGATGGTCAGCCTCGCCGGAATGCGCAAGGTGACGGCGTTCCGTGCCATTCGCGACGCCATTCAACGCGGCTACGGCTACGAAGACATTCGGGCTGCGCTGCTCGGAACGGACGAGGAGCGGGAACCGGTGACCGTCAGGGCGAAAGTCGCCTCGGCAACGGGCTGGCTGTTGGCGTTTGCCACCGCCACCCTGGCCTGGCTCTGGACGGGCAAGTCAGGAAATGACTGGAACGGGGTGATCCAGGTAATCGCCGATCTCGCCGTCGTCTTCATTCCGCTGAGCGCGGGACGCTGGGCCGCGGCTCGCCTGACCGCGCCAACGAAGAAGGGGCCGAGTCTGTGGGATCGCTGGTGGGCTGGACGATTGGGTCGGTGGATGGTGCGCCTGGCAGGGGGGCGGGAATCGCGGGTGCTGCCAGCCGCCAACGAGCCGACCGAGGTGGCGCTGGGCCGGGCGGCGGATGCGCTCTTCGCCGCGCTGCCAGCCGCGAACCAGCGGGAGCTGGCGGAGCTGCCCGGGTTGATCCGGCAACTGGAGAACGATGTACAGGGACTACGGCGCCAGGAGGCGGCGCTCACCCGGGCGCTTGCCGAGGCGGCGGGCCGGGTCGATCTGGTGAAGGATCTGGAGGCGGCGCGAAGACTGGGCAGCACCAAGCTGGCCACCGCCCTCTCGGCGCTCGAGAACCTGCGGATTGACCTGCTGCGCATCTCCGCCGGTCAGGCGGCAGGCCCAGGCCTCACCGAGCACCTCGAAGCCGCCCGCCGGCTCGGCCGGGAGGTGGACGCGCGGATGGAAATCGAGGCGTAAGCCTTCAGCGCTCTTCGCGCTTCATCAGCTCGCGGACGATCACCTGGACGGCGGCGAGGGCGCCAACGATCAGTCCGGCGGTTGCCGCCTTCTTGCCCACCCGCTTGGCCTTCTTCGTCTTGGAGCGAACCGAACGCCGGCCCTCGATGGCCATGACCGTCTTTTCGAGATCCTTGAGCGCCTTCCGGGCGGTGCTCGAACCCTTCTTCGCGACCTTGCGTGCCTTGCTGCCCATGCTGCCCTCCTTGGTAAATGCTCCTCCGTTGGAACCGGGGGGACGTGATTGCGGGATGCGACCACTCCCTTGAAAGATAATGGGGCTCCACCCTCGGAGCCCCGTCACAACTCTCACCTGACTACCCTTTGCCCCGCTGCCTAGCCTCGCAGGATCGGCAGCTCCGCCCCGCCACGTGTCCGAGACGCTTCCACCAGCTGACCGGCGATGTCACGCAATGCCGTCGCCGCGGGACTCTCCGGCGCCGCCACCACCACCGGCTTGCCGCGGTCGGCCAGGTCGGCAAGTTCGGCCTGCATCGGGATCCTGCCCAGCACCGGGACGGCGAGCTCGGCGCTGAGCCGATCGCCGCCGCCGGTCGGGAAGAGGTCGGTGTGCTCGCCGCAGTGCGGACAGGTGAAGCCGCTCATGTTCTCGATGACGCCGAGCACCGGCACGTTGACCTTCTCGAACATCTTGCCGCCGCGGAGTGCGTCGCCCACCGACATTTCCTGCGGCGTGGTCACAATGACCGCGCCCGAGACATTGGTCGCCTGTACCAGCGAGAGCTGGGCGTCGCCGGTCCCCGGCGGCAGGTCCACGAGGAAGTAGTCCAGGTCGCCCCAGTCCACGTCCCGCAGGAATTGCGTCACGATCTTCATGATGATCGGCCCGCGCCAGATTGCCGGGGCGTCGCGCTCCACGATGAACCCCAGCGACATGAGCTTCACGCCGAACGCCTCGAGCGGGACCATCCGCCGCTCCGCCGACACCTGCGGACGCTCGAAGACGCCGAACATCCGCGGAATGTTGGGACCGTAGATGTCGCCGTCCATCAGCCCGACCCGGTGACCGGCGCCGGCGAGGGCGATGGCCAGATTGGCGGCCACCGTGGACTTCCCCACCCCGCCCTTGCCCGACGAGATGGCGATCACCTTGCCGAGATTGGGCAACGACATCTGGGCGGGCGGCGGCGGCACCGCCTTGTCGGCGTCCCCCGGCGGGCCGTGGGTCGACTTGGCGGGGCCCGAGGGATCCTTGATCTGAATTCTCGGTTCCTCGAGCTGCGCCGCCTTGAAGGCCTGCCGGACCTGACGAACCAGCGTGGCGTCGTCCTCGCGGGCAAGCCAGAACGTGAAGGTCGGCCTGCCATCGTCCCCGATGACGAGGTCCTCGATCATGCCGGCCGCCAGCAGGTCCTTCCCCACGCGGGGATTCGTGATGCCGGCCAGCGCCTCGCGCGCCGCGGCAAGCGGTGTGGTGGCCACTAGACCGCCTCCACCGACTTGACCTCGGGCACCGACTGCCGAAGGCGGACCTCGAGGCCCTGTTTCAGGGTGATGGTGCTGGCGGCACAGCCGTGGCAGGTGCCGCCGAGGCGCACGTACAGGATGCCGTCGGTCGTGTCGAAGTCCACCACTTCCACCTGTCCCTTGTGGGAGGCGATGTAGGGCCGGAGCGTGTCGATCGTCGCCTCGATGCGGGCGAGTGTGTCCATCGTCGTTTCCATGCGCGCGCTACTCCTGGTGCTTTCCGTTGCCGCCCAGATAGCGCCGGGCGGCTTCAAGGACAGCGGCCTGGACCTCACCCATCGCGCCTTCGAGCGACAGTCCCGCGGCCTTGGTGTGGCCGCCGCCGCCGAATGGCCTGGCAAAGGCGGCGACGTCCACGTCCCCCACCGAGCGGAGGGACACCTTGATCCGTCCCGCGGAGATTTCCCGGAACAGCAGCGCCATCCGCACGCCGGCAATGCTGCGGGGGAACTCCACGACGCCATCGAGGTCGTCCGCGCTCACGCCGAGTCGCTCGAGGGCGCCGGGCGGCACGGTGACCCACGCCAGCCCGACGTCCGGCTCCACCACGAGGGTCTGCAGCGCCTCCCCGTAGAGGCGTGGCCGTCCCTCGGGTGCGTTGGCGTAGACGTCAAGGTACATCCGTTCCGGGTCGAGGCCGGTTTCCAGCAGTTCGGCGGCAACCCGGAGCGTCCGGGGATGGGTGTTGCTGAAGCGGAAGCTGCCGGTGTCGGTCATGATGGCGGTATACAGCCCCCGCGCCGCTTCCTTGGTGAGCGCCCACTCATTGGCCCGGCCGATCTCGAACACCAGCTCTCCGGTGGCGGCGGCAGTCGGGTCCACATACCGTGGGCCGGGCGGGAGTTCACCCGGGCTCACGTGGTGGTCGATGCACACCACCGGCACACCGCGATCCCGCACCGTCTCCCCCAGCATGCCGAGTCGCCCGAGGTCGGCGATGTCCAGCACCACGATCAGGTCGGCGCGGCGCAATTCCTTGATGGCCTCCCGGCTCTTGTCGGCGCCAGGAAGGTCCTCGAACAGGAAGTTGAACCGGGGAGGGGTGGGGCTTGGATTCGTGACCACGGCGGTGATCCCCTGCGCCTTGAGCAGGTGCAGGAGCCCGACCTCGCTGCCGAGGCCGTCTCCATCGGGATTCACGTGCGTGGTCAGGCAGACCCGCTGGCCGGGGATGAGCGCCTCGGCGATGGCCCGGGCGGCTTCGGTCTTGGAGGGGGAAAGCGGCAGCTTCATGGCCCGGGGAAGATAACCCCCGAACTGAAAGAAGGGAGCGGCCACCGGCCGCTCCCTTCCTTGCTCCCGCCAACGACCCGTCTCGAGCCGGTGCTCAGGCGCTCAGCTTGGAGTGTTTCCGGCCGTAAAAGAAATAAATGGCGATGCCGATGGCCATCCAGACGACCAGCCGCGCCCAGGTATCGATCGGGAGGGCCGACATCAGGTAGATGCAGAATCCGGCGCCGAGGAGCGGGACGAGCGGCACCAGGGGCGTGCGGAACGGCCGGGGAATGTCGGGATCGGTGTACCGGAGCACCAGCACGCCGCCACAGACGATCGCGAAGGCGAGCAGCGTCCCGATCGAGACCAGTTCGCCGAGCAAGCCGATGGGCAGAAGCCCGGCGCAGAGCATCGCCACGGCGCCCGTCATGATGGTGGCGAGCCAGGGGGTCTTGAACTTCGGGTGCACGGCGCTGAACACCGGCGGCAGCAGCCCGTCCTTGGCCATGGTGTAGAAGATGCGCGGCTGGCCCATCAACATCACCAGAATGACCGAGGAGAGGCCGGCAATGGCGCCGATCTTGATGAACGGCCGGAGCCAGGCGAGACCGGGCCCGGCCGCGTCGATGCCGACCGCGATCGGGTCGGGAACGTTCAGTTCCGTGTAGGGCACGATGCCGGTGAGCACCAGGGACACGGCGATGTAGAGGATGGTACAGATGACGAGCGACCCGAGGATGCCGATCGGCATGTCGCGTTTCGGATTCTTCGTTTCCTGGGCGGCGGTGGAAACCGCGTCGAACCCGATGTAGGCGAAGAAGATGACGCCGGCGGCGCGCACGATGCCGCTCCAGCCGAAGTGCCCGGGCTCCGTCATCGGCGGGATGAACGGCTCCCAGTTCTCGCGGTTGATGTACGCCGCGCCGAACGCGATGAACGCCAGCACCACCGCGACCTTGACCACCACGATGATGTTGTTGAACCGCGATGATTCCTGGATGCCAATGATGAGGAGCGTCGAGATCAGTCCGACGATGACCATGGCGGGCACGTTGAGCACGGCATCGGGATTTCTGGTCCACCCCTCCGTGAAGAGGCGCCAGACGTTGAGGCCTGCACCCTCCACGACGGCGTGGGTGTACGGGGCGGATGTGTACGCGGCGGGGAGGTTGATGCCCATGTCCCGCATCAGGGAGGTGAAATACCCCGACCAGCCGACCGCCACCGTCGACGCGGCGAACAGGTACTCCAGGATCAGGTCCCAGCCGATGATCCAGGCGACGAACTCACCCATCGTGGCGTATCCGTAGGTGTACGCCGACCCCGCGATCGGGATCATCGCCGCGAACTCGGCATAACACAGCCCCGCGAAGGCGCAGGCGAGCCCGGCCAGCAGGAAGGAGTAGATGATGGCCGGACCGGCGTAGGTGGCGGCCGCCTGCCCCGTCAGCACGAAGATGCCGGCGCCGATGATGGCGCCGATACCCAGCATGACGAGACCCCCGGCACCCAGGGTGCGCTTGAGGCTGTGGTCGGTCTCCAGTTCGGCCTGGAGGGCGGCAACGTCCTTGCGGCGGAAGAGGCTCATGCGGGGCTCCACCTGAAGGGAAACATCGGCTGTCGGAGAGTATGGTGTTCGCATGCAACGTCGCCAACCCGCCGGCGGTTCGGCGGGCTGGCCCTGCCACCGCCACGGCTCAGGGAATCGAGCCCGGCGGCGGCAGGCGTTCGTCCTGCGGCGTGGACAACAGCTTTCGGTACGACCAGATGACTAGGCCGAGCACGAAGATCCAGGCGCCGGACATGAAGATGATCGCGGTGGTGTTCATCAGGCCACCTCCTTCCCGTCGAGGGCGCGGCGGCGCCAGGCCGCCTTGATAAGGAAGATCTGGAAGACCAGGATGGCGAGCATGATCCCGCGGGAAACCCACCGGATCGTGTGGTCGGCCTCGGGAATGTTTTCCATCAGCAGCGTCGGCACCGCCTCCTGGATCGTCCACCAGATCATCATCACCAGCAGGAAGACCGGCGTGACAAACGTCATGATGAACTTGAAGAATCGCGGGATCCGGATGGTGGCGCCCTCGTGGATCTCCCGCCACATGTTGTCGGGACCGAAGATCCAGACGAAGACAACCGTCTCGACCAGCGCCAGGATGACGAGGCCGAAGGTGCCCGCCCAGTAATCCCACTCGTCGAGGAAGCCCTGGGTGTAGTACACCAGGTGGAGGATGCCGATCAGGAGGGCGATGCCGCCGAGGAAGGTGGCGGTCTTCTTCCGGGTCCAGCCGAAGTTTTCCTCGACGAAGGAGAGCGCCGGCGTGGCCATCGCCACCGACGACGTGATCCCGGCGACAAACAGCAGGCCGAACCACATCATGCAGGCAATGGTGGCCATCGTGGCGCCGCCGGGCAGCTGGTTGAACACCAGCGGCATCGCGATGAACCCGAGGTCGAAGCTGCCGCCCTTGGCGATGGCGGTGGCGCCGGCCACGCCGAAGAACGCCACGATTGCCGGGATGGCCAGGGAGCCGCCGAGCACCACTTCGGCCGCCTCGTTGGTGGCGGCGGTCGCGATGCCGGAGAGCGCCAGGTCGTCCTTCTTGGTCAGGTAGCTGGCGTAGGCCTGGAGCGAGCCCATGCCCACCGACAGCGTGAAGAAGATCTGCCCCGTGGCCGCCAGCCAGACTTTCGGGTTGGCGAGGGCCTGCCAGTCGGGAGTGAACATGAAGTTGAGGCCGTCCAGCGGACTCGACTGGGTCAGCACGCCGTCGATCATGACCTCGTGCGTGCCCAGGGTCAGCACCCGCACCACCAGGATGGCGGCAAAGACAAAGAGGATCGGCATCCCGATCTTGGCCAGGCGCTCGATGCCGGCCGTGATGCCCTTGCTCACCACATAGAAATTCACGGCAATGGTGATGAAGAAGAACGCGAACGGCGTCCAGAAGCCGTGCACCGTGCCGTTGTCGAGATCCACGTACGACTTGAAGAAGGCCTGCATCCCCTGCTGGTCGAGGCCCTGCGTGGCGCCCCGCATCGACGCCCAGGTCCAGGCCAGGGTCCACGACTCGATGTAGCAGTAGTAGATCAGCACGACCACCGGCATGAAGAGGCCCAGTACGCCGAGATACTTGGCCACCGGATGCTTCCAGAGGCTCTCCAGCATGCCGGGCATGGAGCCATGCCCTCGCAACCCGCCGTGACGGCCGACGCCCCACTCGATCCACATCAGCGGAATGCCGACGAGGAGGAACGCGATGAAGTAGGGAATCATGAAGGTGCCGCCGCCGTTCTCGACCGCCTGCCGCGGGAAGCGGAGGAAGTTGCCGAGGCCGACGGCGTTCCCCGCCATGGCCAGGATCAGGCCGATGCGGGAACCCCAGGCTTCACGGGCAGGTGCGGAGTCGCTCACGAATGCTCCAAATTGAGAGTGGAACCGCCAGGGCGCGTCGCGCCCCCGGCGCAGGTCAGGCGCTGTAGTTCGGCGCCTCGCGGGTGATCGTCACGTCGTGGGGGTGGGACTCGCGGAGCCCGGCGCTGGTCACCTGCACCATCTCCACATCGCGCTGGAGGGAAAGGATATCGGGCGCGCCGCAATAGCCCATCCCGCTGCGGAGGCCGCCAGCCATCTGGAAGATGACGTCGCCCGCCGGCCCGCGATAGGGGACCCGCCCCTCGATGCCTTCCGGCACCATCTTGGCGGGCGCCATCTCGCCCTGCTGGAAATAGCGGTCGGCGGAGCCGTCCTGCATGGCCGCCAGGCTCCCCATGCCGCGGATCACCTTGAAGCGCCGTCCCTCGGCGAGGACCGACTCGCCCGGACTCTCCTCGGTCCCGGCCAGCATCGCGCCCATCATGCAGCAGGCAGCGCCGGAGGCGAGCGCCTTGACGACGTCGCCCGAGTACTTGATCCCGCCGTCGGCGATGACCGGCACGTCGCCGGCGCCGCGGACGGCATCCATGATGGCGGTCACCTGCGGCATCCCGACGCCGGTGACGACACGCGTCGTGCAGATGCTGCCCGGCCCGACGCCGACCTTCACCCCGTCGGCCCCGCGCCGGACGATTTCCCGGGCGCCCTCCTCCGTGGCCACGTTGCCGGCCACCAGTTGCACGTCGGGGAAGGCGTCACGCAGCATCTCCAGCGTCTGCAACACCCCCTCGCTGTGCCCGTGCGCCGAATCGATGACGAGGACATCGGCGCCGGCGTCCACCAGCGCCCTGGCGCGGATCTTCGCCTCCGGCGTGCCCCCGACCGCGGCGGCCACCCGGAGCCGGCCATGCTGGTCCTTGTTGGCGTCGGGGTGCTGGGCGCGCTTGAAGATGTCCTTGACGGTGATCAGGCCGCGCAGCACCCCCTCGCCGTCCACCACCGGCAGCTTCTCGATGCGGTGCCGGGCGAGGATCCGCTCCGCCTCCTCGAGCGTGGTCCCCATCGGCGCGGTCACCAGGTTCTTCTTGGTCATTGCCTCGTGGATCGGCTGCTCGAGATTGCGCTCGAACTGGAGGTCCCGGTTGGTCACGATCCCGATGAGGCGCCCCTGCGCGTCCACGATGGGAACGCCGGAGATCCGGAACCGGCTCATCAGCGCCGAGGCCTCGCGAAGCGGCCGGTCAGGGCCGAGGGTGATCGGGTTGAGGATCATCCCGCTTTCGCTGCGCTTGACCCGGTCCACTTCGGCCGCCTGGCGCTCGACCGACATGTTCTTGTGGAGCACGCCGATGCCGCCGGCGCGCGCCATCGCGATGGCCATTTCGGACTCGGTGACGGTGTCCATGGCGGCCGAGACGAGCGGAACATTCAGGGGGATCGAGCGGGTGAACCGGGAGGTGGTGGAGACGTCGCGCGGATGGACGGTCGAATGCCGCGGGACGAGCAAGACGTCGTCGAACGTCAGTCCGACGGAAGGGCGAATGATGGCCATCAGGTCGGGGACTCCGTATGCGCCGCGGCCCACCGGTGGCGCGGCGCGCCCGGGGGGCCGGATTGGATCGTGGGGGGTACCATCTCGAAGGATACGGAGCGGTTCCCCTGAAATCAAGGCGGCGCGGAGCGCCGCCTGGTGGAATCAGCCGCCCTTGGCGGGCCCGGAGCCTGCGGCGGGCCTGGGACCGGGCTTCGCGGCGGGTGAGGTCGTTCCGGGCCCCTTGGCGGCCGGGGCCTTCGCCGGAGGCGCCTTGGCCGCCGGCCCGGTGCTCGGCGTCGGCACGGTCGGCGGCTTCCCCGCCGGCATGGCGGGCGGCTGGCCTTCCGTCGCCCGCATCGCCTCGTCCACGACCGTCTTCCCCGCCGCCGCAAACCCCTTCATCACCTTGGCGGCGCTGTCCATGACGCCCATGGTGCCGCTGATGGCCTGAATCGGCAGCTTCCCGGCCCGCATCGTGTCTTCCACCGTTTCGGTGAACTTGGCGAAGATGCCAGTGGGGGCGGCGCGCTCGGCGTACTTGCTCTCGAGGAACTCGACATAGTCGAGGATCTGGTATCCCCGCTCGTCGCTCAGGCTCTCCAGCTTCCGCTGGATCCGCTGCATCAGGGTCTCGTTCACGGCGTCCCCCCCTTCGGGTCCATCACCTGGACCAGCTCGAGCACCGGCGTGGGCAGATAGCGCGTCTGCGCGGCACGAAGCCGGCCCCGCATCGTGTACTCCTGCAACGGCGCGGCGGCCTCGAAGCGCGGCAGCTGCTGCGCCGTGACGATCACGTACACGAACCCCGGCTCGGGAAGCGGGCCGCGTGTGAGCAGGTACCTGGCCCCGGCGGGGATCTCGGGCCGGAGCTCATCCGCCGTCTGGAGGCTGATGAACTGCACCCGCCATTCCAGCAGCTGCCCCACATACTTGGCGGGATCGGCGCGGACCTGTGCCAGCGTCACCCCCGGCAGCGCGGCGCTGGCCGGTGCCGAGAGATCGGTCTCGCGCACCCATCCCTCCACCTGGACTTGCACCCATTCCCCACGCCGACCAATCACCTGCCCTGAGGTCCCCGCCTGGAGGGTCGCCATCTCGGGCCCATCGGGCGCCAGGGCAAGGGCGGTGGGGCGCAGTGCCTCGACCCGGTCGGACGCCGGGCCCGCCGTATCGGCGGCGGGCCGGGGCGGTTGGACCGCTCGAGTCTGCGCGACGACGGGAGCCGCCGGGGCGAGCGCCTTCGCGCTCACCCATCCGCTCCGTCGCACCCGGGTCCAGCCGCCCTGCGTCGCCAGCGCATTGAGCAAGGCGCCCCGCTCGAAGCGGGCGATGACGTCCCCGTTCGGTGCCGCACGGAGGTTCTCCCCCCCGGCGGAAGCGACGAAGAGGTCGAACCCGTCCCGTGAGGTCTTCGCGGTGGACGCGGTGTAGATCCACCCCTCGAGGGTGACGGGGACCCAGTCGCCCTGGGCCTTTCCGGACGCGAGCGTGACCCCGGCCCTGATCGTGGCGAGGACAGTGCTCCCCGGGTCCTTCCGAAACGCCGTCGACTGGGAAAGGGCGGCCTGCGCCCCGAGCGTCGGGGCGGCGACCACCAGGAAGAGCGCGGCAAGCGCGGCCAAGACTGGTCGGCTGGGAGCGGCGGAACTAGATTGCGGCGCGGTGTAAGTCACAGTCAGCATTGTAGAAACAGCGGAGAGGCATGTCAAACTCCAGCGGCCCGGCACGCCAGGTGATTCTCGTTGTGCTGGACGGGTGGGGCTATCGGCCGGACCGCGAGGGAAACGCCATCGAGCTGGCCCGGACTCCCACCTGGCACCGCCTCTGGGAGACCGAGCCGAGGACCTTGCTGGACGCCAGTGGGCTGGCGGTCGGGTTGCCTGAAGGGCAGATGGGCAACAGCGAGGTGGGGCACCTGAACCTCGGCGCGGGACGGGTCGTGCCGCAGGACCTCGTCCGCATCTCCGAGAGCATCCGGACCGGCGCGTTCTTCCGGATCGACCCCCTCGTGGCACTCTGTACCCGGCTCCGGGAGTCGGGCGGCACGCTCCACCTGCTGGGCCTCCTCGGGGCAGGCGGCGTGCACGCGATCGACACCCACCTCCTCGCTTCGGTTGAGCTGGGCGTCCGGCTGGGGGTGCCCCGCATTGCGGTGCATGGGTTCCTCGACGGGCGCGACTCGGCGCCCACCTCCGCGGCGGAGGTGGTCGCCCGTCTGGAGGCCGACCTCCGGCGCCTCGCGGGCGACCGGGCGGTCATTGCGTCGTTGACCGGCCGGTATTTCGCGATGGACCGGG
>JAHECL010000184.1 GCA_024641745.1 Gemmatimonadota bacterium | reverse complement strand
CGCCGCCCTGTCTGACCTGGCGGCGGCCGGCGCCGAGGTGGTGGGACTCACCGCCAGCATCGGTGCGCCGGAGGGAACGTCGGCGGACGAGCTCGCCGAGGTGATGCGGGGCGTGGGGGGCGCGGTGGCAGTGGAATCGGGGCGGGTCCTCGGCGGGGATCTCTCGCGTGCGCCGGTCTGGGTGCTCGACATCACCGTCGTGGGGCGGGCGGCCCAGCCGGTGGGTCGCGTGGGGGCCAGGTCGGGTGACGGAGTCTGGGTCACCGGTACGCTCGGCGGGGCCCGGGCGGCATTGCTGGCCTGGGAGGCAGGGGCGGAGCCGGCCCCCGGCGCGCGCGCCCGCTTCGCGCGTCCGGAGCCTCGGATCGCCGAAGGGCGGTGGCTGGCGGCCCAGGGCGCGCGCGCCATGCTGGATCTCTCGGACGGTCTCGGCGGGGACGCCGGACACCTGGCTGCCGCTTCCGGCATCCGGGTGGAGCTCGAGCTCGACCAGGTCCCGGTGCACCCCGATGTGGTCGCGACGGCCCTCTCCCGCGGTGAGCCGCTCCAGGCCTTCGCGGCCCAGGGCGGAGAGGACTACGAACTGCTGGTCGCACTGCCGAAGGCGTTCGACCAGGCCGCGGCGACCCGTTTCCAGAAGGACACCGGGACGGTCCTGACGCGCGTCGGTCGGGTCCGACGCGGCGCGGGCGTCGCCGCCTCGTTCGCCGGGGTGCCGGCGGTCCTGACCGGACACGACCATTTTCGATGAACTGGCTGCGCACGATCCGGTTTGTGGTGCTGGGGCTCGTCGTGACCGCCTTCTACGCGACCTGGGCCGTCCTGGCGTCCTGGGCGGGGATCCGGTACGCCCCGAACAACGTCTACGACCGGATCATGCGCGGGTGGGCGGCGACGTTGCTGCGCGCCAACCAGGTGCAGGTGTCGGTTGACGGGCTGGCGCAGCTCGATCCTGACGCCTCCGTCGTCTTCGTGGCCAACCACACTTCGATCGTCGATATCTGGGCGCTGCTGGTCGCCCTGCCGAACAGCTTTCGGTATGTGGCCAAGCAGGAGCTCCGGCGGGTCCCGATCCTGGGTCGGGCGATGGCATCGGCGGGGAACATCTTCATCGATCGTCACAACCCGACTGCGTCGGTGGCCAGCTACGACGAGGCGGCGTCCCGCCTCCAACAGGGCCTCTCCGCCATGGTCTTCGCGGAGGGGACACGCAGCCGGGACGGCCGCCTCCTCCCCTTGAAGAAGGGCCCCTTTGTCCTGGCGATTCGGGCCGGCGTGCCGCTGGTGCCGGTCAGGATTGTCGGGGCCTTCGAATGCAATCCGACGGGGTCGGTGCATGTGCGTCCCGGCCGGGTCGAGGTGCGGGTGGGCCGTCCCCTCGACACGGACGGGATGGGCTACGAGGATCGTGACCGGCTGAGCGCCTCCGCGCGGGCGTCGATGGAGGCGCTCGCCGCGCGTTGACGGCGCGCGCGGGAAGCGGGTAGCTTGCACCCATGTCAACCATCATCGAAGTGCACGCGAGGGAAATCCTCGACAGCCGCGGCAATCCGACAGTCGAAGCCGACGTCATCCTCTCCAGCGGGGCCAGCGGGCGCGCCGCCGTCCCCAGCGGGGCGTCCACCGGGGAGCACGAGGCGGCGGAACTCCGCGACGGCGATACCAAGCGCTACGCCGGCAAGGGCGTCTCCGAGGCGGTCCGCAACATCAACGAGTTGATCGGGCCACGGCTCGAGGGGATGACGGCCGAGGACCAGATCCTCATCGACAGCGAGATGATGGACCTCGACGGCACCCCCAACAAGAGCAAGCTGGGCGCCAATGCCATCCTCGCGGTGTCGCTCGCGGTGGCCCGGGCCGCGGCGGAGGACGTGGGCCTCCCGCTGTACCGCTACCTCGGTGGCCCGATGGCGCACGTCATGCCGGTGCCGATGATGAACATCCTGAACGGCGGCGCCCACGCCAGCAACAACGTGGACGCGCAGGAATTCATGATCGTCCCGATCGGCGCCGACACCTTTCCCGAGGGCCTTCGCATCGGGGTCGAGGTGTTCCACGCGCTGAAGACGGTGCTCACCGGGATGAAGCTCTCCACCGCCGTCGGCGACGAGGGCGGCTTCGCGCCGATGCTCCCCAGCAACGAGGCGGCGCTGGACGTGGTGATGCAGGCCATCGAGTCGGCGGGCTACCAGCCGGGCAGGGATGTGGCGATCGCGCTCGACGTGGCGGCCTCCGAACTGTACCAGGGCGGGAAGTACGTCTTCAAGAAGGGCGACGGCAGCGCCCGCAGCGCCGAGGAAATGGTGGAGCTGTACACCAGGTGGGTGGACCGGTACCCGATCGTCTCGATCGAGGACGGCCTCGCCGAAGACGACTGGGACGGGTGGGCGCTGCTGACCGAGAAGCTCCACGACCGGGTGCAGCTGGTCGGGGACGACCTCTTCTGCACCAACGTGGACCGGCTGGCGCGCGGCATCGAGTCGGCCACCGCCAACGCCATCCTGATCAAGGTGAACCAGATCGGCACGCTGACCGAGACGCTGCAGTGCATCGAGCTGGCCAAGGGGAGTTCCTACGGCGTGGTCATCAGCCACCGGTCCGGCGAAACCGAGGACACCTTCATTGCCGACCTCGCGGTGGCCACCGGCGCGGCGCAGATCAAGACGGGGAGCGCCAGCCGCACCGACCGCGTGGCCAAGTACAACCAGCTGCTGCGGATCGCCGAAGAGCTCGACGAAGTGGCCCATTATCCCGGCCGGGACCTCTATCCGCTGTGAGCCGGATGGCGCTGGTCCGGCTCCTCATCGTCGTCCTCGCGCTGCTCTTCGCGGTACAGGGCGGGGAGTACAGCGCCTGGAACTGGTGGGAGCTGCGGCGTTCCGAGCAGCGGGAGGCCGCGATGGTCGTCGAGCTCACGGAGGTGGTGGACTCGCTCGAGAAGGCGGCGGTCGCCATCGAGCGGGACCCGAAGGTGCAGGAACGGGTCGCACGGGAGTCGTTCGGGATGATCGGAGAAGGGGAGTTTCTCTTTCGCATCCTCCCGCCCGCGGAACCTTGATATCTGGTGGGCGCGCGGCTAGGATTGCCGCCCGGTCTGTGTAGTCTCGGCAGGGTAGCTCAGGTGGTTAGAGCACGGCACTCATAATGCCGGGGTCGCGGGTTCGAGTCCCGCCCCTGCTATGGTCGTTTCACTCCCCGAAAGTTGGGCCTCGCGCTTCGCGTCGAGTCCCGCCCCTGCTATGCCCCCGAACAGGGGGCGTTTTCTTTGGGCCTCGGCCTGCGGCTCGAGTCCCGCCCCTGCTATGGTCGTTTCACTCCCCGAAAGTTGGGCCTCGCGCTTCGCGTCGAGTCCCGCCCCTGCTATGCCCCCGAAC
>JAHECL010000070.1 GCA_024641745.1 Gemmatimonadota bacterium | reverse complement strand
CCGCGCGGCTCGGCCACGCTGCCGTCGGGACCGACCACTACCGCGGCCGCGGCGTGATCCTGGGTCGAGAAGATGTTGCAGCTCACCCAGCGCACGTCGGCGCCGAGCTCGGCCAGGGTCTCGATCAGCACGGCGGTCTGTACCGTCATGTGGAGCGAGCCCATGATCTTGGCGCCGGCCAAAGGCTTCTTGCCCTTGTACTCGGTGCGGAGGGCCATCAGGCCGGGCATCTCGAACTCGGCCAGGCGGATCTCGTTGCGGCCCCACTCGGCGAGCGAGATGTCGGCCACCTTGTACGGCAGGCGGCCTTTCGCCATGGAGGCGAAGGGGTGCGTGGTTGGAGCGACGGCGGTCATGGCTGTGCCTCTGTTCGGGTGGTCGGTGAAGTCGTCGCGCGGCGGAGCACCGCCGCGAAGAGTGTCGGTCCCTTCGCCGCCGGGTCGGCGACGAGGGGGTGGTAGGTGCAGGAGGCGAAACCGGCCTCGCCTCCCCAGCTCGTCAGGGTCTCGGCATCGAATCCGGGCCAGAGATGGCCCATCGAGTCGATGAAATCGGTGCGGTCGTGCGGCATCATGTCCACGATCAGGAGCCTGCCGCCGGGACGGAGCACCCGGGCCGCCTCGGCCAGCACTCGCGCCGGTTCGGGGGCCAGGTGGAGCGCCAGCGAGAGGACGGCGGCGTCGAGCGAGGCGTCGTCCAGCGGCAGCGCCTCGAGCTCGCCCCGGCGGATTTCCACGTTGCGGAACGGCGCCAGCCGCTTCCGGGCGGCGGTGAGCATTGGCGCCGACGCATCCACCGCCAGCACCTGACCGACAAAGGGCGCCAGCGAGGCGGCCACCTGCCCGGTGCCGCAGCCGAGGTCGCCCACCGCCCAGTCGTCGTCGAGCAGGGCAGGGAGGGCGGCCAGTTCGGCGCGGGCGCCAAAGAGCTCGCTGCGGAGCCGGTCCCACTGCCCGGCCGAAGTCGCGAAGAAGTCGCGCGACCGGGTGCTCCGCTCCGCCAGCACGCTGCGGAGCCGGGTGGCGTCCTGCCTGGCGGCCGGCGCCTCGGCGATTTCGCCGCTCACCAGCTGCCAGAGCTGCCGCGCCCCCGGATCGAGATCCTTGAGTGCCGCCCGGTAGCGGTTGCTGGTTCCCTCGGCGCGGGCCGTGATCCACCCCTCATCGGAGAGCAGCTTGAGGTGCCGGCTCACGGTGGATTGCGGGAGCCGCAGCACCCGGCAGAGCTCGCCGACCGTGAGGGCGTCCCGCTCCAGCACCAGGAGCAGGCGGCTCCGGGTGAGGTCGGCGAGGGCGCTGAGACGGTCGAGGACGGCAGGCACTATTGTTATATCCTTTCAGCCGGATAATAAGATAGTGTGCCGATCCCCCTTCCGTCAACCCTGGGGTGTCTGGGAGTCCCCGGCCCTGGTCCCGAATCGAGCCAGCCGGGCGGGGTCGTTGGTGAGGATGCCGTTCGCCCCGCGGGCGCGGAGTTCGGACGCCTCGGCGGGGTCGTCCACCGTCCATATATGGACGGGACAGCCCAGGGTATGGGCGTCGTCGATGAAGCGCCGGGTGGCGACGGGGAGGAAGTGGTGCCGGTCGGGGACGGAGAGCGCGTGGTAGGAGACGCGTCGCGGTCGTGTGCCGGTGGCCGCGCCCAGCATCAGGCGCAGGATGTCCTTCCGGCTGGCCCCCACCAGGAAGCGGCCGTCGCGGAAGCACTCCAGCGCGTCATGGTACTCGGAGGCGACGAGGCAGCGACCGGCGGCAGCGTGACGGAGGATCACGTCGCGCACCCGTTCCTGTCCCCCCACCTCCTTCAGCTCGATGAGCACCGGCATGGCGGGAAAGGCGCCGAGCACCTCGTCGAGGGTGGGAATGGCGGTCCCGCGCTGCAATTCGCCCAGCGTGCGCGCGATGAGCGGGCCGGCGAGCGGGGTGGTGCGGTCGAGGGTGGGATCGTGGTGAACCACCACGACATCGTCGGCGGTGAGGCGGACGTCGAACTCGAAGGCGTCGATGCCGATCTCGGCGGCGCGCTGGAAGGCGGGCAAGGTGTTCTCGGGTGCCTCGGCGGAGGCGCCGCGATGCGCCACCAGGGGAAAGGCGTCCGGGTCCACCAGGATGTTCATGGAACGGCGGCGGCGAACCTTCGGACGATCTCGCCCGCCGGTTCGATCGCGGTGATCCCGTCCACGCTCTTCCCCGCCTGCCAGAAATCCTTGCTGCCGGACTCGTCGAGCGAGGCCCGCTTCAGCTGGAAGAGCGACTTGAGGGCATAGAAGGTCCGCATCCAGTGCTTCCGCTTCCGGCCGCGGAGCATCCACCTGGCGAACCATCCCGCGTGCAGCCCCATCCGCTGGATGTAGGGGGTGTTGATGACCGCCACCGGCACCCCGGTGATCCGCTCGCTCAGCACGATGTCGTCGGCGTGGGCGTTCACGATGGCCTGCTTGTAGACCTCGCTCGTCCTGCATTCCGGCGTGGCGATGAACCGGGTGCCCATCTGGACCCCGGCATAGCCGATCGTGAGCGCCTCGACGAAGTGGCGCTCGTCGCCCACGCCGCCGGCGCAGATGAGCGGGACGCCGAGGCCGCCGAGTTCGGCCCAGAGTTCCTCGACCCCCTTGGGGCCGGCGTGCCCGCCGGCGCGGCGGTTCACGGCGATCAGCCCGTCCACCCCGGCGGCGAGACCCTTGTCGGCCCACTTCCGCTCGGTCACGTCGTGATAGACGACGCCGCCGACGGCGTGGGCCTTCTCGACGACCCATTTCGGGTTGCCGAGCGAGGTCACGAAGAAGCGCACCCCCTCCTCCAGCGCGACGTCCACCCACTTCACCATCCGCTCATGGTAGGTCTTCGACGACGCCTCGATGAGGGCGTTCATGCCGACCGGCTTCTTGGTGAGCCGCTTGATGAGCCGGAGCCCCTCGCGGAAGTCGTGGCCGTGCACGTAGGTGAGGGAAATCGGCTGGACGATGCCGAGGCCACCGGCTTCCGACACCGCGGCGACGAGTTCGGGGTTGCTGCAGGGGTACATCGCGCCGCAGATGAGCGGGACCTCGATGCCGGCCTGCCTGGTGAATGCGGTGCCGGTCATCGTGCCTCCGGTGGGCTCAGCCGCCAGGTCACCGAGATCCGCGCGACGGTGTCGCCCGCGGCGTCGCGGATGTCGGCGTGCACGAGGTGGTCGATCGTTGCCGTCACCGCAGGAATCGCCGCGGTGGTCTCGGCGGTGAGCGTCCCCCGGGCCTTCTTCAGGTACGCGATCTCGAGGTGGGTGACGATGCTTCGGATGCCGGAAGGGAGTCCGGTAATCATCGCCAGTCCGCTGGTCACCTCGCCGAGGTTGACGAGGGCGACGGCGTGGATGGAGCGGAGATGATTGCGGACCTTGCGTCGGTCGCGGAGGGTGACGCGGGCGTAGCCTGGGCGGAGCTCACGGACATGCGCGCCGACTGTGCCGGTGTAGGGGACCATCCAGCCGAGGAGCCGGCTGAAAAGCCAGGTGCCGCCGGGGAGTTTCGAAAGCGTGCCCCAGGCGCGGCGAATTTGTCGGGAGGGTTCGGGCATGCACGGAATCTAAGCGCGCTTCACCCTCGCCACCGGGCTCTCCAGCAGGTCGCCCACCATCGTCTCGCGGAAGAAGGTCGAGACTTCCCCGGACACCGACTTCCACCGGGCGTGGGCGGGACAGGGATCGCTGTCGCTGCAGGCCACCCGCCCGAGGAGACAGATCCGCGCGCCGGTCGGACCGTCGAAGGGGGCGACGACCTCGGCGAGGGTGAGCTTCGACGCCGGCTTCGCGAGACGGAAGCCGCCGTTTTTCCCCCGGCTTGAGGTAAGGACCCCGGCCCTGGCGAGGAGGTGCAGGGTCTTGGACAGGTAGTTCCGCGGGATGTCGAGCGCCTCCGCGATCTCGCTTGCCCGATGCAGGCTAGTCTGTTGTGCAGCAGCAAGATAGAGCACGGTCCGCAAGGCGTATTCGGCGGTCTGGGAGAGCATCGCGATCCAGGCAGAAGTGTGAAGACAGCTTCAGGGAATCTTTGTTGTAAATATCATCTTGTCATGATAATTTAGCCACGGTCAATGAGGCCACCCCCCCTGTCGCCGTGAAGAGGAGTTCACGACCGAAGCGGGCAGAGGGAACCGGTGGCTGGTCATCTCTTCAATTCTACCCGGGGATCTCCATGGCTGGAACGCGCTGGATTCGGATCGTGACCGCTGCCTCGCTCGTCGGGCTTGTTGCCTGCGGTGGCGGGGAGAAGGCACCGCCCCCTGCGTCGGGAGGGACGCCGGCTGTGGCGGCGGGCAGCGACCTGACGCCCTTCCAGATGGAAAACGGGATCGGCCCGATCACCGAGGCGGTCACCCTCGGTCCGGTCAACCAGGCACAGGCCGACGAGGGCAAGGCGCTGTTTGAGTCGAAGTGCTCCGCCTGCCACAAGCTGGGTGAGCGCTATGTCGGACCGCCACTCGGCGGCATTCTGGACCGCGTGACCGCTGCCTTCGCCATGAACATGATGCTCAACCCGCAGGAGATGTACACCCGGCACCCGGTCGTGAAGGAACTGCTCGGCCAGTACATGACCCAGATGCCGGACCTGGCCCTGACGCAGGAGCAGGCCCGCGCAGTGGTCGAGTACCTGCGGACCACGCCGCCTCCCGCCCCAGCTGAGTAACCTGGCCCCGTCCCAGGGCCCAACCGTTCCAGGAGGAATGACCATGTCGCGCAGTCTGAGAGTCGGATCCCACCTGATGCTGGGCGCCTTGTTCGCGCTGCTGCCGCTGGCAGGCTGCGGCACCGGCAGCTCGCCCGCCGCTGGCTCTGCCGATGCCGCGCAGCGGGTGTACGTGCCACCCGGCCAGTACGACGAGTTCTACATGTTCACGTCGGGCGGGTTCAGCGGCCAGCTGGGTGTCTACGGTCTTCCCTCCGGCCGCCTGCTGAAGGTGCTGCCCGTCTTCTCGCAGAACCCGGAGAACGCCTACGGGTACAGCGAAGAGACCAAGGCGATGCTGAACACCTCCTACGGCTTCATTCCGTGGGACGACTCGCACCATCCGGAACTCTCGATGACCGGCGGCGTGCCGGACGGCCGCTGGATCTTCATCAACGGCAACAACACCCCGCGCATCGCCCGGATCGACCTGACCGACTTCCAGACTGCGGAAATCATCGAGATTCCGCATTCGGCCGGCAACCACGCCTCCCCGTTCGTCACCGAGAACACCGAGTACACGGTGGCGGCCACCCGCTTCAGCGTGCCGACCCCCCAGGCGGATGTCCCGATCTCATCCTACAAGGAAAACTTCCGCGGCCTCCTCACCTTCGTGAAGGTGGACAGCGCCAGCGGTCGGATGAACATCGCCTTCCAGATCCTGATGCCCGGCTTCAACTACGACCTCTCGCACTCGGGGAAGGGCCCGTCGCACGAGTGGTCGTTCTTCACCTCCTACAACTCGGAAGAGGCCAACACTCTCCTCGAGGTCAACGCCTCTCAGGCGGACAAGGACTACATCGCCGCGGTGCACTGGACGGTGGCCGAGCAGTGCGTGGCGGATGGGAAGGCCAGGAAGATCCCGGCCAAGTATGCGCACAACGTGATGGATCACGAGACCCACGTCGCGAGCACCAAGATGGAGACATCCACCACGCTTCTCGACGCGAAGGATTGCGCGGGCGTGGTGTACTACCTGCCGACCCCGAAGTCACCGCACGGCGTGGATGTCGATCCGTCGGGCGAGCTGATCGTGGCCGGCGGCAAGCTGGCCAGCGTTATCCCGGTGCACTCGTTCTCGAAGATGATCAAGGCGATCGAGGACAAGGCGTTCGAGGGTGAAGTCGGCGGCGTGCCGGTCCTGAAGTACGAGGCGATCGTCGCCGGTGAAGTCGCCGATCCGGGTCTTGGCCCCCTCCACACCGAGTTCGACGGCCAGGGCCACGCCTACACCTCGATGTTCCTGACCTCGGAAATCACCAAGTGGTCGCTGACCGACTTCAAGGTCATCGACAAGGTCCCGACCTACTACTCGATCGGCCACCTCTCGATTCCCGGCGGCGACACCCGCCAGCCGTGGGGCAAGTACGTGATCGCGCTGAACAAGATCACCAAGGACCGCTATCTCCCGACCGGGCCGGAGCTGACCCAGTCGGCCCAGCTCTATGACATTTCGGGCGAGAAGATGCAGCTCCTGCTCGACTTCCCGACGATCGGCGAGCCGCACTACGCCCAGACCATCCCGGCGTCGATCCTGGTGGACAAGCAGATCCGGACCTACGACCTGGCCGAGAACAAGGACCCGTATGCCGCGCTGAGCGAGGCGCAGGCGGGCGTCACCCGCAACGGCCGCGTGGTCCACGTCAAGCTGACCAGCATCCGCAGCCACTTCGTGCCGGACAACATCGAGGGCATCCAGGTGGGTGATTCGGTCTACTTCCACGTGACCAACCTGGAGCAGGACTGGGATGTGCCGCACGGCTTCGCGATCACCGGCCTCAACAACTCCGAGCTCCTGATCATGCCGGGCGAGACCCGGACGATCGTCTGGGTGCCGGAGCGGGTCGGCGTGCTGCCCTTCTACTGCACCGACTTCTGCTCGGCGCTCCACCAGGAGATGTCGGGATGGGTCCGGGTCTCCCCGCGCGGCAGCAGCGTGCCGCTCTGGGCCAACGTGCCCGGCAAGTAACAGCTGACCGGCGGGCGGGAGGGGGAACGTCCCCCTTCCGTGCCGCCGACACCGGTTCACGCCATGTCTCGCACTGCCCGTCTCCTCGTCGCCCTCGCCGCCCTCTCGATGGCCATCGTGTACCTTCAGCCGCTCTGGCACATCGGCCTGGTTGCGCCGCAATACCCCGAGGGGCTGGGGCTCTACATTGCGGTCGACAAGATCGTCGGGGAAAAGAAGCAGGACCTCAACAGCATCAACAACCTGAACCACTACATCGGGATGAAGGTCATCTCGCCGGATGACATTCCCGAACTGCAGTACATGCCGAAGATCATGGCGGGACTCATCGCGATGGGCCTGCTGACGGCCGCGCTGGGGAAGCGCAAGCTCCTGATGGCGTATGCAGGCGTGCTGCTGCTCTTCTCCCTGGCGGGACTCGCAGACTTCTACAAATGGTCGTACGATTACGGGCACAACCTGAGCCCGACGGCCATCCTCAAGATTCCGGGGATGACGTACCAGCCCCCCCTGATCGGGAGCAAGCAACTGCTGAACTTCCATGCGACGAGCTGGCCTGCCTCCGGCGGCTGGGTGCTCATCGCCGCGGTGACGATCGTCTCTGTCCTCGCCGTCCGGGCGTGGCGGCGGCCCCAGGCCATCCCGGCGTGAGCCGTCCCTTCCTCCCGGGTCACGCGGCCGCGCTCCTGGGTGCGGCCGCGCTCGCATGTGCGACCCCCGGGCCGGTGCCGATCGCGTATGGCGAGGCGGCGTGCGACCACTGCCACATGACCATCGTGGATCAGCGTTTCGCCGCGGAGCTGGTGACCCGGACCGGGAAGGTGTACGCCTTCGACGACGTGGGATGCCTCGCCTCCTTCGCCGTGGGCGGGCCGGTGGAACCCGGGCAGGTGCACTCCGCCTGGGTCACCGACTTCCGGCTGCCCGGAACCCTGATCCCCGCCCAGGACGCCATCTTCCTCCGCACCGATTCCGTGCGGACCCCGATGGCAAGCAACCTCCTCGCCGTGCCGCGGTCGGCGGGCGACAGCCTGCGGGCGGCCCTCGGCGGGACGCTGCTCGACTGGGCCCAGGTCCTCGCCGCCGCGCGCGATCCGGCGTAGCTTTCCCCCCGTGACCACCGCACGTCTCGCCTCCCGCCTGGTCGGCGGGCTCCTCCTTGCCGCCCCCGCCCTCGCCGCCCAATCGTCGGTGGTGGTGGACCCTGCCGGTCCCGTCCGGACCGTCAGCGAGGCGCTGGGGCGGGTGACGCCGGGGGGCCGGATCACGATACGGGCCGGCGTCTACACCGAGCCGGTCATCCGGGTGGCCATCCCCGTCACGATCATCGGGGACTCGGGGGCCGTCTTCACCGGCGGGGACCACGAGATCTTCCTGGTCACCGCCGACAATGTCACGCTCCGGGGCCTGACGCTTCGGGGCGGCGAGCACAGCTTCATGGAAGACCGGGCCGCGGTCCGGTTCGACAGCGTGGCCAACTGTGTCATCGAGGACAGCCGCCTCGAGGGCACCTTCTTCGGGATCTACCTGGCGCGCAGCCGGGGGTGCCGGGTGTCGCGGAACGTCGTCCGGGGTTCCGCCGCGGTCGAGATGACCTCGGGCAACGCCATCCACCTCTTTCATTCCTCCGACATCACGATCGACGGCAACCGGGTCGCGGGCCATCGCGACGGGATCTACCTCGAGTTCGCCGAGCGCGCGCGGGTGTTCGACAACGAGAGCACCGACAACCTGCGCTATGGCCTGCACTTCATGTTCTCCCACGAGTGCGAGTACGGGAACAACCGGTTTGAGCGGAACGGCGCCGGGGTGGCGGTGATGTACACCCGGCACGTGTACATGCACGGCAACACCTTCGGCGACAACTGGGGGCCGTCGGCGTACGGGCTCCTCCTCAAGGAGATTCGTGACAGCCGGATCATCGGCAACATCTTCCGGCAGAACACCGTCGGGATCTACCTCGAGGGGTCGGCGCGCAACGAGGTGCTCGGGAACACCTTCGAGGGGAACGGCTGGGCAGTGCGCGTCCTGGCCAATGCGGAGGGCAACACCTTCGCCGGCAACACCTTCCGGCGGAACGCCTTTGACGTGGCCACCAACAGCCGGAGCAACGTGAGCACCTTCCGCGAGAACTACTGGGACCGGTACGAAGGGTACGACCTCGATCGTGACGGGTACGGCGACGTGCCGTATCATCCGGTCCGGCTCTTCTCCCTCCTCGTGGCACAGAACGAACCGGCGCTCATCCTCCTCCGGAGCTTCTTCGTGGACATGCTCGACGCCGCGGAACGGGTGATGCCGGTGCTGACCCCCCAGCTGCTGCAGGACGAGCGGCCGCTGATGCGGGAGCCGGCATGACCACGACTGACACAACCGCGCCGGCGGTCGAGTTTCGCGCGCTTTCCAAGCGCTTCGGCCGGTTGACCGCGCTCGACGCGGTCGATGTCCGGGTGGCGCGCGGCCGGGTCACCGCACTGGTCGGTCCGAACGGCGCCGGCAAGTCCACGCTGATCAAGTGCCTCCTCGGCCTGGTGCGGCCCGACGAGGGCGAGGTCGTCCTCGACGGCACTGCGCTCGACGGCGGTTGGGAGTACCGGGGCGGGATCGGCTACATGCCGCAGGCGCCGCGCTTTCCCGACAACCTGACCGGCCGCGAGCTGGTGGAGATGCTGCGCGACCTCCGCCGGGGCCTCGCGCCCGCCGACGTGGAGCTGCTGGAATGGTTCGGGGCGTCAGGCGCCCTCGATCGTCCGGTCCGGGTGCTGTCCGGGGGCACGCGACAGAAGCTCAACGCCGCCATCGCCTTTCTCTTCCGGCCGCACCTCCTGATCCTCGACGAGCCGACGGCCGGACTCGACCCGCTCGCCAGCGGCGTGCTGAAGGACAAGATTCGCACGGTGCGCGACGCCGGCGCCACGGTGCTGCTGAGTTCCCACCTGATGGCGGAACTGGAGGAGCTGGCGGAGGACCTGGTGTTCCTGGTGGACGGGACGGTGCGCTATGCCGGTCACCTGGCCGGCCTCAAGGAGCGGACGGGCGAGCCCAGCCTTGAGCGGGCCATGGCGGCCGTCCTGCGGCGGGGGCACGCATGAGGACGGCGACCCGGGTCCTCAAGTACGAGCTGCACAATGTGCTGCGGAGCAAGGCGGTGCTGGTCTACACCGTGCTGCTGTTCCTGCTGACCGATGTGCTCTTCCGCTTCGGCGGGGACGGCGCCCGGGTGGTGATCTCGCTCCTCAACGTGGTGCTGCTGCTGGTGCCGCTGGTGAGTGTGGTCTTCGGCACCATGTACGTCTACGCCGCCCGCGAATTCACCGAGCTCCTGCTGGCGCAACCGGTGAGCCGGGGGTCGCTCTTCGCGGGTCTCTATCTCGGCCTCGCGCTGCCGCTGGCCGGAGCGTTCCTCGCGGGCGTCGGGCTGCCGTTCGCGATCCATGCCAGGCCGGACGCCGCGCTGTGGGGGCCGCTCGCCATGCTCCTGACGGCCGGGCTGCTGCTGACGCTGGTGTTCACCGCCGTCGCGATGCTGCTCGCCACCCGCTTCGACGATCGCGCCAAGGGGCTTGGCGGGGCCATCCTGATCTGGGTGGCCTGCGCCGTCCTGTACGATGGCCTGATCCTGCTGCTCATCACGATGCTCCGGAACTACCCGCTGGAGCGACCGGTGCTGGCGCTGACCCTGCTCAACCCCATCGACCTGGGCCGGGTGCTGCTGCTGCTGCAGTTCGATACGGCGGCCCTGATGGGGTACACCGGGGCGGTGTTCGAGAAGTTCTTCGGGACGTCGACGGGACGGATGGCGGTGCTGGGCGTGCTGCTGGTGCAGGCGACGGTGCCGCTGCTGCTGGCGAGTCGCGTCTTCCGGCGGAAAGACTTCTAGCGCCCGCGGTTACCGGCCGAATGCCTTCACCCGCGGCCACGCTGCGGTGGCGAAGGCGAGGGCGGCCGCCAGTTCCGCGGCCCGGCCAGCCAGGACGGTGCCGTCACCTGCCCCGAGGGCGCGTCCCAGCCCCGCCACCAGCACGCCCCCATTCAACAGCATCCAGGCCGCCCAGATCGGGCCGGCCGGCCCGCGTTCCGGCAGGCGCGGGTATTTCGGCAGGATCCACCACGCCATGCCCATCGTGAACTGCACCATCCAGCCGACCAGCATCCCTTCAGCGTGCAGCGGGAAGAGCCGGACGACTGCCTCCGGCAGCGGCACCGCCTTCCCGGCGAGGAGGAGGGCGCCCATCAGCGCTCCGCCGGCCAGCCAGCAGAGGGCGGAGCGCACCAGGAGCATGCTGAGCCGGGGCACTACTTCCCCTTCACACGGGGCCAGGTGTTCAGGACGAAGGCCCACCCGCCCAGGAGCTGCAGCGCGGCCGAAAGCAGGAGCAGCGTGCCGGTCCCGTTGCCGGACCAGGCCACCGGCTCGCCGACCAGCCGCAGCATCAGGCCGGCGTTGAGGCCGGCGTAGGCGAGCCAGGCGAGGCGGTCACTGCCGCGGGGATGCTCGGCGGTATCGCGCGGGAACATCCAGAAGGCGACCCCGAAGATGAGATTGGTCAGCCAGCCGACGGTGACGAGGTGCAGGTACGTGGGGTAGGGAAGGAGCAGGCTGGTGCCGGGAATGGTGGCCGCCCCGCCTCCGGCGAGCAGTACCCCGATGGCGAGCGCCAGCAGGAACCAGACAAGCGCGGAGCGCACGAACCAGCGGGTGACGGGTGGCACTACCCCTCGCCCAGCGCCACATACCTCCCATGAAACCTCACCGCATCCCCGCCCTCGTCCGAGATCATCACGTCCAGTTCCAGGCGTCCCCGTCCCTTCTTCTTCACCGCGTTGACCAGCCGCTCGATCGCCGTGGCCGACGGTCCCTTGCACCGCGCCGTGAAGTCGCCGCGGACCGGGCGGACGTAGTGGACCGCGCTGTCCTGAATGACGACGTGCGAATGGACGCCGTGCTCCCGGAGGAGCAGCCAGATGGTGCCCCAGCCGGCCAGGGTGGCGGCGGCGTTGAGGCTGCCGGCGAAGGCCGTCCCCTTGTGGTTGATGTTGGGGGCCAGCGGCGCGGTGAGGACTACGCCGGTGCCCTCCCGGCCCGTCACGCGGAGGCCGAGGGCCCCGGTGATCGGCATGCTCTGCCTGAGCTTGGTGCGGAGCGCCCGCAACGGGTCGGGGGTGGCTGCCCTGCTCGTCGGCGTCACGTGCGGTCCTTCCAGTTCCACCACTTGAGAAGAGCAGGCTCGGGGTTCGGGGTGCTCGCGTAGTAGACCGCGCACCGGAACACGTAGAGCACGCAGGGATCCTGCGGCCCCTGCAACTCACTCAGCCGCTCGTAGAGCCGCTGCGGATTGCGCCGGCGAAGCTGCGCCACCGAGGTGACGCCGAGGTGGCGGAGGTCGGCGGCGATGCTCGGTCCGACACCCGGAATCTCCTGCAGGGGGTCGCGCGCCACCCGGTTCAGTCCTCGCCGCTGGTGAGCTGCTCCCGCACCACCACCGCGGTGCCGTAGCAGAGCACTTCGGTGACCCCCGGCATCAGCTCGGTCGCGTCGTAGCGCACGCCGACCACGGCGTTGGCGCCCATCTGGTGGGCATGGGTCAGCATGATGTCGAACGCCTCCTGGCGGGTCCGCTCGCACAGCGTCGTCAGCAGCGAGATGTTGCCGCCGAAGAGGGTCTCGATCCGCGCGCCGATGGACCCGAACACGTTCCGGCTGCGGACGCTGATGCCGCGCACCACGCCGAGGCTCCCCGCGATGCGGAATCCGTCGAGCTCGAAGGTGGTGGTGGTCATTTCATGGCTGCTGCTCATGTGGCTTCTCCGGTGGCGCGCTCCAGCAGGCGCTGGAGCAGCTGGATCTGGTGTTGCTGCATCTCGACGAGGGCCGCCCAGTCCCGCTCGCGCAGCGTGTCGAGCTTCTCGTGGAGGGACTGGATCTCGATCTCGGCCTTGAGGTTGACCTCGTAGTCGTGGGCCGCCGCCAGGCGGTCGCGCGCCGACTGGCGGTTCTGCGACATCATGATGAC
>JAHECL010000183.1 GCA_024641745.1 Gemmatimonadota bacterium | reverse complement strand
TCGATGAACCGATCGGCGGGGCCCACCACGACCCGGACACCGCCGGTGAGTCCCTGCGGACCTCCCTCCTCCGGCACGTCGCCGACCTCCGGAAGCTCAAGGGGGAGCGCCTCGTCAAGCGGCGGCACGACAAGTTCGCCGCCATGGGCGCGTTCACCGAAGGCTGATGTCCCAGACAGTCGAGGTCCGCTTCAAGGGCAACCGCCGGGGCTTCTATGCCTGGGCGGATGTCGAGGCACCGCTCCGCCCCGAGGAGCCGGTGATCGTCGAGTGCGACCGGGGGCTGGACCTCGGACGGGTGAGCACGGTGGGCGACGCGGCGGCCGCCAAGTGCGGGGGATGTGACGGCTGCGGCCCGAGCCCGGGGGCGGCGGCGGGCCCCGAGCCCCGGGTGGTTCGCCGCGCGGCGAACGAGGAGGTCGCCCAACACGAGGCGCTCCGCCGCGAGGAGGAGGAGGTCCGCCGCGAGGTCGGCACCCGCGCCTCGGCCCAGGGCCTCGCGATGCGGATCTCCGACACCGAGTGGCAGTGGGACCGCAACCGGCTCACCGTCTACTTCACGGCCGAACGCCGGGTCGACTTCCGGGCCCTGGTTCGCGAGCTGGCGGGGCGCTACCGCACCCGGATCGAGCTTCGGCAGATCGGGGTGCGCGACGAGGCCGCCCGGCTGGGCGGCATCGGGCGCTGCGGCCGCGAGTTCTGCTGCAGCACCTGGCTCACCGAGCCGGGTCCGGTCTCGCTCGCGCTCGCCAAGGACCAGCGCCTCTCCCTCAACCCGGCGCAGATCTCCGGGGGATGTGGGCGACTGCTCTGCTGCCTCAAGTACGAGCACGACTTCTACCTCACCGCCCGCAAGCGCTTCCCCAAGGAGGGGAAGCCGGTCACGACGCTGCGTGGCCCGGAACTGGTCGTGGCGGTCGACATCCTCCGGGAGCGCGTCACCCTGCGCCACCCCGAGGACGGCACCCGGGTCCTCCCGCTGGTGAGCCTCCGGGACGAGGTGGCGGAGGCGGCGCGGACCGCGCCCGGCGACGCCCGCCCACCCGGGGAGCCCCCTCCGCCCGACCGGGGCTCGCCCCGTCCCCCCCGCTCGCCGCGGCGCCGCCGCGGTGGAGGCCCATCGTGACCCGTCCGTACTACCTGACCACCGCCATCGACTACGCCAACGGCGACCCCCACCTGGGGCATGCCCTGGAGAAGGTCGGGGCCGACGTCATCGCCCGCTGGCATCGCCTCTGCGGCACGCCGGTCCGCTTCCTGATGGGAATGGACGAGCACGGGCAGAAGGTCTTCCAGGCGGCGGCGGCGGCCGGGAGCGAGCCCGGCCCGTGGACCGACCGGATCTCGGAGCGGTTCGAGCAGGTGTGGCACCAGCTGCACTGCAGCCACGACGACTGGATGCGGACCACCCAGCCCCGCCACGCCCGCGCGGTCACGGCGCTGCTCGAGCGGATCCGCGAGCGGAGTCCCGACCACCTCTTCGAGGGGGAGTACGAGGGCCTCTACTGCGTCGGCTGCGAGGAGTTCAAGCAGGAGGGCCAGCTGGTCGACGGGCGCTGTGGGGAGCACGCCTCGACCCCGCTGGTGCCGACCCGGGAACGGAACACCTTCTTCCGGCTCTCGGCCTGGCGCGACACGATCCTCGAGGCGATCGAGCAGGGCGAGTTCCAGGTCGAGCCCGCAATCCGCCGGAACGAGATCCTCTCGGTGCTCCGCAGCGGGTTGCAGGACATCTCGATCTCCCGGTCGCGACTGCCGTGGGGCATCCCCTTCCCCGGCCGGGACGACGAGACCGTCTACGTCTGGTTTGACGCGCTGATCAACTACCTGAGCGGCACCGGCTATCCCGACGCCGGGTGGGACGCCCTCTGGCCGGCCGACCTCCACGTCGTCGGCAAGGGGATCACCCGCTTCCACTGCATCATCTGGCCGGCGATGCTCCGCGCCGCGGAGCTGCCGCTACCGCGGATGGTCTGGGCGCACGGCTACGTGCAGTGGGGCGGGGCGAAGGTGAGCAAGTCGGAGGGGACCAGCGTCTCGCTCGACGAGGCGATCGCGCGCCACGGGGCCGACCCCCTCCGCTGGTTCCTGATGCGGGAGGTCGGCTTCGAGGCCGACGGCGACTTCTCCTTCGAGCGCTTCGACGCCCGCTATGCCAGCGACCTCGCCGACGGCCTCGGCAACCTCGCCTCGCGCACCACGGCGATGCTGGTCAAGTACCGCGCGGGAGTCGTCCCGGCGGCGACCGCACCGACCGCCCTCGACGACGCCGCAGCCGCGCTCACCCAGGAGTACGTGACGGCGATGAGTGCGCTCGACCTTCGCGGCGGGGCGTCGGCGCTGGAGCGCCTGGTCAGCGAGGCCGACGGCTACGTCAGCGCCTCGGCGCCATGGGCCCTCGCCAAGGCCGGTGACGATGACGCCCTCGACGCCGTGCTCGCGGCCCTGGGGCGGACCCTCCTCCGGCTGGCGCTGATGGCCGCGCCGTTCATGCCGGAGAAGGCCCGGGTGCTCTGGGGTGCCCTGGGACAGGACGGCGACCCCGACGGGCAGTGGGTCCGCGCCGAGCGGCCGGAGATGGCCGGCGTGGCGGTCGTCAAGCCGGAGAACCTCTTCCCCAAGGGGTGAGCGCCGGGCCCCGGCGCGCGCCGTCCGCCGCTAGAACTTCACCACCGGTGCCGATTCCGCCGCGGCCTCGGCCTGGAAGTAGGCCCGCGGACTCCCCAGCCCGAACATCTTGGCCGTGAGGTTCGACGGGAACTTCCGGATCATCGCGTTGAACTGCTCGACCGAGGCGTTGTAGTCCTGCCGCGCCACCGCCACCCGGTTCTCCGACCCCTCGAGCTGGTCCTGCAACTGGGTGAAGTTTGCGCTGCTCTTCAGCTCGGGATACGCCTCGGCGATCGCCAGCAGGCGGGAGAGCGGCGCCCGGAGTGCCGCGTCGGCCTCGGCCATCTCGGCGAGGGTGCCGCCGGTGGCGGCGCCGGCGAGCCGCCCTCGGGCCTCGGCGACCGCGATGAACACCGTCGTCTCCTGGGCGGCCACGCCCTTGACCGTCTCGACCAGGTTGGGGATCAGGTCCGCGCGCCGCTGCAGCTGCGCCTGGATCTGGCCCTCCGCCTTGTTGACCTGCTCGTCGAGTTCCTGGAGGCGGTTGTAGCCGCACCCGGTCGTCGTGAGGGCGACCAGCGTGGCGAGGAGGATCGGCAGGGCGGGTCGGGGCATCACGGGGCTCCAATGGTGAGGGTGTCCACGAGGTCGGCGAGGCGCACGATCGCCTCCATGTAGGCGGCGAACTCCTCGCGGGCGCAGGGTCGGTCGGGTTCGCGGCGTCGCTCCACGGCGGCGGCGAGGACCTCCCGCTCGGCCCCGAGCAGCCCGCCCAGCGCCGTCAGGGTCGCCTC
>JAHECL010000182.1 GCA_024641745.1 Gemmatimonadota bacterium | reverse complement strand
CGGGCGCTCCACACCGCGGTGGCAGGTGCGGCAGGTGACCTCGACGTGGGGCATCGAATGGCTCGGCAGGGTGTCGAGCCGGCGTCGGACTTCCTCGACCATTCGCATCATCTGTCGTGCGGTCCGCTTGGTCGGCTTCTCGTCCGAGGCGAAATCGAAGGAGGAGAGCGGCTTCCCCTCTGTGCCCACATGACAGAAGGGACAGCGCACCCCGAGGTCGAACGTGATGTTCCGCATCATGCCGATCACCATCGTGACGGGAGTGTCCCGTGGAATCACCTGGGTGTTGATGAGCGAGTCAGGGGGCCAGGTGCCGACCACTTGCGCGGCACCCGCGGTCGGGACGAACGCGAGCGCCAGGGCCAGTACAGCCTTGTTGACGGACATCCATTCTCCTCGGTGCTAGGTGGGCAGCGGCAGGTTCATCTTTCGCAGGAACGCGTGAAACCGCGAGTCGGCGAGCAACTTGCGGGATGTCCAGAATGTGGCGGCGTAGGCGATCTCGTGGTCCCGCATCTCGTAGGAACGGTCCAGCCATTCGATGGCGCGATCGAGATCGCCACCCCAAGTGAACAAGTGGACGATGTTGTTTGGCTTCACGAATGTCCGGCGGGACCGCTCCACGAGGATCTCCGCCCCGCGAATGACGGCGGCCTCTATCCCGTCCGCTCCCTCGTCCAGGGCGGTCGCGAGTTCGGAGTCGCCGAGGGCGGCGAAGTAGTCCGCCTGGTGCCGGAGAGCTGTGGACGGCGACCCGAGTGCAAGGTGCATCCCGGCCAGCATACTGGACCGCAGGGGGTTCGGCGGAACTGAATTCAGGACCGCAATACCCTCCTCGTATCGGTCAACCAGCGCTCGCTGCGCACCGTGCAGCATCTGGGTGAAGGGGTTGTGGGGGTCGATCTCCAGCGCGCGCCTGATCTGGATGTCGCTCTCGTCAACTCGTCGAAGCAGTCCGAGAAGATGGGAATAGAAGATCCGGGCCTGTGGCTCGTCCGGGTTGAGTTCGATGGCCCGCTTGAAGGACGCTTCCCCACGCTCCCAGTCATAGTCGTACCAGACGTAGCCCTGCGCTCTCGCCTGGTGGCCTTCCGCCAGGTTCGGGTCAAGTTCCACGGCGCGTTCTGCCGTGCTGCGCCAGGCGGGGCCACCCTCGAGTGCCGACACCATTCCCAGCACGAGCTTCGATCCCCAAATCAGGGAGATGCCCGAATAGGCCGCTGCATAGTCAGGTTGAATGGCCAGGGCGGCCTCGTAGTACTGCATGGCCCGGTCGAGGTCGGCGGGATTGAAGGTTTGCTGGTGGACCCGTCCGCGCATGTAGTTCTCATAGGCGCGTGGATCCACCGTGCGATGGGAGCCTGACGATGAAACGCGCGGGGACAGTGTGCCATGCAGCTCCGTCGCCATCGCATTGGACAGCTCACGGCAGAGGGCGAAGGCGCTGGAGACATCGCCGTCGCGCGAGCCTCCCCAGATGCCCTCCTCGGTCTGCCCGTCGATCAGGCGTGCCTGGACGCCGATGACGTCCCCCGATCGATAGAGCGACGACTCGACGATCGCCTCGACTGCCAACTCCCGGCAGATCTCCCGCGCCGGTTTGGCGGTGTCCTGGTATTGAAGCACAGACGTGCGCGCCAGGACCGCCGTGTCTCCCCGGCCGAGCTGGGATATCAGCGCTTCGTGCAGACCCAGCACCAGGAATTGCTGGTCTGAATCTCCGGTGAGGTTGGCAGGCGGGAGGACGGCCAGCCGTCGCCGGCCGACGGGAGAGACCACCGTGGCGGATCGGAGGACGGCCACGAATGCGTCTGGAGTGGCGAAGCGCTGCTCGGGCTTCTTGGCCATCGCCTGGCAGATGGCCCGCTCGACAAAGAGCGGGGCGTCCGGGCGGCGGATTCGGACGCTCGGCGGGGGCGCCAGCGCGTGCTGTGCCCGCAGCGCCTGTGGCGTCTCGGAGGAAAACGGCGCCGACCCGGCCAGCATCTCGAACAGGACACAACCCAGGGCATAGACATCGGTCCGGGCGTCGACGGTCCACTCCCCGAACGCCTGTTCCGGGCTCATGTAGGCTGGGGTGCCGACCGCGAGCCCGGAGCTCGTGATCCGCTGGTCGCCGCGCGTTTCGAGCGCGCGGGCGATCCCGAAGTCGGCCACCATCGCCTGGTCGCCCGACAGGAGGATATTGGCCGGCTTGATGTCCCGATGGATGATGCCGTGCTGGTGCGCGTAGCTGAGGGCTGACGCAACCTGGTCGGTGATCTGCAGCGCTTCGGCCACCGGGAGCTGCTGCTCCCGCGTCAGCCGGTCCCGCAGCGACTCGCCCTCGACGTACGGCATCACGTAGTAGAGGTGCCCGTCCGCCTCGCCGGAATCGATGAGCATGAGGATGTGGGGATGCTGGAGCTTGGCGACGAGGTGAATCTCCCGGTCGAACCGCTCCGCCCCGATGGACGCCGCCAATTCCGGGTGCAGCACTTTGATGGCAACTTCGCGGTCGTGCTTCAGATCCCGGGCAAGGAACACCGTCGCCATTCCGCCGATGCCGAGTGTTCGCTCGATCCGATAGTGCCCTTCCAGGGCGGCCTGCAGGTGTGCTTGCGTGTTTGCCATGACTCGGAGGCTCCCTTCTCGGCCAACATACCGTTCGAGGGGAGGTGACGCCACCGCCGGGCTCCCACGCCCCGCAGGCGCCTGGTTGACGCCGTCATCGCGCTGGGAGATACTTCGAACCCAGTGAGTGCACGCCCACCGCCAGCGCGGTGGGCGTACTTGCTGTGACTCGTCTTGAAGGTGCCGGATGATCCTCGCTTCGAAGCTGGACGCCACCCAGGCCAAGCGCGCGCCCCGATGAGTGCTGCCCCCAGGGAAGCGGGCACGATCCTCCCGCTCGTCCGCGAAGTCATGGTCAGTCCCGATCCGCACGCTCTGTATGCCGCGCTCACGGCAGGCGGGACGGTGCCCGGCACCTTTCTCCTCGAATCGGGCGACCAGGCCGACGGCGCCGGAGAGCGCAGCCTGATCGGCGTGGCAGCGGCGCTTCGGGTCACCTGCCGAGGCAGGGTGGTGGAGGTCGTGGCCTGTTCTCCCAACGGACAGAGCATGCTCCCCTGGGTGGAAACCACCCTCGGCACGGTGGCCGCGGTGCGCCGGGACGGCGGCGTCCTGCACGCCACCTTTCCCGAGCCGGAGGCCGAGCCGCTGGACGAAGTGCGCCGCGTCCGCCGGTCGTCTCCGCTCGATGCGCTGCGAGTAGTCGCTTTCGGTCCCCGCCTCCTGGCGCAGGCGGTCGACCCCTGCCACCTCGTGGCGGGCACCTTTTCCTATGACCTCGTCGAACTCTTCGAGGACCTCCCGCTGGGCCGGCCGGAAGAGGTGGCGACGCCGCACTTCGAATTCGTCGTTC
>JAHECL010000069.1:638-12834 GCA_024641745.1 Gemmatimonadota bacterium | reverse complement strand
CCGCCCTCACCATGTCCTGCTTCTCCTCTCACAGAGCGTCTGACGTCACGTTGCCCACGATGCCGCACCCGGTGATCTTTCCACCCACCGGGTGCAGGGTTCCACCCCGCCCCGTTCCCTTCCCTCGGAGACCCACACGATGTTGCGCGCCCTGGTATTGCGACTCGCGGCTCTCGGCCTTGTTCTCTTCGCCGCCACCCCAGGCGTCCTCCCGGCGCAGGAGGTGAATGCCGGCAGGTGGGAAAATACCCTGACCCTCTACGGATGGGCCGCGGCGATGTCGGGCACGGTCGGCGTCCGCGGCGTGTCTGCCAACGTCGACGTCCCCTTCAGCGACATCCTCGACAACCTGAAGATGGGGGCGATGCTCAACTACGTCGGTCGGGGCGACAAGTTCGTGACCGGACTCGACGTCGTCTACATGAAGCTCGGCTCCGACGTCGCCACCCCCCGCACCGGCACCACCGTCGCCGAAATCAAGCTCAAGCAGTGGCTGGTCGAGGGTGACGTGGGCTACCGGGTCACCCCCTGGATGGATGCCCTCATCGGGGTGCGCGTCCCGGTCATCGAAGCCGAAATCGTCCCCGATGTCATGTTTCCGAACGTCTCCACGAGGAGCAACAGCGAGAGCTGGTTCGCTCCCCTCATCGGCGCCCGCGCCGTGCTCCCGGTCTCGAAGCACCTGCACGTGATCGCGCGCGGCGACATCGGCGGGTTCGGGATCGGCGGCACCAACAACACCTGGCAGGCGGCGGGATACCTCAACTACGGGTTCGGCAAGGGCTGGTCCGGGACCCTCGGCTACCGGGCGATCAGCGCCAACTATGACACCGGGACCGAGGGCGAGGACGGGTATTTCAAGTATGACGTGACCAGCTACGGCGGGGTGCTGGGCGTCGCCTTCACCTTCTAGGCGCGGCAGCGCGGTCGTTCCTACTCCTCGAACCGTTCGATGTCGGCGCCGAGATCCCGGAGCCGGGTGTCGATCCGCTCGTAGCCCCGCTCGATCTGCCCGACGTTGTGGAGGTGGGTGGTGCCCTCTGCCGCGAGGGCGGCGATCAGCATCGCCATGCCGGCCCGGATGTCGGGCGACTCCACCGTGCTGCCCCGCAGCTTCACCGGGCCCGCCACGACGGCGCGATGCGGGTCGCAGAGCACGATCCGGGCGCCCATGCCGATCAGCTTGTCCACGAAGAACATCCGCGACTCGAACATCTTCTCGAAGACGAGCAGCAGGCCCTCGCACTGGGTGGCGGCCACCAGCGCGATGGACATCGTGTCGGCGGGAAAGGCCGGCCAGGGTCCGTCCTCGAGCTTCGGGACGTGTCCTCCGAGGTCGGGACGGATGCGGCGTTCCTGGTCGGCGTCGATGATCAGCTTCGAGCCGTCCAGCCGCGGACGGATCCCGAGCCGCTCGAAGCCGAGGAGGGTGCCGCGCAGGTCGTCGCCACGGACGCCCTCGATGGTCAGCGCGCTGTTGGTCACCGCCGCCAGGCCGATGAAGCTGCCGATCTCGATGTGATCGGGGCCGATGGTGTAGGAAGCGCCGTGCAGCGTCTGTCCGCCGTCGATGACGTAGGTGTTCGACCCGATCCCCTCGATGCGGGCGCCCATCGCGACGAGCAGGCGGGCGAGATCCTGGACATGGGGTTCCGAGGCGGCGTTCCGGAGCACGGTGCGGCCCTGGGCCGCCACGGCGGCCATCAGCGCGTTCTCGGTGCCGGTGACGCTCGGCTCGTCGAGGAAGATGTCCGCGCCTTTCAGGGACTTGCCGAACAGTTCGTAGCTGTCGCCGACCTGCACCTCGGCGCCGAGCGCCTCGAGGGCCAGGAAATGGGTATCGACCCGGCGACGGCCGATGACGTCCCCGCCCGGCGGCGGGAGGGTCACCTTCCCGAACCGCGCCAGCAGCGGGCCGGCCAGCAGGATGGAGGCCCGAATCCGGGCGCACAGCCTCGGATCCAGTGGCTTGTTCTCGATGTTCCGGGGATCGATCCGGACGTGGTTGGTGTCGAGCCACTCGACCCCCGCCCCCATCTCGGCGAGAATCGCGAGCATCGTCTCGACGTCCCTGATGCGCGGCATGTTGTCGAGCTCGACCGGCCCCTCCGCCAGGACCGAGGCGGCGATGGCGGGAAGGGCGGCGTTCTTGTTGCCCGCAGGGCGCAGGGATCCCTTCAGGGGATTCCCGCCGCGAACGAGGTATCTTGGAGGCATGGCCAAACCTCGCCCGGCATGGCGGGGGCCGTCAAGCGCAAGGGATTCCGGATAGCCCCCGGCACGGCCATACTTGGAGGGTGATCATGCTCGCTTCGATGCTGCAGGCCGTCCCGGTCCCCTCGCCTTCGTGGGTTCCACCCACGATCGCGATCTCGACTGCCCTCATTGCCTTCGTGCTCCTCGCCCTGCTGACCGGTGCCGCGATCGCCGTGACCGCCCTGCACCGGGCGCTGGAGCGAATGACGGGCAACATGGAGGAGCTGCACCGCGACCTCGCGGCCGTCCTCGACGGGGCCAGGCGGGTGACCGCCGAGGGAGAATCCCTGGTCCACATGGTCCGCGAGGAAGGACACGCGTACCTGGCCACCAGCCGGCGGTTCCGGCGACGGCTGGATCGGGGAGTGGACCGGGTGACCGAGCGGATGGCGGATCTCGACGCGCTGGTGGACGTGGTGCACGAGGAGGTCGAGGACAGCGCGATGCAGTTCGCCACCGCCCTGCGGACGGCCCGGCTCAGCACCGGCATCATCGCGAAGGTGCTCCGCCGCCGGCGGCGCAAGTGACCGCTGGACGGACGGCCGTCGCCCTCCTGCTGGTCGGCGTCGCGCTCGTCGCGGCGCCTGACGTGCTCCACGCCTGGACACCCGGTACGCACATCTACCTCGCCCAGAACGTCCTGACGAGCGCGCACCTCCTTCCCCCGACCGTCGCCGACCTCATCCGCGCCTTCCCCTTCGACTTCCTCTATGGGAACATCGCGGCCGACAGCACGATCGCCAAGAATTTCGCACCGGTGAGCCGGCACTGCCACCACTGGCATGTCGGGCAGGAGATCCACGACCTCGCGCCGACCGACGCCCTGCGGGCCTTCGGCCTGGGCTACCTGGCGCACCTCGCCGCCGACACGGTGGCGCACAACTATTTCGTGCCCCATCAGCTGGCGGTGACGGCTTCCCGGTCGGGGCTGGGGCATGCCTACTGGGAGAGCCGGTTCGAGACCCACCTCGGGGAGGAGTTCGCGAGCACCGCGAAGGACGTCATCCGGCTGGACCACGCGCCGGCGGACTCCCACCTCGACCAGATCATTTCACCCACGATCTTCAGCGTCCGCACCAACCGGCGGCTCTTCCGCGGGATGGTTCACCTCATCGAGACCCGAAGCTGGCAGCGGGCCTTCCGGATGGCCCGCGCCCACAGCCGCTGGGACCTTCCGGAAGAGGACGTCGAGCAGCACATGGCACTTTCGTACGAATTCGTGATGGAGATGCTGGGCGACGACCGGCCCATGGCCCGGCGTCTCGATCCCGCCGGTTCCGAGCCCCTGCGCGCGGCGCAGTCGCTTCGCCGCGAGGCGCGTGAAAGTGGCGGCAAGACTGACGTCAGCCGCATCCACAAGCTCGCCGAGCGCGATTTCGGGTTGCCGCGAAAGCCCGACCTGTCGTACTGGCGGCAGCTCGCCGCGCCGCAGCCCTGGAAGAACGGCACGGCGGGAACCTCCGATGCGGCCTGACGACCTCGGACTGCCCGAAGGGGATGACGAGGGCCGCGTCAGCGTCCTGGTCGCAACCAGCTCGCCGGTCCTGGTCCGGGTCGAGCCGGTGGAGGACGAGCGGACCCCGGATGGGTCGGTCTGCCTCGGCACCTTCATCGGGGAGCGACTGGTCGGACGCCGGGTCGCGCCGACGGAGGCGCTGGATGAACTGCGGGAGTTCCACCTCTTCGACCAGCCGGTCCATCTCGGGCTGGTGGCCTACGAGGACGCCCCGGGCCTGCAGTGCAGGCTCCTGGCACTCCTCCCCGCCGACCGTTTTCCCCTGTCGGACGATGAGGAGGAGGAGGGCGAGGAGAACGACAGCGAGCCGTGGAAGGCCAGCGTGCCGGTGCCGGACTTCGAACTGGACGGGGAAGTGACGGAGGACACGGGAGAGACGCCGAGCCTGGAAGACGGGGCGGCCGTGCCGGTCTACCTCGGCAACATCGTCCGGCTGTCGCGCGACCGGAAGCATCCGGAGGACCTGGCCGCGGAAGCAAGCGACGTCCTGATGACGGTCCTCACCGGATCGGTGTCGGAGGTGGTGGACCGGGTGCTCGAAGACCTGCTGGGTGGCGACGAGCCACCGGCACCGGAAATGAACTAGGCCTTCAGCTTTTTCTGCAGGATCGGCGCGACACCCTTCGGATCCGCCTTCCCCCCGCTCTTCTTCATCACCTGCCCCACGAAGAATCCGATCAGCTTCGCCTCACCGCCCCGAAAGCGTTCCACTTCGCCGGGATGCGCGGTCAGTACCTCGTCGACCCAGCCTTCCAGCGCGCCGCTGTCCTGGACCTGGACCAGGCCCAGGGACGTCGCGAGCGCCCTGACGGTGAGCCCCGGTTCGGCGTCTGCCAGGGCAGTCAGCACCTGCTTGGCGGCCTGGTGACTCACCGTGCCGTCGCTGATGGCGCCAATCAGTTCCGCCAGCTGTCCCGCCGAGACGGCAAAGGCCCCGGTGGCGTTGTAGGAAGCCATCGCCTCGCCCAGCACCCATCCCACCACGGCCTTCGCCTCGGCACCCGCCGCCACGGTGGCCTCGAAGTAGTCGGCCACGGCGCGTTCACCGGTGAGTTCCTGGGCGTGATAGGCTGAGACGCCGTAGGCCGTCTCGAACCGTGCGCGCCGTGCTTCGGGGAGTTCCGGCAATGCCGCCCGCTCTGCGTCGATGAATGCCGCGTCGAGCACCAGCGGCGGCAGGTCAGGATCGGGGAAATACCGGTAGTCGTGGCTGTCTTCCTTCGAGCGGGTCGGGCGCACCGTGCCGGTTGCGGCGTTGAAGAGGAGCGACACCTGCTCCACCCGCCCCCCCGACTCCAGCAGTCCGACCTGGCGCTCGTACTCCGCCGTCAGCGCCCGCTCGACGTTGGCGAAGCTGTTCATGTTCTTGATCTCGGTCTTGGTGCCGAGCGCCGCCTGCCCCGCCGGTCGGATGGAGAGGTTCGCGTCCACGCGCAACGTTCCCTTCTCCATGCTGCAGTCGCTGACCCCGGCGTACACCAGGATCTGCTTGAGGGCCACCAGGTAGGCCCGCGCCTCGGCCGGCGACCGCAGGTCAGGCCCGCTCACGATCTCGGCGAGGGGCGTGCCGGCGCGGTTCAGGTCGACGGCGGTCTGCCCCGGGTACCGGTCGTGGAGCGACTTGCCGGCATCCTCCTCGATGTGGAGGCGCGTAATCGAGCAGGCCACCCGCCCCCGGTCCGGCGACTCGAACCAGACCGCCCCTCCGGTCGACAGGGGCCGGTCGAACTGGGAGACCTGGTATCCCTTGGGGAGGTCGGGGTAGAAATAGTTCTTCCGCGCGAAGATGCTCTCGTGATGGATGGTACCGCCGAGGGCGAGCGCGCCGCGGACGGCGAGACGCACCGCTTCCGCGTTCGGCACCGGGAGTGCGCCCGGCAATCCGAGGCAGGTCGGGCAGACGTTGGTGTTGGGCGGGTCGCCGAACGAGGCCACGCAGCCGCAGAACATCTTGGTGCGCGTCGCCTGCTGGACATGCACCTCGAGGCCGATCACCGTCTCCCAGGCCATCACCGCACCTCCGCGTCGGCGTCGATCGCCGCTTCGATGGCCGCTGCCACGGCGATCATGCGGGCCTCCCCGAACGCCGGTGCGATCAGCTGCGCCCCGATCGAAAGGCCGCCGGAGCGACCGGCGGGGAGGCTCATCGCCGGCAGCCCGGCGAGGCTCACGGCACAGACGAAGATGTCGGCGAGATACATCGCGACGGGGTCGTCGGTCTTCTCGCCCGCCTTGAACGCCGGCGTCGGCGTCGTCGGCGTGAGGAGGAGATCGACCCCGCCCGGCGCGAACGCGGAGGAGAAGTCCGCCGCGATCAGGTTCCGGACCTGCTGGGCCTTGCGGTAGTAGGCATCGTAGTAGCCGGCGCTCAACACATAGGTGCCGACCAGGATCCGGCGCCGGACCTCGGGTCCGAAGCCCTCGCCCCGCGTGGCGCGGTAGAGGGCGGGCAGGTCGCCCGCCGGTCCCACGCGGCGCACGCCGTACCGGACGCCGTCGTACCGTGCGAGGTTGGAGGCGGCCTCCGCCGGGGCAAGTACGTAGTAGGTTGGGACGGCGAAGGGGGTGTGCGGCAGGGACACCGGCACCAGGTCCGCCCCCATCCCCCGTAACGCGGCGGCCACGCGATCGACCCCCGCGCGCACCCCTGCATCGAGGTCGGAGGGGAAATACTCCGCCGGGAGGCCAATCCGCAGGCCCTGCAGGGAGACGGGCGTGGTCTCGCGCACCAGCGGTGGGGCATCCACCGTCGTCGCGTCGCGCGGATCGGACCCCGCAATGACCTCGAGGACCCGCCCGGCGTCGGCCACCGTCCGCCCGAAGACAGAGACGCAATCAAGCGAGGATCCAAACGCCACCAGGCCGAACCGGCTGACCCGTCCATAGGTCGGCTTGATCCCGACGACGCCACAGAAGCTCGCGGGCTGACGGACGGAACCGCCGGTCTCCGAGCCCAGGGCCGCGGGGACGACCCCCGCGGCGACGAGCGCGGCGGAGCCGCCAGACGAACCGCCGGGCACCCGATCGGGATGGGTGGGATGCCGGACCCGCCCGAAGGCCGAGTGCTCGGTCGAGGATCCCATCGCGAACTCGTCGAGGTTGGTCTTGGCGGCGATGAGCGCCCCCGCGTCGCGCAGGCGGGTGACGACGGTCGCGTCGTACGGCGACTGGTACCCCTCGAGAATCCGCGAGGCGCAGGTGGTCGGCGCGTCCGTCGTGACGATGTTGTCCTTCAGCGCGACCGGCATCCCCTCGAGCGGCAGCACCGTCCCGGCACCCCGCAGCGCCTCCACACGGGCGGCCTCGGCCCCCACGGTGGCGTCACTCCAGTGCAGCGTGGCGTTGAGGCCACTCGCATCGGCCGCGCGAAGCCGCGCCACGAGGTCCTTCGCGATGCCGCCCAGGTCGCTCACTCGCCCTCCATCGCGCCAAGGCGCGGCACCAGGAAGAGGCCATCGCGGAACTCGGGTGCGATCGCCTCGGGGCCCCGCGTCATGGGCACCGGGTCCGGCACGTCCTCCCGCAACCGCACGGCAGAGGGCCCCGCCTGGAATGGTGCGGCCGACTCACCCGCCGGCACCTGCTCCAGCTGGGCGACGTAGGCGACGATGCGGCCGATCTGTGCCGCCAGCCCGTCGAGGTCCCGTTCGGGAACATCGAGTTCCGCCAGCCGGGCCACGCGCAGGATGTCCTCACGTCCGATGGTCATGCGCTCTCCCACTCCCGCTCGAGTCCGGCAAAGGCCACGAGCAACTGTTTGACTCCCACCTCGTCGTCATCGAAGCGCACCGAGACCTTGAGATCCCGGCCGGCCCCGGTCAGTCCCTGAATGGCCCCGCTCCCGAAACGCCGATGGGTCACGCGTTCACCCTTCACGTACCGGGGTGCATCCTGCGAGATCTCCTCCGGAGCGACCGGGGCGGGGTGGCGGGACGGCGGGGCCGTCGACTGGCCCCATCCCGCCTCCCTGCCCCCCTGCCACCCTGCCCGTCTCCCCGCCTGCCCGCCGGACCACCCAGCCACCGACGTCCGCTTCTCGTCCAGGATACCCGGGGGCAACGCCTCGAGGAACCTGGAGGGGCGTCCGTACTGCAGGCTCCCGCCGCGGCGGCGGGTCCGTGCGAAGGTGAGGTAGAGCTTGTCCTTCGCGCGCGTCAGGCCGACGTAGCAGAGCCGCCGTTCTTCCTCGATGCCGCCGGGCTGCTCATCGGCCCGGGCCAGCGGGAAGAGGCCGTCCTCGAGCCCTGACAGCACGACCACCGGCCATTCGAGTCCCTTCGCCGTATGGATCGTCATCAGCGTCACGCCGTCTTCCGATCCCTCGATCGCGTCGTGGGAACTCAGGAGGGCCGCGTCGGCGAGGAATCGCTCGAGCGGGGACCCCTCTTCCCCGGGATCGGACGTCACGACCTCGGACCAGTTCGCGGCGCTCGCCACCAGCTCCCGGACGTTGTCCCACCGGTCCGCGCCTTCGGGGCCTTCCTGGCGCAGCAGGTTCTCGTAGTCGATCGCCTGGATCAGCTCCTCGAGGACGTCGGCCGGCGGCCGATGCCCCGCCTCGGCCCGCAGCCGGTCGAGCAAGGCGGCAAATCCGGTGAGCGCCTGGCGCACATTGGGGCGGAGGTCCGGCAGCCGGTCGGCGATGGCGGCGACGGCGAGGAGCGGCTTCTCCCACTGACGCGATGCCTCGATGACGGTGGTCAGGCTCGAGTCGCCGATCCCACGGCGAGGGACGCCGACGGCCCGGAGGAACGCCTCGTTGTCCGCGGGATTGGCCACCAGCCGCAGGTAGGCCAGCAGATCCTTTACCTCTCGGCGATCGTAGAAGCTGATGGCACCCACGATCCGGTACGGCGTGCCGCTCCGGCGGAACGACTCCTCGAGCGCGCGCGATTGCGCGTTGGTCCGATACAGCACCGCCATCTCGCCGTAGCTCCAGTCGCCGTCCAGCGCGCGCCGCCGCAGCTCCCCGGTGATCCATTCCGCCTCGTCCCGCTCGTCCGCGGCCGCCACGAGGGTGACCGGCTCGCCGCCCCGTCGCGCGGTACGGAGCGTCTTGCCGATCCGGCCCGCGTTCTCGGCGATGACGGCATTGGCGGCGTCGAGCACGACCTGGGTCGACCGATAGTTCTCCTCGAGCCGGACCAGCTGCACCTCGCCGAAGTCGCTCTGGAAATCGACCATGTTGCGCACTTCCGCGCCCCGCCAGCCGTAGATCGACTGGTCATCGTCGCCGACGGCGCAGACGTTGCCGTGCGACCCGAGCGCCTGGATCAGCTGGTACTGGGCGCGATTGGTGTCCTGGAATTCATCCACCAGGACGAACTGGAACTTGCGACGGTACGCCTCGAGCCGCTCGGGGTGCGCGCGAAACAGGGCGAGCGGATGCAGCAGGAGGTCGTCGAAGTCCATCGCGTTGGCCGACTTCAACGCCGGTCCCAGCGCGGCATAGACCTCCGCCGCCACCTTGACCAGCGGATTGAAGGTGCTGGAGGCGAGCAGTTCGCTCGGGGGCACCATGCGGTTCTTGGCGCCCGAGATGATGGACTGGACCGACTTGGGCGGGAACGCCTTCGGTGGATGCCCGAGCTGGTCGAGCAGGCGCCTGACGACACGGATCTGGTCATCCTGATCGTAGATCGTGTACTGGCGTGTAAACCCGAGCAGCTCGGCTTCCCGACGAAGGATGCGCGCGGACAGCGAGTGAAAGGTGCCGATCCAGAGACCGCCCGGGTCTCGGCCCAGCAGCCGCCCGATGCGTTCCTTCATTTCCGCGGCGGCCTTGTTGGTGAAGGTGACCGCGAAGATGCGATCCGGGGCGACCCCGTGCGTCTCGATCAGGTGGGCCACGCGCGCGGTCAGCACGCGCGTCTTCCCCGACCCGGCGCCCGCGAGCACCAGCAGCGGGCCGGCGACGTGCTCGACCGCCTCACGCTGGGCGGGATTGAGGGAACCGAGGAGGGGGGCGGTCATGTGGAATCGGCCTCGTGCTGGAGCGGAAGCGACAGCCGGAAGCAGGCGCCAGTGGCCGTCGGCTCCAGGGTGAGGTCGCCGCCGTGCGCTTCCTGCGCCACGCGGGTCGCCAGGGCGAGGCCGATCCCCCACCCGCCGGTCTTGGTGCTGATGCCGGCCTGGAAGAGGGTGCGCCGAATGCTGCCCTCGATCCCCGGCCCGTCGTCGATGACGCGGAGCACGCCGTACTTCCCTTCCGACTCGACCCGCAGGATGATGGTTCCGGCGCGGCCGCGCAGCGCATCGATGGCGTTCTTGACCAGCGACTCGAGCGCCCATTCGAGCAGGATCGGATCGCCGAGTACCATCGGCCCGGCCCCGGCGGCCTCGACGTGCAGCTCGATGGGATTGGCGTGCCTGGGGAGCCGGGGTCGGAAATAGCCGGCCACACGATCGGCGATGGCGCCCAGCCCGATCGGGTCGCGCCGGGCAGGATTCCCGATCCGCTCAAACCGCTGGGCAACCCGCTCCAGGCGCTCGGCATCCGCACTGAGATGTTCCGCAAGATCGGCGGGCGGCGTGGGGCGGGATCGCACGACTTCGATCCATCCCTGCAGGCTCATCAGGGGCGTGCCCATCTGGTGGGCCGCCTCCCGCGCCATCGCCACCCAGAGTCGGTCCCGCTGGGACGAGAGGGCGTGACGGTAGGCGAACAGGGCGACGGCTACCATCACCAGCACGGTGAGCGCCTGGAGGAGTGCCAGCAACCCGAGCTGCCGCCGGGCGGGGAGCGGCCCGTAGTGGACCGTGCCCAGTCCCGCCTCCACCAGCGGCGGGTTCACGCGGTCCAGCTCCGCCGCGTAGTTCTTGACGCGCGGGTCGTCGAGGGAGGCATCGAAGGGAAGATTGGCGAAGGCGGTGACCTGCCCCATGCCATCGGTGACGACGAGGGGAAGCCCCTGCTGCCGGACGCGTTCACCGAGCTGCAGCAGGGCACCGGCCTCGGCACCCGGACTGGGATCGTTGAGCCCGGCGAACACCCCGGAATAGAGCCGGCTGATGCTGAGTGCATCCTGCTGGAGGTGCCGAGTCACCATGACCCCGGTCCCGGCCGTCAGGGCGATGAGCACCACCGCGAGACCGACGATGACGCCCGGTGCCAGGCGCCGGATCGAGTCCCTGCTACGCACGGGGGACCAGGCGATCAGTCCCCAGATACGGTGCGAGCGCTTCTGGAATCTGGATGGAACCATCGGCCTGCTGCCCGTTTTCGAGCAGGGCGATGATGGTCCGCGGGAAGGCGAGGCCGCTGGCATTGAGGGTGTGGACGAACTCCGGCTTGGCGCCGGGGTCGGGGCGGTAGCGGATGTTGGCGCGCCGGGCCTGGAAGTCGGTGAACGTGGAGGCGCTCGAGACCTCCAGCCAGGTACCGACACCTGCCGCCCACACTTCGAGGTCGAGCGTGCACGCGCTGGCGAACCCGATGTCGCCGGCGGCCAGCGCCAGCACCCGGTACGGCAGGCCGAGCCGCTGCAGGACGGCCTCGGCGTGCGAGGTGATGCGCGCGTGTTCCGCCGCCCCCTCCTCCGGCCGCACGAAGCGCACGATCTCGACCTTGTCGAACTGGTGCACCCGGATCAGCCCCCGCGTGTCCTTCCCGTGCGCGCCGGCCTCCCGGCGGAAGCAGGGCGTGCTGGCCACGTAGCCGATCGGCAGCACCGCTCCGTCGAGGATCTCGTCGCGGTGCAGATTGGTGAGCGGGACTTCCGCAGTCGGGAGGAGGTAGAGCTCGTCACGCTCGACGCGGTAGAGCTCCTCCTCGAACTTCGGCAGCTGGCCCGTGCCCTGGGCGCTGGCCCGATTGACCAGCAGCGGAGGCGACACCTCGACGTATCCATGCTCCTGCGTGTGCAGGTCCAGCATGAAGTTCTCGAGCGCCCGCACCAGTCGCGCGCCCATCCCGACGAAGACCGGGAAGCCGCTCCCGGACAGCTTGGCGCCGCGCGGCAGGTCGAGGATGCCAAGCTGTTCGCCGAGCTCCCAGTGCGGTCGGGGCGCGAATGCAAAGGTCGGCGGCGTGCCCCAGGTCCGGATGACGGCATTGGCGCTGCTGTCGCCGTCGGGGCATTCGGGCGCCGGGAGGTTGGGCACCTCGAGGACCCGCGCGTCGAGGGCCAGTTCCACCTCGCGCAACTCGCCCTCCAGCGCGCGCACCTCGTCGCCCGAGGCGCGCAGGTCGGCGAGGAGGTCGTCGGCCGGTTCCCTGGCGCGCTTCCGGCGAGCGACTTCCTCCGTCGCCCGGTTGCGCTCGGCCTTCAGGGTTTCGACCCGGGCGAGGATGCGGCGGCGCTGGACGTCGAGCGCCAGGATGTCGTCGAGCATGACGCCGACCGACGCGTCGAGGCGCCGCGACAGCCGTGCCCGCGCGCCCTCGGGGTCTTGCCGCACCTGCCGGAGATCGATCACCGCGTC
>JAHECL010000069.1:0-628 GCA_024641745.1 Gemmatimonadota bacterium | reverse complement strand
TCCTTGGGGAGTCCGACCTGGAGGCTCTTGTACCCGCAGTTCTCGTTGGCGAGCGCCTGGAAGGTGATGGTCTCGTTGCCCGGCGTGTCGTCGATGGACAGCACCTCGAGCTTGCCGTAGAGCGGCACGCCGAGCCCGGCGCAGATGATACGGGAGCGCAGGGTGAGGACCGCGCCCGAGTCCACCACGATGGTGTCGTTCGTGATCCATCCGTCGCTGGGAGCCTGGACGATCTGGTCGAACGGCCTGGTGGAGAACTGCAACCCCGGTCCTGAGCCCTGCGTGTTGCTGAGGCGCATGACTTCGAGCGTGAGAAAGATGTGGCGGCCCGCGGGATCGACGTCGTACGCGAAGTCGAACGCCGAGGTGAGGTCGGTGCGCACCACGTTGCCGTCGGCGACCGAATAGGCGCTGGGCACGAAGACGGGGGAACCGTTCAGGGAACCAAGCGTGAACGTATCCACGACGTTTGGCACCGAGGCCGGGGCGAGGTTGATATCGCTGCCGCAGGCGGCAACAATCACGATGGCGGCGAGCAGGCTGAGCGGGCGTTCGAGGCGCATAAGTGCGGAAGGTTACCAACGGTGGAGAAGTGGGTCAACCCACCGTCAATTCTTGACTTCGCCAC
>JAHECL010000068.1 GCA_024641745.1 Gemmatimonadota bacterium | reverse complement strand
CGGTGTTCCGGCCGATTCTCGATTCGATCTACGCCGTGAAGACCGGTGGGGCGAAGTAGGGACTACAGGATCGAGACCGCCAGGAAGACATCGTACAGCGCATGGGTCCAGGCGGTGACCCCGAAGCCGCGCAGGAGGTAGAGCGCGCTGAACAGCACCCCCGCCACCATCCGGAAGGTGAACGACCCGACCTCCAGGACATCGCCATAGGGTCCGATGTAGTGGAACGCCGAGAAGATGAACGCCCCCACCAGTACGGCAAACACCCCCGACGCCCACGGCAGCCAGCCGAAGCCGACGCGGGCGAGCCGGGCCAGCAGCGACACCAGCAGGACGCGGAAGAGCAGCTCTTCGTAGAGCCCGGCACCGAGGGAGATCATCAGCTGGGTCGGGAGGTCCAGCGTGGTCATGGGCCCCATGCTGAGCGGGAGGGCGCCGTGCAGGATGAGTCCGGTCAGCGTGCCCGTCACCAACCCGAAGCAGAGAGCGTACACCACCGACTCGACCATCATCCCGAGGAAATACCGCCCGGTAATGGTTCCGCCCCGCCGCAGGTCCCGCCAGACCAGCACCGCCGCCACGCCGACAAGCAGGACCCCGAACACGAGGAGCCCGTCCCGACCGCCCAGCCAGAGGAAGGCGCTCTTCAGGAGCACATCGGCGCCGTTCCGCACGCCGCTGATCGCGTCGCCCGACAACGCCGAGGCGAGCCCTTCGTACAGCAGCAGGAGGGGGAGCGCGAAGAGCAGGCTGTAGCGCGGGGCGCGGGTATCCCGCCAGTAGGAGGGGACGGAAGGAGGCATCCCCAAATCTAGCCGGGGGTCCCCCGGGCTTGCCGAACGCGCCCCGGGCCGGGACATTCCGACCATGCCGTCGACTTCCCTCCTCTACCGGCTCTCCGCACGTCTCGCCGCCGGCATGGTTCCGCTGGCGGGACTGGCGAACGACAAGGTGGCACGGAGCCACCGGGGGCGCCGCGGCGCCGTCGGCCGGCTGGTCGCGTGGGGACGCGCGGCCCGGGATGCCTCCCGCCCGCTCGTGTGGCTGCACGCGCCCTCCGTCGGGGAGGGGCTGCAGGCCGAAAGCGTCTTGCAGGTCCTCCGGCACCGTCACCCCGAATGGCAGTACGCCTATACCTGGTTCAGTCCCTCCGCGGAGCCGCTGGGTCGCCGGCTGCCGGTGGATATCGCGGACTACCTGCCGTACGACCTCCCCGGGCCGGTTGACGCGCTCCTGGCGGCGCTTCGACCCGACGTGATCGCCTTTTCGAAGGTGGATCTCTGGCCGGAACTCGCCACAAGGGCCGACGCCGCCGGGACCCGGGTCGTGATGGTCGCCTCGACGGTGGCCCCGCGGAGCAGTCGCCTCCGGTGGCCGACCCGTTCGCTGCTCCGCGAGGGCTACGCAAGCCTCTGGCAGGCGGGGGCCATCTCGGCCGATGACGCCGTCAGGCTCCGGCGGGTGGGCGCCCGCCCCGATCGCGTCGTCGTCACCGGCGACCCCCGATTCGACAGCGTGGTCGCCCGGGTGTCCGCCGTCCCGCCGGACGACCCGCTGCTGGCGTACGGGCGGGGTGCCCCGACGCTGGTCGCCGGATCGACCTGGCCCGCCGACGAGCGCGTGCTGCTGGACGCCTTCGCGCATCTCCATGTGCGCCACCCCGAGGCCCGCCTGATTCTCGTCCCCCACGAACCGACCGAGGCCCACCTCGGACCCATCGAGCGGCTCGCCGCCCGGCTTGGACTCCCCACGCCGATCCGCCTCAGCCAGGCGGGCCCGTCTCCCGTGCCCTTCCTCCTGGTCGACCGGGTCGGGGTCCTGGCCACGCTGTATTGCGGTGGCATGATGGCCTATGTCGGTGGGGGATTCGGGCGGGCCGGCCTGCATTCCGTGCTGGAGCCGGCCGCCTGCGGCATTCCCGTGGTCTTCGGGCCGCGCTGGCAGAACAGCCGGGAGGCGGGGGTCCTGCTGGAAGCCGGCGGGGCGGAATCGCTCGCGGGGTTCGGGACAGAGGACGCGGGCGAAGCGCTCCACGCGCTCTGGTCGGACTGGATCACCAACGAAACGCGCCGTTCCGCCCAGGGGCGGAAGGCGCGCGCGGTGGTGCAGGAGGGGCAGGGCTCGGCGGAAGGGTCCGCGGACCTGATCGAGGCCGCCGTGTTGTCGCGTCCTACTTGACGACGATGCCTTCCGCCGTGACGGTGCGGGGAACGATGATCCCGGCCGTCAGCACCGTGATCAGGACATCCGACCACCGGCTCCGCACCTTGATCTTGACGTCGACCAGCGCCTTCCCGCCCACCAGCTGACCGGCCAGCGTGTGGTGCAGCGCCGGACTGCTGATCTGCGTGATCCCCCACATCGCATAGACGGCCTTGCCGGTCACGGAGAACGGCTCGCCGGTCGGCGGCTTCTCCGCCTCGGCGGCCGAGGCGAGGGTCACGGGCACGCCGACCCGCGTGGCATCGATGTTCTGGACGCAGGCGCCCGCGACGAGCAGCGCAGCCAGGGGCAGGTACCGCAACGGGGGCCTCACAGGCCGAGCGACCACTTGGCGCCGAGCGACCAGCTCGACAGGGTCTGGTTGTCGAACGAGACGGCGTCGTACGCCGTGCGGAGCCCGAGGCCGAAGATGAAATTGATATCGAGGCCGGCGCTGTAGCCGAAGGCCGAGTTGCTCTCGCTGACCACCCCCGACACCGAGGTATAGTCCCATCGCGGGGCGAACCACGGCTTCAGGCCGAAGATGGGCAGCGGGATGGTCAGGCCGACACCCACGCCGATCGGCACATGGGTGGTCTTGGCCCCGTCGATGTCGGCGTACCCGACGCCGCCCTGCAGGTTCACGAAGAAGGGAATCAGCGGTCCGCCGATGACGCGGAGGTTGGCGGTGCCGCCGTACTCGGCCGAGGCGCTCCCGCCATCCGGCGAGGTGGACCCGAGGGTGCCGGTGAAGCCGAGCATGCCCAGCCCGATGGCCCCGGTGACGGCGTAGGTCTGGCCGCCGCCCGACTCGGCGTCGGGGAAGCCGACGTCACCGGCGATGAGGATGCCCCGCGGCACGCCGTTGTTGACGACCGGCAGGCGGGGGACCTGCGCCGACAGGGGTGAGGCGGCCAGGGCCGCAACGGCCGCACACACGGCCATCCTTCGGATCATCGAGCGCTCCAGTCGGAAGGCCACGTCGCCTAGTGCAGCCAGGCGAAGCTCACGGAAATGCCGTCGAGATCGCCGAACGAGCCGGCGACGTTCAGGTCAAAGCGCTCGCTGAACTGGATGTCGACGCCGAGACCGAAGGCAAAGTCGATCGAGCTCTCGCTGGCGAAGGTGGGGACGAGCGTCGGCGTGAAGTACGGCACGAAACTGGTCTTGGAGTCCTCGAGGAGGATCTTCCGACCGAGGGAGAAGCCGATCGGCACCAGGAGCACGTCCTGGTCGCCGAAGAGCTGGGCGCCAACCCCGACCACGAACGCCCCGTCGAGCGGGAAGTCTTCGGTGTGGCTCAGCAGCTTCATCCGGTAGTCGCCGCCGATCAGGAAGTCGGTCGCCCCGCCGCCGCTCGGGTCCGCGAAGCCGACCCGGAGGCCGAAGTCGCCCGCCGGCCCGCTCGCCACGCGGTAGAAGCCCTCCATCGCGAAGCCGTTGCCGGGATCCGAGACGGTCAGGCCGACATCGGTCTTCTGGAACAGCCGGTCGGGTCCGAGGAAGACCGGGGTCCCGGTTTCCTGGGCCACGACGGGCGCGGCGACGACGGCGAGCAACAGGGCGGCGAGCAGACTACGACGCATGGACAACCTCCTTCGAGTGTTCAGCGACGACGCGGACGACATTCCCGACGACCTGCAGGAACCCGCCGCGAACGGCAAACGACCGCTCGCCCCCGCCGACACGCACCAGCAAGGTACCCTCGCCGAGGAGCGTCATGAATGGGGCGTGGTGCGGCAGGATCCCGACCTGCCCATCGTAGGCCGGCGCCTGCAGGCTCTCGGCCTCGCCGTCAAAGATGGACCCCTCGGGCGAAATGACCGTGACGCGCATCACCCGGCCGCCATCTTCTTGGCCTTCTCCACCGCCTCGTCGATCCCGCCAACCATGTAGAAGGCCTGCTCCGGCAGGTGGTCGAACTCACCGGAGAGCACCCGCTCGAAGCTCTCGATGGTCTCCTCCAGCTTCACGTACTTGCCGGGGAAGCCGGTGAACTGCTCGGCGACGAAGAACGGCTGGGAAAGGAACCGCTGGATCCGGCGGGCCCGCGCCACGATCAGCTTGTCCTCCTCCGACAGCTCGTCCATGCCGAGGATGGCGATGATGTCCTGCAGCGCCTTGTAGCGCTGCAGGGTGAGCTGCACGCCGATGGCGGCGTTGTAGTGGCGGTCGCCGACGTACTGGGGCGACAGGATGCGGCTGGAGCTGTCGAGCGGGTCGACCGCGGGGTAGATGCCGAGCTCGGAGATGGCGCGGGAGAGCACGACGGTCGCGTCGAGGTGGGCGAAGGCGGTCGCCGGCGCCGGGTCGGTCAGGTCGTCGGCGGGGACGTAGATCGCCTGCACCGAGGTGATCGACCCCTTTGTCGTCGAGGTGATCCGCTCCTGCAGGTCGCCCATCTCGGTGGCGAGCGTCGGCTGGTAGCCCACGGCGCTCGGCATCCGGCCCAGGAGCGCCGACACTTCGGAGCCGGCCTGGGTGAAGCGGAAGATGTTGTCGATGAACAGGAGCACGTCCTGGTTCTCGACGTCGCGGAAGTATTCCGCCACGGTGAGCCCGGTCAGTCCCACGCGGAGGCGCGCGCCCGGCGGTTCGTTCATCTGGCCGTAGATGAGGGCGGTGGACTTGAGCACGCCGCTCTCGGACATCTCGAGGTAGAGGTCGTTCCCCTCACGGGTGCGCTCGCCCACGCCGCAGAAGACCGACTTGCCGCCGTGGCCCTTCTGCACGTTGTTGATGAGCTCCATGATGACGACGGTCTTGCCGACGCCGGCGCCGCCGAAGAGGCCGATCTTGCCGCCCTTCACGAACGGGGCGATCAGGTCGATGACCTTGATGCCGGTCTCGAAGACGGAGGTCTTGGGCTCGAGGTCCACGAACTTCGGGGTCTCGCGGTGGATCGGCCAGCGCTCGGCATCCGCCGGGATCGGTGCCCCACCGTCCACCGGCTCGCCGAGGACGTTCAGGATCCGGCCGAGGGGCACGTCGCCCACCGGGACCGTGATGGCGGCGCCGGTGTCGAGGATCTGCATCCCGCGCACCACGCCGTCGGTCGTGCTCATGGCGACCGCGCGCACCTGGTTCTGCCCGATATGCTGCTGCACCTCGGCCACCAGCTTGATCGGCGGGTCCGTGGTGTCGTCCTCGAGCAGGAGCGCGTTGTAGATCTCGGGCAGGTGGCCGGGCTCGAACTCCACGTCGAGGACGGGGCCGATCACCTGGACGACGGTGCCGATGTGCTTCGCTGCGATGGCGGTGGTCATGCGTTGGTATCCTGTTCGGTGTCGGTCATGGGGCGCACACGAGATGCGCCCCGACGGTTTCGGTGTGGCGACGCGCCGGGCCTATCCCTGCAAGGCCGCGGCGCCGCCGACGATCTCCGCAATCTCCTGCGTGATCGCCGCCTGCCGCTGGCGGTTGTAGGTGCGCTTGAGGAGGTCGAGGATCTCGCCCGCGTTGTCGGTGGCGCTCTTCATGGCCGTTCGCCGCGCGCCGTGCTCGGCCGCGCTGGTCTCGACCAGTCCCCGGTACATCGTGTTGCGGACGTAGAGGGGGAGGAGCCGGTCGAGCAGCTGGGCGGCATCGGGCCGGAGGATGTAGTCGGCGCGCGTGGCCCCGGCCCTGGCCGCCGGCGGCTCGACCGGCAGGATCCGGACGGTGGTCGGCGGGGTGGTGAGCGGACTGATGAATGCCGCGTACACCAGGTCCACGCTGGCCAGCTCGCCCCTCGCGTAGGCCGCGATCAGCGGTTCCATGACCTCGATCGCGTGATCGGGCGTCGGATGGTCGGTCACGTCCAGCCGCTGCCCCGCCATCGTCCGGCCGAGGTACTTGAAGAACCCCACGCCCTTCTTGCCGATCGCGTGGAGGTCGACAGCGTAGCCCGCCTTCTCCAGCGCGTCCATCCGGCGCCGGGCTTCCTTGATCAGGTTGGCGTTGAAGCCGCCGGCGAGTCCGCGATTGGAGGTCAGCAGGATGACCGCCGCGCGGGTCGGCCCCCCCTTGGCCGGCGGCGCCGGTTGCCGGAGGAGGGGAAAGCCCTCCGCCAGTTCGGGGGTGACGAGGTCCGCGATGACCCCGCGCAGCGCCTCGGCGTACGGCCGGGTGGCGTGCACGCGCTCCTGCGCCCGCTTCAGCTTGGACGTGGCCACGAGCTCCATCGTCCGCGTGATCTTGCGGGTGTTGGTGACCGAGCGGATCCGGCCCTTGAGGGCCTTCGACTTGGCCATTACGCGGCGTGGAAGAGCGGCTTGAAGGCCGCGATCGCCGCCTCGAGCGCGGCGGTCAGGTCCTTGTCGAACGCCTTCTTGGTCCGGATCCCGTCGAGCACCTCCGCGTGCGCCGACTCCAGGTATTCCAGGAAGTCCTGCTCCCACTGGCGGATGTGCGCGACATCCACGTCGTCGAGGTGGCCGTTGGTCACGACGTAGATGATCGCCACCTGGCGCTCGACCGCCATCGGGGCGTACTGCGGCTGCTTCAGCACCTCGACCAGGCGGGCGCCGCGCGCCAGCTGCTTCTGGGTGGCGGCGTCGAGGTCGGACCCGAACTGGGCGAAGGCCTCGAGTTCGCGGAACTGGGCGAGCGAGAGCCGGAGCGGACCGGCCACCTGCTTCATCGCCTTGATCTGCGCGTTCCCGCCGACGCGGCTCACGCTGATGCCGGCGTCCACGGCGGGACGGATGTTCGAGTAGAAGAGGTCGGTCGTCAGGAAGATCTGGCCGTCGGTGATCGAGATGACGTTGGTCGGGATGTAGGCCGAGACGTCGCCCGCCTGCGTCTCGATGATCGGCAGCGCCGTCAGCGAGCCGCCCGGCTTCTTGATCCGGGGGTCCAGCTTCACGACATCCGCGTCCTCGGAGATCTTGGCGGCGCGCTCGAGGAGCCGGCTGTGCAGGTAGAACACGTCGCCGGGATAGGCCTCGCGGCCCGGCGGGCGGCGCAGCACCAGCGACAGCTGGCGGTAGGCGGCGGCCTGCTTGGACAGGTCGTCGTACACGCAGAGGGTGGCCTTCCCCTCCTCGTACATGAAGTACTCGGCCAGCGCGGCGCCGGTGTAGGGCGCGATGTACTGCAGCGGCGCGGGCTCGGACGCGGAGGCCACCACGACGATGGTGTACTCCATCGCGCCGGCCTCGCGGAGCTTCTCCACCACCGAGGCCACCGTCGAGCGCTTCTGCCCGATGGCGACGTACACGCAGACGACGCCGGTGCCCTTCTGGTTGATGATCGTGTCGATCGCGATGGCGGTCTTCCCGGTGCCGCGGTCGCCGATGATCAGTTCGCGCTGGCCGCGACCGATCGGGATCATCGCGTCGATGGCCTTGATGCCGGTCTGGAGCGGCTCCTTCACCGGCTGCCGGACGATGATGCCGGGGGCGACCATCTCCACCAGCCGGGAGGCGCTGGCCTTGATGGGACCGAGTCCGTCCACCGGGCGACCGAGGGCGTCCACCACCCGGCCGAGCAGGGCCGGCCCGGCGGGCACTTCGAGCACGCGGCCGGTGCAGCGCACCTCGTCGCCTTCCTTCAGCACCAGGTAGTTGCCGAGGATGGCGGCGCCGACGCTGTCGGCGTCGAGATTGAGCACCAGCCCGGTCACCGTTTCGCCGGTTTCCTGGGCCGTGAACTCGATCATCTCGCCGGCCATCGCCTTGGTCAGGCCGTAGATGCGGGCGACGCCGTCCTTCACTTCGAGAACGGTGCCGACATCAGCGGTGTCGATGGAGGTGAGGTTCGCGGCGGCGATCTCCTTGAGGAGCGCGTCCTTGAGTTCGCCGGGGCGCAGCACGGATTCGGTGGCCATGTGTGTGGTCGCCTGTTTCACCAGAAGGGGTGAGAAGTATCGATTGATCTACAGCTTGTGAAAATAATCACATACGACGGTCAGAGGCAACCGAAGCGGTCCCCCTACAGACGGCTGCGGGTGTGACCCCTGACGAACCGGCTGAGGAGTTCTCGCAGGGGCATGCCGGCCAGATGGCCGCTCCCGACACCGGCGATCCGCCTGGCGGTGGATCCGAGATGGCTTGAGGAAGAGAAGGAGAGCAGTCCGGCCACCCGTGCCACGGTGTACCCCCGATTCTGGAGGAGCTGCACCGCCACGACGATTCGAAGGAAGTCGATGACCCGCTTGAGGTTGGGCGCGCCCCCTGCGGCAAACTGACGGGAGAGGTGTTCCCGTGAGACCCCGAGCGACATGGCGAGGGCGGTGGTCGTCGCCGGACGATCTGCCCGTTCCAGCAGACGGTCCCAGACGGCGCGCTGCAGGGGATCGGCCAGACGGAGCAGCCGTGGAGCCTCGACGAGCGCCAGCCGCCGGGCGGCCGCCAGCGACACGCGGCGCACCTGCTCGCCGAGAACGGCATCGTCCACCCCCTCCACCACGACCGCCGCGACCCCTTCCCGCCGACAGGCGAGCAGTGCCGGCCCGTCATCGGGCCGGAACGGGGCGTAGACGACAATCGGAATGGCAGGGAAATCGGAGCGGAGGGTGGACCACCCGTCGGGAAGGCTGGTGCGCGGGCCGTAGACGACGGCCTCGACCACCCGCCGTTCCATCAGACGGCGCAGGGCCACCGGTGTCCGGCAGGCCACGACGCCGGGACCGCCCCGCGGCAGGGACCGGCGCAGAAGGGCGGCCGCCCCTCTCCCGTCGAGGAATGCGGCGATCGCCGCCATGCTCAGCCCTCGGTGGCGACGGGGTCCGGCGCCTTCTTCGGCCGTCCCGCCCCGACCGCCACGAGGGTACGGGCCATCTCGCCGGCACGGCGGAGGACCCCGCGGGCGTTGTCGTAGCTGAGCGCGTCGAGCGCCTTGTCGATGGGGAGCCACTGGTGGTCGGTGATCCCCTCCTCGAGCTGCGGCACCACCTCGCCCTCCGGGCTCTCGAAGAGGAAGAAATGGCAGAACTTGTGGATGGCCCGGCCCCGGAACCGGAAATGCCAGTCGATGATCCGGATCGGGCCGTGGAGGACGAGGCTGTCGAGTCCCGTCTCCTCCCCCGTTTCACGCAACGCCGCCTCGGCCGGGGACTCTTCCTCCTCCAGGTGCCCCTTGGGCAGCCCCCAGTGGCGATAGGAGTCCTTGATGAGGAGGAAATGCGCCTCCGTGCCGAATCGCCGAAAGACGATGCCGCCCGCGCTCACTTCCCGCTCCGCCTTGCGCTTGGCCATCGGGCTAGAACACCGAGAACTTGAAGTACTTGCGCGGATTGACCTGGATGTCCGCGATGAGCTTCCGCAACTCGACCATGGTCGCGGTGGTTTCGTTATACAGCGTCGAGTCCTTGGTGAGCATGCCGAGCGTGCCCTGCCCCGCCTGCAGCCGGCCCATGATCGAGTCGGCCGCCACCAGGATCCGGACCAGGCTGACCTCGTGTTCCCGCGCCGCGCCGAGCAGGGTGCGGAGGTCGGCGGTCGCGGCCCGGAGGTCGGTCGCGGAGCCCTGCGTCGAGTTCACGATGCTCGCGAGCTGGCCTTCGCTCGTGGCGGAGTCGATGCGTGAGAGGGTCGCGCTGAGGTCGCGCGCGGCGCTGGCGAAGTCGGTCGTCCCCTCGAGCGCCTTCGCCGAGAGGCTGTCCACCCGGGTGGTCTGGGAATTCGTGAACGAGGTCAGCCGGTTGACCATCGTCAGGAAGTCGTCGAGGCTGTTCCGGACCTTCGCCGCCGTCGTGGAGTCGAACACCGCCCCCACCCGGTCGGTCAGGAGGGCGATGTCGCCGGCGATGCGCCCCGCCTGGGCGGTCAGCTGGCCGATGTCGGGGAGGGTGGCCCCGGGCCAGTCGTCCGGACCGGCGGTGCGGGCGGCCGCCAGCTCGGCCCGCACCGCCGGATCATCGAGCGGATCATCGAGCGAGATGATCTTCGCTTCCCACTCGCCGAAGAGGCTCGCCGTGGCGGCAATCACGGCGGGATTCACGGGAATCTCGGAGCGCGCCTCCAGCTTGAGCGTGGCCACGACCCAGTTGCTGTCCGCCAGTTCGACCCGGAACACCTGGCCGATCTTGACGCCCCGCAGGGTGACCGGCGCCCCGACGTTCAGCCCTTCCACCGTCCGGAAGCGGGCGGTGACCTTTTCGGGGCGGCTGCCGAGCTGCACGTGCCCGAGCCAGAGGGCCCCGACCACGATCACGGCGAGCGTGATGAGCACGGTCCCGCCCACGACGAATGCGTTGCGCTGTTTCACGCGCTCCCTCCGGACAAGGCCGCGGCGTCCCGTGGGTCCTCGAGGCTGGGCCGGCCCTCGATGAACTGTCGAACCACGGGATCGTCCGTCTCCTGGATTTCCTGCACTGTGCCGACCTGGCGGATCCGTCCCTCGTACAGCATCGCGATGCGATCGCCGACCGTGTACGCGCTGCGCATGTCGTGCGTCACGACGATGGCGGTGGTGCCGAGCTCTTCCCGGACCCGGATCATCAGCTGGTCGATCACCGCCGACGTGACCGGGTCGAGTCCGGTGGTCGGCTCGTCATACAGAATGTACCGCGGGCGCAGCGCGATCGCGCGGGCCACGCCGACCCGCTTGCGCATGCCGCCGGACAGTTCCGCGGGATAGCGGTCCTCGGTATCGCTCAACCCGACGAGCCGCAGGCTCTGCTCCACCCGCTCCTGGATCTCGCCCGGCTCCAGCGCCCGCCGGACGAGGCCGAGCCGGAGATTGTCCCCCACGGTCATCGAGTCGAAGAGTGCGGCGAACTGAAAGACGTAGCCGATCCGGCTCCGCAGCTCGGTCAGCCCCTCCCAGTCGAGTTCGTGCACCACCTGGTCGTCCACGGTGACGGCGCCGGCGTCCGGGGTCAGCAGCCCGACGACGTGCTTGATGGTCACGCTCTTGCCTGACCCGGAGTACCCGAGGAGGACGGTGGTCTGGCCCTCCGGCACCTCGAGCGACAGGCCGTCGAGCACGACCTTGTCCCCGAACGCCTTGTGCACGTGCTCGAACCGGATCACAGCAGCACCACCGCCCAGAAGGCGTCGAGGACCAGGATCGCCTCGCAGCCGTAGACCACCGCGAGGGTGGTCCGGCGGCCGACGCCGGCCGCGCCCCCCGAGGTGGCGAGCCCCTGCAGGCAGCCGATCAGGGTGACCGCGGCGCCGAAGCTGGCCGCCTTCACCAGGCCGTACCAGATGTCCTTGAACTTGTAGAAGATCTGCAGCCCCTTGACGAACTCGGCGCTGGAGAGGTCGAGCAGGTTCAGGGACGTGAAGTATCCCGCGGTCACACCGAGCGCGATGGCGAGCGCGGTGACCACGGGAAACATCAGCGTGCCGGCCAGCACGCGGGGCACGACGAGGTAGGCGTGCTTGTCGTACGCCAGCGTCTCGAGGGCGTCCACCTGCTCGGTGACACGCATCGTCCCGATCTCGGCGGCGATGTTGGCCCCGACCCGACCCGCCAGCGCCATGCCGGTGAGCACGGGGCCGAGCTCGAGCATGATCGCCTTGCCGACCAGGGTGCCGACGAAATAGATCGGCACGGCGCCGGTGAAGATGTACTTGGAGAGCAGGGCGAGGACGATGCCGGTGAACAGGGCGATGAAGAGCGCGATCGGCACCGATTCGACGCCGAGGCGCCGCATCTGCTCGAGGAGCAGGGGGCCCCAGGTGCGGCGGTCCCGGAGGGCGCGTGCGGCGTCGAGGGCGAAGGTGCCGAAACCGGCCACCTGCCGGGCCGGCGCCGAGTCCCTGAGGCGTGCGGGGTGGGTCACGAGTGGAAGGTACGCCTACGCCGCGAAGCTCGCCAGCGCCCGGCCGACGTCACCCTCGCTCAGGCGCTTGAGGGCCCGGTCGCGGAGCTGGCGCACCCGTTCGCGGGTCACGCCGAGCATGCCGCCGATCTCCTCGAGGGTGTGCTCCTGACCATCGTCGAGACCGAAATACAGCCGGAGCACGCGCGCATCCCGCGCCGGCAGGGTGTCAAGCGCCTGCCGCACCTCCTCCGAGAGGAAACGGTCCATCGCCCGCGCCTCGACGTCGCTGTCGCCACCTGCCACGAACCGGTCGATGAGGGTGCGCTCGCCGCCGGGATCGAGCGGGGCGTCGAGCCGGACCTCGCTGGTGTTGAGCGCCATCAGCGCCTGGACCACGTCCTTCGACAGCCCCAGCTCGGCGGCGACTTCCTCCGACGTCGGCTCACGCACCAGCCGCTGGCGCAGGACCTCCATCGCGCGGATGACCCGGGAGAGGTCCGCCGTGCGGTTGAGCGGCACCCGCACCATGCGTCCCTGCTTGGCGATGGCGGCGAGGATGGCCTGGCGGATCCACCAGACGGCGTAGGAGATGAATTTCACGCCGACGTCGGGATCGAACTTGCGGGCGGCGGTGAGGAGCCCGACGTTTCCCTCCCCGATCAGGTCGGTCAGGGCCATCCCGCGGTTCTGGTACTTCTTCGCGACGGAGATCACGAAGCGGAGGTTGCGCTTCACCAGTTCCTGCATCGCGTCCTGGTCGCCGGCCCGGACCCGCCGCGCGACAGCGATTTCCTGCTCGGCGGTGAGGAGGGGCGTCTTGCTGACCTCGAAGAGGTACTGGTCGAGGATCTCGCGCTCCGCGTTGCCGGCTCCGATGGGACGGAGGGCCCTGGGCGCGCGCGGAGCGCGGCCGGGGCCGCGCGGCGGCGAGGCAGCCGGTGCCGGGGCGGCGGTGGCGCGTTTCGCGGACT
>JAHECL010000181.1 GCA_024641745.1 Gemmatimonadota bacterium | reverse complement strand
CGCGTCGGCTTCGCGGTGGCGCATGCGGACGTCGCGGAGGCGCTCCGGAAGACGGCGACGCCCTTCGGGGTGTCGACGATCGCGGAGGAGGCCGCCATCGCATCCCTGCACGCAGAGGAGGAGCTGCTCGCGCGCGTGCAGTCGCTGGTGGAGGAGCGCGAGCGGGTGTGGGCGGCACTGCGTGAGCAGGGGTGGACCGTCTACAGCACCGAGGCGAACTTCGTCTGGCTCAGACTGGACGAGGCGACCTCGGACTTCGCCGCGGCCTGCGAGGAGGCCGGCATCACCGTCCGTCCGTTCGCCGGCGAGGGCGTGCGCATCACGGTGGCGGAGACCGAGGCCAACGACCGGGTCATCGAGGTGGCAGCCGCGTTCCGCCGTCGACTCGCCTGATCGCCTCGGCCACGCCTCCGGTCAGCAGCAGCGATCCGGGGACGGCCAGGTGCGTCTCATCCTGGTAGACGGGCTGCCCGTCCCGCTCGGTCGAGCAGGTGTCCTCGACGCACAGGTCCGGGATGGGGTCGAACACCGTCACCCCCGGGTACTGGTCGGCGAGCTGCTCCTCGACGCGCAGGGCGGGTCGTCGGTACCGCTCCGCATCCGCCCGGGCAATCGCGAAGGCCTCGGTGTCGAAGGCCTGGGAGAGAAGGGACGTCGGGTCGCTGTAGCCCTGCATCTCGGGCACGGCGGCCATGATGACGACGGGTATCCCGGCATCAACGAGAGCCCGCACCACGGGCTCGAGGCCCTCCCGGTACAGCTCGGTCGCCTCGAACACCGAGTCCGCGCGGCCGCCATCGTCGCGGGCCACGGTGCGCCAGCCGTTCCCCGGTCGGACGTATCCGCCGGATCGGTTGGACACGACGACGACGGCGGGGCGCTCCTCGAGCGCGTACGCGACGACGGACTCCTGCCAGGACCGGCACGGGTAGTTGTGCACTCCGCTGGACTCGCGCGCGAGGAATGGGCAGCCCGTATGGCTGGTGGCGACGGTGTCCAGTCCCAGGAGCTCGCCCGCGGCGATCACCCCGTCGGCGAGGGCATAGGCCTGGGAGTCCCCCGCCAGCAGGATGGTGCCCTCTGCGCGCGCGGGACCGAAGCGGCAGGCGGCCGGGTCGAGGTCGATGTTCACGCAGCCCGCCCGGACGAGGACGTGCTGCGACCGAAGGCTGCCCCCCTCGCCGCCGGCGACCTCTCCGTCCTCCACTGACGGCGCGGGCTCCGGTGCCCCATCGGGGGTCGGCTGACCGTCATCGGCGGAGCGAACGTCCGAGGTCACAGCGGCGGGTGGTGGCGCCAGGCCCCAGCCGGAGCTTGCGCCGACGAGGAGCGCCAGGCACAGCCCGAGGGGGATCGCGACGGTCGTCGTGACGAGACCGACCACCTGGCGGCCGGACCTCGGGCGGAGGCGACGCAGCGGCTGCTCGACCAGCCGGTATGACAGGAGCGCCGGCAGGAAGGAGGCCGCTGCTGCGAGGACGAGGGCCGCAGGCGAGTTCGGCAGCAGCAGCGCGGTGAAGACGATGACCGGCCAGTGCCACAGGTACCACGAGTAGGACAGGTCGCCGATGGCGACCATCGGTCGCGTCGCCAGGGCGGCGCTCGCCCCCGTCGTGCGATGGCTCCCCGCCAGGATGACGAGCATCGTCGCGGTGACGGGCAGCAGGGCGGCGATCCCGGGGAAGGGCTGCCCCTCGCCCAGGGCGACCGCGGCGAGTGCGATACCGCCTGCTCCGACGAGCCCGAGCACGCGCGAGACGCCGACCGACAGGGCGGGGATCCGGGGCAGCGCCATGGCGAGCAGGGCGCCGACGGCGAACTCCCATGCCCGCGTCGGGGAGGAGTAGAAGGCGAAGGACTCGGCACCACCGAAGTAGCGGGTCACGGACTCGGCGAGCGGCGAGCCGAACGACCATGCCACCGACAGGGCGAACGATCCGGCGGCCACCACGCCGACGAGGACGACGGGTGCCCAGGGGCGTCGACGCGCCATGATCCAGCCGAGGGCGAGCGTGGCCGGGAACAGCAGGTAGAACTGCTCCTCGACCGAGAGGGACCACGTGTGCAGGAGCGGGTTGGTCACGGCGTCCGCGGCGAAGTAGTCCCCTGCGGCGTGCCCGATGACGTAGTTCGCCACGAGGAGCATCGCGCCGATGCCGGTCCGAGCAGTCGTCTGCTGGGCGCCGAAGGGGTTCTGGACGACGACGGAGACGAGCGCCACCACGCCCACGAGCACGGCCAGTGCCGGGGTGAGCCGGAGGAACCGGCGCAGGTAGAAGCGGGCGAAGTCGATGCGGGCCCCCTGCGCCCACTCCCGCATGAGCATCGCCGTGATGACGAAGCCGGAGATCACGAAGAAGACGTCCACCCCCACGAAGCCGCCCGGTACGGGCAGGCGCGCGTGGAAGGCGATGACGAGCAGGACGGCGACCGCCCGGAGCCCCTGGATGTCGGGACGACGCCCGTGCAGGAGCGTGGGCGGCAGCGGCGGCGTCCGCTCGCGCACGTCGACCGTCATGCGCCCATCTCCCTCCCACGGTGTCAGGCGCACACTGTGCCACCCGCCGGCTCGACGTGGCACCGGGCCGGCGTTCCGGGCGGTGCGGCCGCGGCGTGCCGGATTCAGGACCAAAGTCCCGGGTGAAACGGACTCACGCCAGTCATGAGGCCTGGCATGAGCGGAAGAATCCGTCCCAGGAATGCCGGTCTCGGGACCGGCGCAGACGTCTGCCGAGTGGCAGCCGACGACGAAGGACAGCGACCATGGGCGCGCTCCAACTCTCCCAGTGGCAGTTCGGCATCACGACCGTCTACCACTTCCTTTTCGTCCCGCTCACGCTCGGCACGGTGTGGCTGGTGGCCGGCTTCCAGACCGCGTACTTCCGGACCGGCAAGGTGAAGTACCTGCAGCTGACCAAGTTCTTCGGGAAGCTCTTCCTCATCAACTTCGCCATGGGCGTGGTCACCGGCATCGTGCAGGAGTTCCAGTTCGGCATGAACTGGAGCGAGTACTCCCGGTTCGTCGGAGACGTGTTCGGTGCTCCGCTGGCCATGGAGGGCCTGCTCGCCTTCTTCCTGGAGTCGACCTTCCTGGGCCTGTGGATCTTCGGCTGGGACCGGCTCCCGAAGAGGCTGCACCTGGCCACCATCTGGGCCGCGGCCGCGGGCACCGCGCTCTCCGCCTACTTCATCCTGGCGGCCAATGCGTTCATGCAGCACCCCGTGGGCTTCGAGCTCGATCCGGAGACCGGCCGAGCGGTCCTGAACGACATCGGTGCAGTCCTGTTCCAGAACACGGCCGTCATCGCCTTCCTGCACACCCTCGCGGCGTCCTTCCTGGTCTCCGGCGCGGGAGTCGCGGGAGTGAGCGCCTGGATGATCGTGAAGAACCGTCAGGTCGAGGTCTTCCGTCCGGCCGCCAAGCTCGGTGCGTGGGTCATCCTGA
>JAHECL010000180.1 GCA_024641745.1 Gemmatimonadota bacterium | reverse complement strand
CCTGCTCGCCGGGGGCTACGTGATGCTGCAGAAGGGGAAGAAGAACTACGCGCTGCTGCAGGTGGCCTAGCCTACCACCGCGTGGTGCGCCTCCGCGTCCGCGGCGGCCTGGCTCCCAGGAGACCGAAGACCCCGCGCACCAGCTCCCGACCGACCGTCCGGCCCACCGTGGCCGCGAGACTCCCCAGCAGGGCGCCCCCCAGCATCCTGGACGCCTTGGACCCGCCGCCGGCCTTCGCCGGCTTCTCCGGCGCCGCAGGCGCCTCCATCTCGGCGGTCTTGACCATCCGCCTCGCCAGCATCTCCCGCGCGCTGTCCCGGTCCACCGACTGCCCGTATGCGGCGAGCAGGTCGGAGGCCCGGATGTCGGCCTGCAATTCCTCGGGGGTGAGCGGCGCCATCCGCGAGGTCGGCGGAATGAGGCGCGTCGCCACCACCGGCGTCGGCACGCCGCGGGGATTCAGCGCGGTCACCACCGCCTCGCCGATCCCCAGTGAGGTCAGCGTCTCCTCGAGGTCGTAGAAGGTCGTCTTCGGGAAGGTGCGCACCGTGGCGCGGAGCGCCTTGTCGTCGTCCGGCGTGTGCGCCCGGAGCGCGTGCTGCACCCGGTGCCCGAGCTGGGCCAGGACGTCGGAGGGGACATCCTTCGGCGTCTGGGTGACGAAATAGACCCCCACCCCCTTCGACCGGATCATCCGCACCACCTGCTCCACCTGCTCGAGGAACGCCCTGGGGGCATCGTCGAAGAGGAGGTGCGCCTCGTCGAAGAAGAAGACCAGCTTCGGCTTCGGCAGGTCGCCGGCCTCGGGCAGCTGGTGGTAGAGCTCGGCCAGCAGCCACATCATGAAGGTGGAGAAGAGCCGCGGCTTGTCCTGCACATCCGACAGCTCGAGGCAGGTGACGACCCCGCGTCCGTCACTCGTCGTCGTCAGCAGGTCGCGCACATCAAACTCGGGCTCGCCGAAGAATGCCTCGGCGCCCTGCGACTCCAGTTCCACCATCTTCCGCAGGAGCACGCCGACGGTGGACGAGGACATCCCGCCGTACTCCGCGAGCGCCGGCTTCCCCTCGTCGCTGTTCAAATACTGCAGCACCGCCCGCAGGTCGGTGAAGTCGAGGAGCGGCAGTCCCTGGTCGTCGCAGAACTTGAACACGAGGGCGAGGACGCTGGTCTGCGTCTCGTTCAGCGCCAGGACCTTGCCGAGCAGGAGCGGCCCGAAGGAGCTGACCGTGGCGCGGAGCTGGACGCCGAGCCGGCCGGTGAGGCTCACGAATTCGACCGGCACCCCCGCCGCCTGCCAGTCCCAGCCGAGGCTGGTGGCCCGTTCGGTGATGCGGGCGTTGCCCGTCCCCGGCATGGCAAGGCCGGACAGGTCCCCCTTGAGGTCGGCGACGAAGACCGGCACGCCCTGCACCGAGAGCTGCTCGGCGAGGAGCTGGAGCGTCTTCGTCTTCCCGGTGCCGGTGGCCCCGGCGACGAGGCCGTGCCGGTTCATCATCGCGAGCGGGATGCAGACCCTGGGGGTCGGATGCACCGTGGCGCCCTCGAGCGCCCCGCCGAGCGTGATGCTCGGCCCATCGAAGCCGTAGCCGGCCAGCAGTGCGTCATGGAAGGACGTCATGGGTTCAGCATCTCCGTTACCCGGGTCATTTCGTCGAGCGTGTTGAAGAGGTGCGGGCTGAGGCGGATCGCCCCCTCCCGCACGCTGGCGACGACCCCCTGCGCCCGGATCGCCGCATACGCCTCCGCCGGCTCCGGCACCGCGATGCAGACGATCGCCGAGCCATGGGTCCCGACCGGCGACGACACCCGGACGCCGCGCCGCGCCGCCCAGTCCAGCACCGGGGCGTGCAGGTCGCGGATGTGCCCGGCGATCGCCGGCACCCCGACTTCCAGCAACAGCTCCAGCGACCTGTTGAACCCCGCAAAGTCCTGGAAGGGAAGGCTGATCATTTCGTAGCGCTTCGCGTCCTGACGCAGGCGCGGATCGTAGTCGGTGAGCCGGGTGAAGTCGTCGGTCCCCTCGAAGGCCATCCACCCCATCACCACCGGCTGCACCACCGGAATCAGTTCCTTCCGCACATAGACGAAGCCGCTCCCCCACGGCGAGAGCAGCCATTTCTGCCCGCCGCACGACAGGATGTCCACCGGGGTGGCGGCGAGGTCCACCGGCACCACCCCGAGCCCCTGGATCGCGTCCACCACCAGGAAGGTGCCGGTCTCGCGGGCCCGCCGGGAGAGGCGGTCGAGATCCACCTGGTAGCCGTTGCTGAACTGCACCAGGGACACCGCGAGCACCCGGACCTTCGGGTCGGCCATCCGCGCCACCAGCTGATCCTCGTCGGGCCACCCCTCGACCGTGACCGGAGCCAGCTCGAGGGTGACGCCCCGCTCCGACAGCCGCATCCACGGGTAGACGTTGGCGGGGAACTCCCGGTCACTCGCCAGGACGATGTCCCCCGGCTCCAGCGGAAGGCCGCGCGCCGCCACGTTCAACCCGTAGCTGGTGTTGAAGGCCAGCGCGATCTCCCCCGGCGTCACGTTGAGCAGCCGCGCGGTCAATGCCCGGGACTGGTCGAGTTCCTCGAAGAACTCGTGGTCGGAGAGGCGATGAGGCGCGGCGCGCAAGGCGTTGAACTCATCCAGCCGGCGGCGGGTCCGTTCCGGCAGCGGCCCGATCGACGCACTGTTGAGGTAGATGGCATCCGCGAGGGACGGGAATTCCTCCCGGCGGATCGCCGCGAAGTCCACGCTCACGTCGGCACCTCAGCGCTCGGTTCGAAGCTTGGGATCGTAGGCCTCGCGGAGGGTGTCCCCGACGAGGTTGAAGCCCAGGACCGCGAGGCCGATCGCGATGCCGGGGGCAAAGGAGACCCAGGGCGCCGCACGCAGCAGGTCCCGCCCGTCGGCCACCATCGAGCCCCAGCTCGGTGTCGGCGGCTGGGCTCCCAGCCCCACGAACGACAGCGCCGCCTCGGCCATGATGGCGCCGGCCATCCCGAGCGTGGCCGCCACGATCACCTGGGCCCGCACGTTCGGCAGGAGGTGCCGGAAGAGGATCCGGTGGTCCGGCGCCCCCAGCGCCTGGGCGGCCAGCACGTATTCCGAGCCCTTGAGCACCAGCACCTGGCCGCGGACCAGCCGCGCCATCGCCGCCCATCCCACTACGCCGATCACCACGAACACCACCGGCAGCGAAGGATTCACCGCGGCGGCCACCGCGATCAGCAGGAGGAGGGTCGGGAAGGCGAGCGTCACATCGGCAAGCCGCATGATGACGGCATCCACGCGCCGGCCGTAATACCCGGAGATCAGGCCGAGCGTCACGCCGAGGAGGCTGGCAACCACCTGGCTGATGATGCCCACCGCGAGGGAAATCCGGGCCCCGTAGATGACCCGGGTCAGCACATCCCTGCCCTGCGTGTCGGTGCCGAGCAGGTGGCCGA
>JAHECL010000179.1 GCA_024641745.1 Gemmatimonadota bacterium | reverse complement strand
GCGATCCTTCCACTCGGCCTCCTCTTCCTTGCTCCGGTAGCGGAATGCGCTGCCGGGGAAGGGGCCGTTCTGGTGGAAGTAGCGGTAGACGTCGGCCTCCACGACCGTGGCTCCCTGGCCCGAGCGCATGTGGTCCCCGGCCTCCTTCACCGCGAGGTAGACCGCGAGCGGGTCCATGCCGTCGACCTTCCACGAGGCCAGGCCGAAGCCCGGCCCACGCCCGGACAGCCGCGAGTCGCCCGTGACCTCGTCGACGTGCGTCGAGACGGCGTACAGGTTGTTCTCGATGAAGAAGCACAGTGGGAGCTTCCACGCTGCTGCCAGATTGAAGGTCTCCAGGGTGGAACCGATGTTGGACGCGCCGTCACCGAAGTACGTCACCGCGGCATTGTCGGTTCCGGCGTGCTTGTGGGCCCATGCCGAGCCGGCTGCCAACGGCACGCCGCCGCCGACGATCGCGTTGGTGCCGATCGCCCCGGCCTCGTTCCACTGCAGGTGCATGGATCCGCCGCGACCATGGCTGAAGCCGCGGTCCAGGCCGGCGATCTCGGCGAGCGTGGTGAGCAGGATGTCCCGCACCTCCTGCGGCAGCGGCTCCGCGGGGTCGATGCCCTCCGGCGCGACGTACTGCAGGACCTTGGCCAGGAACTGGTGATGGCCGCGATGCGATCCGTTGACCGTGTCGCCGGGGATGAGCGCGAGCACCGAGCCGACGGCACCGCCCTCCTGCCCGATGCTGGAGTGGGCGGGCCCGTGAATCAGCCCTTCGGCCGCGAGTTCGAGCACGAACTCCTCGAAGGCCCGGATGAGCGCCAGCTGGCTGAACATCGCCGTCAGCAGGCCCGGCTCGGCCGCGTCCCAGTCCGCCTCCGTCGTCTCCAGCTGGACCCAGGGAGCCCCGGGGACCAAGGGCTTGTGCTCCGTCACGACAACCTCGCCTCACTGATTGGGTGTCACGACTGTAGTAAGAAATGGATCCACTTTCAAGACATTTTCGGGAAGATCTGAGGTACCTTTGCATCTGTTGGTGGTTTCTGGATCCATTCTGGAGGAAACATGGCCGGTCTTCCGGGGCTCACCCGACTTGACCACATCGGGTTCACCGTCCCCGATCTCGAGCAGGCCCATCGCTGGCTGATCGACGTCCTCGGCTGCGAGTACATGTACAAGCTGGGACCCTTCGAGAGCGACGGCGACTGGATGAGCGAGCACCTCAATGTCCACCCCCGCACCGTGATGCGCGAGCTGCACTTCTACCGGTGCGGAGGCCAGGCGGTCTTCGAGGTCTTCCAGTACGAGGCCCCGGACCAGGACATGGAGGTGCCGCGCAACAGCGACATCGGTGGTCACCACGTGGCGCTGTACGTCGAGGACCTGGATACCGCGCTGGCCTACCTGCATGAGAAGGGCGTGCACGTCCTGGGTGATCCCACCTCCAGCAAGAGCGCGAGCGAGGGTCAGCGCTGGGTGTACTTCCTGTCCCCCTGGGGCATGCAGTTCGAGCTGGTGTCCTACCCGAACGGAAAGGCCTTCGACCACCACCCGGAGCTCTTCTCGTGACGAGCGAGGTGCAGCTGGCGATGAGCACGCAGGTGGCCGCCCACCTGCGTGCCCAGATCCTCTCGGGGACGATGCCGCCCGGCGACCGGATCCGGCAGGAGGTGGTCGCCGAGCAGTTCGGCACGAGTCGACTGCCGGTCCGAGAGGCACTTCGCATGCTGGCGGCCGAGGGACTGGTCGAGCTCGAGCCCAACAAGGGGGCACGGATCCCCCGGCTCGACGAGCACGAGGTCTCCCTGCTCTACACGATGCGCGAGCGGCTTGAGCCGCTGGCACTCATCGAGAGCATCCCGCACCTCACCGACGAGCAGATCGACGAGCTCAGGCTCATCCAGCTGCGGATCGAGGCGGACACCGAGCTCCGGGACTTCCTGGTCCTCGACCGCGAGTTCCACATGCTCACCTACTCGGGCTGCGACAGCGAGCACCTGCTCGGGACGGTCCGTCGCTTCTGGAACACCACGCAGCACTACCGTCGCGCGTTCATGGAGGTCTCGGGTCCGCGACGCATGTGGATCGTCAACGCGGAGCACAACCTCATCCTCGATGCCATCGAGCGGCGTGACGCGGAGGATGCCGAGCGCTACCTCGCCGGCCACATCCGCCGCACCCGGATCGAGCTTCTCCGGCACCCGGAGGTGCTCGTCGCACCCTCGACCGCGCCCCACCGGACCGCACGCTCGACGGCTTCGGGAGGCCCGCAGCCGCTCGACTGACCGTCCGCCATCTCCACCGTCCGCACTCGCAACCACCCGGGGAGTCCACATGACAGGTTCCGTAGTCGCGCAGGACACCGACGGCCTGCGCACGCTCACCTTCGAAGCCGGGGATCGCAACCTGCTCAACCCGCACCTCATGACGCTGCTGCGTGAGGCCCTCATCGCCGCTGACGCCGACGACGACGTCACCGCCATCCTGCTGACCTCGTCCGGCCCGCTCTTCTGTGGCGGCCTCGACATCCCTGCGATCCGCGCGGGCGCTGACCCGGTGGTGTTCGCCGGCGACCTCGTCCAGCTGCTCCACGTCTTCCCCCGGCTGACCAAGCCGATCGCCGCGGCGGTGCACGGGGATGCGCTGGCCGGCGGCTCGGCCCTGGTCGCGGCAATGGACTACGCGGTGGCGGTGCCGACCGCGAGGATCGGATCGCAGGAGGTCAGTGCGGGGATCTGGCCGATGGTCGCCCAGGTGCCGCTCGCCCACCGCATCGGCGTGCGGGCCGCCCTCGAGAACATCGGCAGCGGCGAGCCCTTCACGGCTGAGCGCGCCAGGGAGGTCGGCCTGGTCCAGGCGGTCGTGGAGCCCTCCGAGCTGGTCCCCGCAGTCGTCGACTGGCTGACCCGCGCCCAGCGGGGAGCACCCGCCTACGGCCTGGGTCGACCCTCCTTCTACGAGTTCGCAGCGATGGACTACGACGCTGCCCTCGACGCTGCCTTCGCCCGATTCGCATCTATGTTCAAGGAGGACTCGTGAACGGTTCAGCAGTAGCCCTGCTCGGCGTCGGAAAGATGGGCGCGGCCTTCGTCGACCGCTGGAAGGAGGCGGGACAGCCGGTCGTCCTCTGGAACAGGACACCGGCGGCGGCCGAGGCACTGTTCTCGGACGGGGTCACCGTGGCGGCATCCATCCCCGACGCCGTCAGCGGCGTCGACGTCGTCGTCACCATGCTGACCAACGGCCCCGCCCTGCGGTCGGTCCTGATCGACCAGGGCGGCCTGGCCGCCATGAAGCCGGGATCCACGCTGGTCGACCTCTCGACCGTCGACGTGCCATCGTCAGCGGAGGTGGCGGAGGCGGCAGCGGCCGCCGGGGTGAAGTACCTGCGGGGAGCGGTCAGCGGCACACCCCCGGTGGTCCGCAGCGGCAACGCATCGCTCCTGCTCTCCGGGCCTA
>JAHECL010000178.1 GCA_024641745.1 Gemmatimonadota bacterium | reverse complement strand
CGGTGCTGGGAGCCCAGGACACCAGGGCGCCTGCCTTCGGCTGGCCATCGACCTGCACCAGTACCTGGAGCGGTCTTGGCAGCGCCGTCCCGACCAGGGCGCTCTGGTGGTCGGTGGCGGCGACGGCAGCGGCGGTGGGCGCTGACGATCCCTCGCCAGTGGAGTCGGAGCAGGCCTGGCCCACAAGCACGGCAACCGCGACCACCGCCAGCAAAGGCAACGGTTTCATCGAGCACCTCGGTGTGTCATGGGGGAAATGGCTTCCTGGGGAAGGAAAAGCTTGTGATCGGTACCGGGGATGGCGGCCGCCACCGTCACCGGGGACTTCGATGACGTAGGGTCGATACGGGACTGCAGGGGGCTGGCGAGGACGGCCAGCCAGGTGCCAGGGCGTGAGAGCGTCATCGGGAGTCTTGCTGCGCGAAAAGGGCAGTTGAAGGAGAGACGAGACGCAGGCTGGCAGGGCAGAGGGAGCTTTCCCGCAGGCTCGCATCCGTCCATCGCCCACACCGGCTCGTGAAGGTGTCCGGTTGACTCCCCGATACGACGGGACCAGTCACCGTCGTCGCGTGGTATCGACCGGACAGATCCTGGTACACGATTCTGAGCGTGGCCTCGGGGCCAATGCGACGCCCATCGGAGATGAAGTAGGCCAGTTCGTAGTCTCCATTCGCCTCTCGAATGAGCGGGACGTCCTCGCCTGGCGGGATCGTGATGTTGTACGCGAAGGCCCTGGGAAACGGATAGGGCCAATCAGAGAACTGGAGCACCTGGAAGCCGACGATCTCAAGTCCGGACTCTCCCGCGGCTTCCGCCACGACAAGATGGGGCGCATAAAACCAGAATCCGGACCCGAATTCGATCATCCAGAACTCGCGAACCACCAGCCGGGGGGCGGTATCGGGCTCCACCAGGGTCACCCGCACCGGCTGCGAGGTGCCGGACTGCCCCAGACTGTCGAACACCACCAGTTCGATCGAGACATTCCCGAGCGGTGCTGCAGGACCTGACGCGTTGATATCGGTGGGTCTCGCAAGGAAGGAATTGATATTGCCGCTTATGCCCCACGCCCAAGAAGGGGTGGCGCTTGATTCCTCAGTGGCTTCCAGGTCCAATCTGACAAGTCCGTGGGCTGACGTAGCGAAGAAGCTGAACCGCAGGTAGTCAATCGGTTGCGAATCGCCAGGTGCCCGTGACGAGAGCACAGCTGTCGGGACAACCGGAGGTGGAGGTGGAGGAGTCGGGACCGAGTCGGTGCTGAAATCCGACTGGAATGCCACGCGCACTGAGTCGCCGTCGAGGTCCCTCACGCCGGTCCCGATCCGCAACACCTGGTTGGCGAGCGGCGGAAGGGGAGCAGTGGGGACAAACGTGGCCGAGAGCGCGTCGGAGGAGGGGACGATGTTTCCGGGCAGCAGCGTACCGGTATGCCGCAATGTTATCGCGGCGGCCAGAGTCGCGACACTGATCGGTTCGCTGAAGGTGACCACGATGGAATCGGTCACCGGTACGGCGAGTTTGTGATCTGACGGACTGACGCGGACCACGACCGGCGACGCTGAATCGGGAACGAGCAACCGGAAGGTGCCGGAGCCGTCACCGCGTACCTCGACCTCAATTGCTTCCCCTGCCACCACTGCGAGCGGGACCGGATCGAAGCCGCCCTCGACCAGCACCACGTCTACCGACGCTCCACTACTTGCCACTCGCGCCGTGGCCGTCGAAGGGTCCCCAAATGAACCGGGCGGCAGTGAGAGGTATGCAACCGTTGCCCCTCCGCCCGCCGCCACCGGATTTGACAGGATGAACGGCGTCGGCGGCAGCGGCGTCGTGCCGGGATTGGTCGGCGCACCGGAGTCGGCGCACCCAACCAGCGCCACGACCGCCCCGAGGCGGAGCAGTATGGTTGACTGGTTCACGGACACACCCTCGTCGGGTCGTAGGCCACCTGCTGTCCGTTCGCGATCGTCGCCCCATCCACCACGAGAGTGTTCCCGTTGCCGTCGGGATGGCTGTACCAGGCGTCGGCCCAGGCGAGATCCCCGCCGAGCCGCAGGTCGAACGTCGAGTTCTTGAGATAGGGATTCGTGGTCGTCCCCAGCGCACCGGTGTGCCGGGTGAAGGCAACCAGCAGGTCGGTCTGGCAGTTCCCCGCGATGGTGTTGCCGCGGAGAGTGACGTCGAGGTCACCCTTGCGCAGCGCGGTGCCCTGCGGGAAGCCGGCGTCCAGGATCAGGCCGAAAGTGTTCCCGCTCAGGTCGTTCCCGCCGAGGAACACCCGGGTTGACTGCGGCACCGCGGCAGACGCGGGCCCGAGCGCGAGGACGCGAACGGCAAACCCGATCGGAAGCCGCCGGTGGCCCCGGATCCCGTTGTTGAGGAGGACCGCGTCGACCGAGGCGGCCACCGGCAGGACGTACGGGTCCACCTCGGCGCCTGCGTTGGCGCCCAGGGAAAAGGGAAGGTGGGCGACGGCGGCACTGACATAGATGCCCCCCAGTCCGCCGTCGATCAGGGTGTTTCCGATCGCCACGAACCGGCCCGGTCCTGCGAGGCAGTGTCCGCAGTTGAGGCCGAGGCCCTTCCCGTAGTTGAAGGCGACACGGGCGCTGGAGGCCCGCAGGTCGGTGGCCGAGGTGAGGCCACGCTCGAAGCGGTTGCCCTCGATCACGAGGCCCTCGACCCGGAGCGACAGGATGCCGACGCCTCCCTCCGAGCCCGGCTCGTGCCCCGACTGCAGGTCGAACCCCTCGATGTGCGCGCCGTTTCCCCGGAAGCCGGCGGGATTGTCGGCGACCAGGATCAGCGTCTCGGTCAGCGGCAGGAAGTCGATCGGTCGATCGGGAGCGAGGACCGTGTTGGCGCCTGCATGGCGACTCTCCCCGGTGGCCCGGCCCGTCCGGTCCACGCCCATGTCGAACGCCCCGCGCAGCGTCACGTCAGGCATGTCGACCAGAAGGGGAAACCGCTCCATCGAGGCCGCGGCACCGGGATCGAAGCTCCCGCTGTAGGTGCCGGCCGCCACGGTGATGGTGATGCGGCAGGCGGCCCGCTCCTTCTCGTCCCGCGCCACCCGGATGGCCCGCGCGGCGTCGAGGGCCCCGGTGACAGTCGAGAAATGGATCCCGTCGTCAGTGGTGAAGGAGGCGGGTGCGACCTCCAGGCCGGCCACGTAGTCCCCGTGCGCCAGGTGGGCGGCGAGGGCGCGGTCGGAGACCTCGATCAGGCGACCGAGGTGACCCGACTGATGGCAGAGGGTGATTGACTGTTGGCCCCCGTCATACCGGGAGAGGGAGAGGTCCGGACCCGCCGGGGAATCGGCGGCTTCGGAGCAGGCCGCCAGGCCGGCGAGGGCGACCGACAGGGCGAGGATTCGGTTCATCTGGAGCGCCTCCGGAGTGCGAGATGACGAAATTCCGGTGGCAGTCTACGGCGGCGGTGTGAGCGGGCTGTCCTGCGAGCGTC
>JAHECL010000177.1 GCA_024641745.1 Gemmatimonadota bacterium | reverse complement strand
CGAGAACGAGGGTGACCTCGTCTGCGCCGCGGAACTCGTGACGCCGGAGATGATCAACTTCATGGCCCTGCACGGGCGCGGGCTCATCTGCCTGGCGCTCACCGGCGAGCGGTGCGACCAACTCGGCCTTCCCCAGATGGCCGAGCACAACACCGAGGCGCTCGGCACTGCGTTCACCGTGAGCATCGATGCCGAGCGGCGCTACGGCGTGACGACCGGGATTTCGGCGGCTGACCGCGCGGCGACGATTCACGTCGCGATCAACCCCGCCACCGTGGCCGCTGACCTGCGGCGCCCGGGGCACATCTTTCCGCTGCGCGCGCGGCCGGGTGGCGTGCTCCAGCGCGTCGGGCAGACCGAGGCCAGCGTCGACCTCGCGCGCCTCGCCGGCCTCGCCCCTGCCGGCGTCATCTGCGAGATCCTCAACGCCGACGGCACGATGGCCCGGCGTCCCGAACTCGAGCTCTTCGCGAACGCGCACCGGCTCACCTTCGTCACGGTGGCCGATCTCGTCGCCTACCGCCTCCAGAAGGAACGACTGGTCCACCGCGTCGCAGCCGCCAGGCTGCCGACGGAATTCGGGGAATTCCGCGTCATCGGCTACCGGAACGACGTGGACGACGCCGAGCACGTGGCGCTGGTGCATGGCCAGGTCGAGGGTGCCGAGGCCGTGCTGGTCCGGATGCATTCCAAGTGCCTCACCGGCGATGTCTTCGGGTCGCGACGCTGTGACTGCGGAGCCCAGCTGCACGCGGCCATGCGGCAGGTGGTGGAGGCCGGGGCCGGCGTCATCGTCTACCTGGATCAGGAGGGGCGGGGGATCGGCCTGCTCAACAAGCTGCGGGCGTACGCCCTCCAGGACGGGGGCGACGACACCGTCGAGGCGAACGAACGACTCGGTTTCGCGCCCGACCTCCGGAACTACGGCATCGGCGCCCAGATCCTGCGGGACGTCGGGCTCACCACGATTCGCATCCTGACCAACAATCCGCGGAAGCTCGTGGGCGTGGAGGGGTACGGCCTGGAAATCGTCGAGCGGGTCCCGCTCGTCATCGACCAGACGCGCGACAACACCGATTATCTCGCCGCCAAGCGCGACAAGCTTGGTCACCTTCTGGCCCACTGAGACGATGCCTGAATTCTCCGGTCGCCTCGGTCCTGTCGGGCGGGTGGCCATCCTGGTCGGCCGCTACAACGAGCTCGTCACCACGCGCCTGCTGGAGGGCGCCCGCACCTGCTGCCGCGACGCCCGCATCGCCGACCGGCACGTGGACGTGATCTGGACCGCCGGGGCCTTTGAACTCCCGGTGCTCGCGGAGGAGGCCGCGCGGTCCGGACAGTACGCCTGCATCATCGCGCTTGGCGCCGTGGTGCGCGGCGGCACGCCGCATTTCGAGTTCGTGGCGGGGGAGGCCACCCGTGGCCTGGGTGCAGTGGCGCGCGCGTACGTCATTCCGGTCGGGTTCGGCCTGTTGACGGTCGATACCATGGAGCAGGCACTGGATCGGGCGGGCGGAGCCGCGGGCAACAAGGGATATGAGGCGGCGGAGGCGGCCATCACGGCGGCCGACGCATTGGCCCGGATCAGGAGGGCCGATGCTCCGAATTGAGACCAGGGCGCGGGCGCGGGCCCTCCAGCTCCTGTACGCCTGTGAGGTCACAGGCAGCGCGCCGGTGGAGGCGGCTGGAGGACTGGCACGATTGACCGGCCCGCAACCCCGGGTCCTCGACGGGGCGGAGGCGCTGGCGGCCGGGGTGCTGGCCGATCGGGAGGCCCTCGACCGGCTCGTCCAGGGAGCGGCGGACAACTGGCGCATCGAACGGATCGGCATTGTCGAGCTGAACATCCTGCGACTGGGGATCCATGAATTGCGCCTCGGTGTCACGCCGCCCAAGGTCGTCATCGACGAGGCGATCCGACTCGGGCGGTGGTTTGGCGGCCCCAAGACGCCGGGATTCGTCAACGGCGTCCTCGATCGCATCGCGCGGTCGCTCGGGCGACTGTGAACCTCCTCGTCGTCAACTGGCTCGATCGCCTCAACCCGATGGCCGGGGGCGCCGAGATTCACCTGTTCGAGCTGTTGCGCCGGCTGGCCGAACGGGGACATCGGATCCGCCTCGTCTGTTCCGGGTGGCCGGGCTGCACCCCCGTCGAGATGGTGGACGGGGTCGAGGTGACCCGGGTTGCGGGAAGAAACACCTTTGCGCTGGCCGGCCGCCGGGCGATTCGCCGGGCGCTGCGGACCGAGACGCCTGATGTCGTCATCGAGGACGTGAACAAGCTCCCGCTGTTCGTGGCCACGATGACCGACCGGCCGGTCTGCGTCGTGGTGCCCCACCTGTTCGGGACCACCGCGTTCCAGGAGGCACCCTGGCCGATGGCGGCCATCGTCTGGCTGGCGGAACGCCCGATTCCCTGGTTGTACCGGCGGGCCGAATACCAGGCCATCAGTGAGAGCACCCGCGACGACCTCGTGTTGCGCGGGATCCCGACCGGGCGGATTCGCGTCATTCATCTCGGGGTGGACGCCGGGCACTATTGCCCCGATTCCTCCGTCCCGCGGACCGACCCGCCATCGTTTTTGTACGTGGGTCGCCTGAAGCGGTACAAGGGGGTGGGATTCGCGATCGAGGCGCTGGCCCTGGCGCGGAAGGTGCGTCCGGAATTGACGCTGAACATCGCGGGGAGCGGCGACGATCGCCCGCGCCTCGAGGGCATCGCGCGGGATCGTGGGCAGGGAGAGGCGGTCCGGTTCCTCGGCTTCGTATCGGAGGCGGAAAAACTGACCCTGCTGCGGAGCACCTGGGGAAACATCTTCCCTTCGCCGAAGGAGGGGTGGGGTATTACCGTTGTGGAGGCGGCCGCCTGCGGCACCCCGTCGCTGGCCTCGGACAGCCCGGGGCTTCGCGATTCGGTGCGCGCCGGGGAAACGGGGTACCTGGTTCCCCACGGCGACGCGGAGGCGCTGGCCGCCCGAATGCTGGAATTCGCCGGGAATCCCGCCCTGGTCGAGCGACTGGGGCAGGCCGGTCGACGATTTGCCGAGTCGTTGTCGTGGGACCGCGCGGCCGACCTGACCGAATCCCATCTCCGGGATCTCAGCGGCCGCTGACCTGTCACTTCCACGGGGGGATGCATGCCCGTCACCGTTACCGCCCGTCACTGTGAGTTGCCCGACCTCCTGCGTCAGCACGCCCACGAAGTCGCCGAGCGCCTGGCTACGCGGGCCGGTCGTCCGCTGGATGTGAGCCTGCTGTTCGACGTCGAGGGGGGTGTCCCCACCGCGGAAATCAAGGCGCAGGCCCTCGGCGAGGAGCTGCTGCTGGCGGCCGGGCGGGGAGACGACCACCGTTCCGCGCTCGACCAGGCCGAGGGGCGCATGCGCCGGCAGCTGGAGAAACCCGGCACCCGCCGGTTGCGCCAGCGCAAGTCGACCGAACTGGACAACGTGTGACCCTCCGTCTTCGGGACCTCGTC
>JAHECL010000176.1 GCA_024641745.1 Gemmatimonadota bacterium | reverse complement strand
CCGCGCTGAGCGACCGCTATACCATCGAGCGGGAGCTGGGCCAGGGCGGCATGGCCACCGTCTACCTGGCGGAGGATCTCAAGCACAAGCGGAACGTGGCGCTCAAGGTCCTCAAGCCGGAGCTCGCTGCCGTCCTCGGTGCCGAGCGCTTCGTGCAGGAAATCACCACCACCGCGGCGCTGCAGCATCCACATATCCTGCCGCTCTTCGACTCCGGCACCGCCGACGGTTTTCTCTACTATGTCATGCCGTTCATCGACGGCGAGACGCTGCGCTCGAAGCTCGACCGCGAGACCCAGCTCGGCATCGACGAGGCGGTGGGCATCACCACCGCCGTGGCCGACGCGCTCGATTATGCGCACCGGAACGGCGTGATCCACCGCGATATCAAGCCGGAGAACATCCTGCTGCACGACGGCCGCCCCATGGTGGCCGATTTCGGCATCGCGCTGGCGCTGAGCGCCGCGGCGGGCGGGCGGATGACAGAAACCGGCATGAGCCTCGGGACGCCGCACTACATGAGTCCGGAGCAGGCCACCGCCGAGAAGGAAATCACCGCCCGGAGCGACGTCTACTCGCTGGGCAGCGTCTGCTACGAGATGCTCGCCGGGCAGCCGCCGCACCTCGGCGGGTCGGCGCAGCAGATCATCATGAAGATCGTGACCGACACCGCGCGGCCCGTCACGGAACTCCGGAAGTCGGTGCCGCACAACGTGGCGGCGGCGGTGGCCAAGTCGCTGGAGAAGCTGCCGGCCGACCGGTTTGCTTCTGCCAAGGAGTTTGGGGAGGCGCTGAAGAACCCCGGCTACACGATGGTGGGCGGCACCACCGGCATCGCCGGCGCCTCCCCCGCGGCAACCGGCCGCTGGCGCCTGGTCGCGCTGGCGGCCTCGGCGCTGGCGGTCGTCGCCACGGCGGCAGCCGTCTGGGCCGCCCGCCGGCCCCAGCCCACCCGGCCCGTGGGACGCTACCCCGTGGTGCTCGACAGTACGGCGCCGCTGGCGTACCGCGGTGCCGATGAGCCTGGCCGCCTTGCGTTGACCCCGAACGGTCGGGAGCTGGTGTATGTGAGCGAGCTCGGTGGACAGAATCGACAGCTCTTTGTTCGGCCCCTCGGCAGCCTCGTGTCCCGTCCCATCCCGGGGACGCTGGGGCTTCCGATCCTTCCCGCGGTGTCCTGGGACGGGTCACAGGTCGCCTTCCTCATGCTCAACCCGGCCTCCATCCGTGTCGCGTCGCTGCGGGGCGGGCCCCCGTTGACCCTCGTGGACTCCGGGTTCCGGAGCCCGCCGGCCTGGGGACCCGGCGGGTACGTGTACTTCATCGGTGTCGGCGACACCGTCCGGCGCGTGCCGGCGGGCGGGGGGGCGATCGAGGATGTCGTGGCGCTCCCAGCGCCCGGCAAGGGGGGGCGTTACCGGCGGCTGAACATCCTCCCGGGCGGACGCGGCGCCCTGGTCAGCGAGGAGGCAGGCGATGATGGGCAGTACAGGCTGCATGTCGTGGAGCTGAAGACCGGGCAGATTCGGCACACGCTGCAGGGCGTGCTGGGCTATTACGTCGCCGAGGCAGGGGCGCTCGTGTATGTGGCACCCGAGGGAACGCTGCTGGCCGTACCCTTCGATCCGGACAAACTCTCCCTCCGGGGCCGCCCGATTCCACTCTTCGCCAACGTGTCCGTCCGCAACATCGACGCCGATCTTGCGGTCGCCGGCGGAACGCTCGTCTACACGCTGCCGGGCCTCAACTCCGCCGAGACGATGATGTGGGTGGACCGCTCCGGCGCCATGACGCCGGTGGACACGGCCTGGCACGACCCCGAGCTCGAGGCGTACACGCTCTCGCCCGACAAGAGCCGGCTCGCCATCGGCATCGCAACCTCGGACGCGGGGGCCGGCCGCATCGACGTCTGGGTCAAGCAGATGGATGCAGGTCCTCTCTCGCGACTCACCTTCGGCGGAGAGGGCAATTCGTCGCCCGCCTGGAGTGCGGACGGACGGTACGTCAGCTACACCTCGCGCCGCGACGGCCACTGGAGCCTCTGGCGTCGTCGCGCGGACGGGGTCGGGTCGGAAGAACTGGTCACGGACCCTGGCCGGACGGTGCTCGACGCCCGCTGGTCCGCCGACGGCAGGTGGCTGGTGCTGGCGGTTGGCGGCCAACCGTCGCGCGACATCCTGGCAATGCAGCTCGGTACCGACACCGCGCCGCGACCGCTCCTGGCCGAGAGCTACGACGAGCTGAAACCAAGCCTGTCACCTGACGGGCGCTGGCTGGCCTACGTGTCGACAGAGACGGGTGACCGGGAGATCTTCGTGCGACCCTTCCCCGATGTGGACGAGGGAAAATGGCAGATTTCACAGGGCGGCGGCACCGATCCGCTCTGGAGCGGCGACGGCCGGGAACTCTTCTATCGATCGGAGGGCGGAGACGCCGTCCACGTCGCGGACATGTCCCGGGGACCCGCGCTGGCCGCACACCGACTCTTGGTGCACGCGCCGGTCGGCACGACGTTCGAACAGAACTTCATTGACCGGATGTTCGAGCTCTCACGCGACGGGCGCCGTTTCCTGATCAACACCCAGGGCATGGGCGACAAGTCGGGGGACCTGGTCATCGTGGAGAATTTCATCACCGAGTTGCGCGCCGCGCTGGCGGCGGAGAAGACGGAGTGACCGAGCCACTGACCCGCCTCACCGCCGCCCTGTCCGACCGCTACCGCATCGAGCGGGAGCTGGGCCAGGGCGGCATGGCCACGGTGTATTTGGCCGAGGACCTCAAGCACAAGCGGAAGGTGGCGCTCAAGGTCCTCAAGCCGGAGCTCGCCGCGGTGCTCGGCGCCGAGCGGTTCGTGCAGGAGATCACCACCACCGCGGCGCTGCAGCATCCACACATCCTGCCATTGTTCGACTCCGGCACCGCCGACGGCTTTCTCTACTATGTCATGCCGTTCATCGACGGGGAGACCCTCCGGTCGAAACTTGACCGTGAGACCCAGCTCGGTGTCGACGAAGCAGTCGCCATCACCGTCAACGTCGCGGACGCCCTCGACTACGCCCACCGCCAGGGGGTGGTGCACCGCGACATCAAGCCGGAGAACATCCTGCTGCACGAGGGCCGGCCGATGGTGGCCGACTTCGGCATCGCGCTGGCGGTGAGCGCCGCGGCGGGCGGGCGGATGACCGAGACCGGCCTCTCGCTCGGCACCCCGCACTACATGAGCCCGGAGCAGGCCACCGCAGAGAAGGAAATCACCCCCCGCTCCGACATCTACTCGCTCGGCAGCGTGCTCTACGAAATGCTGGCCGGCGACCCGCCCCACAGCGGCGGCTCGGCCCAGCAGATCATCATGAAGATCGTGACCGAGGAGGCGGCGCCGGTCACCCGGATGCGGAAGGCGGTGCCCGCCAACGTCGCCGCCGCGGTGGCCAAGTCGATCGAGAAGCTCCCCGCCGACCGGTTCGAGAGCGCGAAGGCATTCGCGGAGGCGCTCACCAATCCGCACTTCGCCACGGCGA